>JAGCDP010000047.1 GCA_017651065.1 Treponema sp.
CATCCGGAGTTCAAGACATGAGAAGAAATAGGTGTGACAAATATTTCCTCTGCTTGACCGTCCTTGCCTTTGTGCTCGTAGTGTCAGGCTGTTCAAACAGGACCGCAAAAGGCCCCGGCAAAAATAATAACGATAATGCTCTTTCAAGAAATCAGAGTGACTCTTTTGAAACAATCCCTCAATCAAATGTAATTAATAAGGAATACCTTGATTCCTATAAGCCTCAAAAAACAGACTATAACTTTTATTTTACCTATAAAATAGTTCATTCCTGGTGGGATGCGGTTGCCCTTGGCATGGAAGATGCAGTACGCCAGTTTGAAGAAAAAGGCATTCACATTACCTACGATTACCGCGCTCCGGAAGAAATGTCTGCTTACGACCAGGTTCAGCGCATAAAAAAAGCAGCTGCCTTAAACGAGTACGATGTTCTTGGAGTTGACGTTGCAGATATAGACATTGTAACTCCTGTAATCAATCAGATTATTGCACAAGGCCACAAGGTTATGACTTTTTCAAGCTCGGATTCGGGCAAAGAAAACGGCTGTAACAGAATTGCCTATGTAGGAAACACCCACAACATGGAAGACGGCATGGACCTTGCCGAAGCCCTCTGCCGGTATCTTAATTACAAGGGCAAGGTTGCAATGCTTGTAGGAAACGAAGGAGCTCCCTGCCACGAAGACCGCGCAAAGGGTGCCAGAAAAGTATTTGCAAAATATGAAGGCATTGAACTTGTAGATGTAAAATACGATGAAGACAACGACGTAAAGGCCTACAATTTTACCAAGGACTTCCTTGCCGCCTACCCAGACCTCAACGGAATTATCTGCTGCAATATGAGTAATTCTGTAGGAGCCGGACGTGCAGTCCAGGAAGCAGGAAAAGCCGGAAAGGTAATAATTGTAGGCATGGACCATGATGAGCGTGCCCTTAAATATATGCGCGACGGAATTATTTATGCGCTTGCCATTCAGGACTGCTACTCAATTGGTTTTGATACAATTACCACTGCCGTTAAAATTGCAGATGGAGTTTTACCGGGAAGTTTGTATCCGGAAAAAACAGAAGAAATAACAACCGTCTTTTATCAAAAAGATGCAGCCGGCCTTTTGCGCTCGCTTTATGGTGTAATTGATTAGAGGTGCCGGAATGAAAAAACATGTAAAAAGAATAATACAGTTCAGTTTCGTAGGCTTTATTGTCCTGCTCTTTCTAACACTTCTTATTCTTTCATTAAGAACTTCGGAAAAAACTCGTCAAACAACAGACAGCGCAATTACAAAACTCAGTTCCTTCTTTATCCAGGAAATTGCTAAAAGCCGCACTACCCTTGTTGTGGAAGAGCTTACTAAAAAAAGGAATTACATAAACAATGCGCTTTCGGTAATTTCTGAAGAAGATTTAAGTTCAGTAAAAAACTTCAGAAGCTATCTTGGAAACATGAGAAATCTGTTTGGGCTGGACACCTTTGCCCTTGTAGATGAGAACGGGCTTGTTTACACCTCTCACAGTACCTTCTCTGGACAAACCCGATATCCTTTTCTGGCCCAGCAGATAACCCAGCCTATTTATTCTACAGTTACAAACTACGGCGGAGACAAGCAGCTTTTTATGGCCGTTCCAGTTTCTGGAATATATTTTAATAATTCAAAAATTACTGCCTGCTTTGTAGAAATAAATATTGACCAGATGATGCAGGCAATGACTTACCGTCAAGATAATATGGATATCTTTTTTAATCTGTATTATAAAAACGGTGAAAGTCTGACAAAATCAGAGTTTGGAAAATTTGCTGTTGGACAAAATATTCTTTCTGCTATAAAAAGCCTTAACGTAAACGAAGAAAAAGTTCAAAAAATTAAAAAGGATTTTAATGAAGGTCAATCTAACTTTGTTGACCTTATCTATGGTGATGAAACTGCCCACCTGTATTATGTTCCGGTTAGTAACACAGGCTGGATGCTTACAATTCTTGTATACGAAACTTCGATTGGAGAACAGATTGGTTCCAGCATTTCTTCTCTTATGCACAATACAAGGATTCATGCCATTATCACAGTTGCAGTAATCTTGCTGCTCTTTATTATTCTGGTTCTGGTAATAAGAGCCAATTCAAAACACATGATTAATCGTGAAAAGGATATAAGCCATAAAACAAAGCAGGCCTACGAAAAACTTAATAAAGAAACCCAGGCCATGCAGATTATTCACTCCGTACTTGATTCCGGACCTTGGACAATGGAGTTTGATGAAAATAAGCAGGTTGTAAAATGCATCTGGTCCGATACCTTCCGTAAGCTTGTTGGCTTTGACTCAGAAGAAGAATTTCCTGATAAACTGGAATCGTGGTCAGACAGGCTGCATAAAAGTGATAAGGCCAAGGTTTTAAAAGCCTTCTGGGATACTGTAAATGATACCACAGGTAAAACAGTTTACGATGTAGAATACCGACTCTTAACAAAGGACAAGGGCTGGAGATGGTACCACGCAGCCGGAAATGTTATTCGCGATGCAGACGGTTCTCCTCTTGTCTTTGTAGGACTCTTTATTGATATAGATGAAAACAAGAAAAATGAGTTTGATCTTTTGGAACAGTTTAATATTGTAAATGCTTTGAGCCGCGATTATGCTAATATTATAAGCATAAGAGTTACAACCCGTACAATAAAACCAATCAAACTGTCGGGCTATATTCCTGATTCCTTTAAGAACAACGATTCTCTTGATTCTACTTACGTAAGCTTCTTTACTGAATATATTGATCAGCGTGTTTACACAGAAGACAGAAACTTTATGAAAAAGGCAATAGCCCTTGATACTGTAATTGAAAAGCTTACAGATATAGATGAATACTCTTCGAGCTACCGTGTAGAAGAATCGGGCGAACTGCATTTTTATGAGTTCAAATTTATGAAGCTCAACTCTGATACTGTAATTGTCGGTTTTATGAACATTGATAAAATGATTAGGGATGCAAAAGAAAAAGAAATGCTTATTGCACTTTCCGAAACCGATCAGATGACAACTCTTTTAAACCGAGTAAGCGGCGAGAAAAAAGTAACTGAACACCTTAAAAACGGAGACGGCGGCTTTCTTATTCTTCTTGATGTTGACCACTTTAAGTCAATCAACGATACCTTTGGTCATGGTGTAGGAGACCAGGTTATTATTCAGGTTGCAAAATGTCTTAAATCAACCTTCCGCGAGCATGATATTGTATTCCGTTTAGGTGGAGATGAGTTCTCTGCTTATGCTGCAGAGGTAACAACTAAGAAAATTGCAAACCAGATTATCAAACGCTTTATAGCAAACCTTGAAACAATAGAAATCCCAGAACTTGGTGACCGAAAAATAACTGCAAGTATTGGTGCCACAATCATAAAGCCAGGCACCTCCGTAAACTTTGCCGAAAAATACAAGCTTGTCGACGAAGGTGTTTATGAGAGTAAAAAGGTTGAAGGGTCGCAGGTTACTTTTAAGTAGCGAAGTTTTCCTGTATTAGTTTTTTCACAAATCGAGAATTGAGCGGTGTCGCGGTTGTTTCCATTGTATAAATGAAATTCTTTCCCGGAACAAAACCTGCTTCTGAATATTTTGCCAATTTTGAAATTGCATTGTTACGGTAGTCCTCATTATCCATAAGACCAAAATGTTCCCAAAGTATTTCGTTGCCTGTGTGCGGGTTTAGGCACAGAAAGTCCGGGTGGAACTCTCCTGCCCCTTTTATGAGGATCGGATATTCGTAGCGATATGGCACCTTTGAATGAAACAGTGCATTCGCTATTATGAGCTCGGACTTTGAACGAACACGCTCGCCATTGTCCGAAATATAGGCTGTAGTAGTGTTGTCAAAGGGTCGGCCTTTGTAGGTTACGGCTTCCCAACGTTTGCAGTATTCTTCTTGAGAAAGTGCTAGAGGCTTTATGAATTGCTGGACTTTCTGAGGATAAGTGTCGTACAGGTGCTCCAGATTGTTTTGGGAGTAGGTCTTTTCGACAGCGGACAGGAGTTTTATTTTGTTTTGGAGAATTTTTGCAGCGCGGGCGTCATAGTCTTTTTGAGCAAGATTTTTTGCAAGTGTGAGATGTGACTTGTTAAGGTAGATACCTTCGCGGTCGGATTTGCTGGTACGGTGATACAGTTCTGTGCGGCAACCTTTCTTTACAATTTTAAGGCTTCCGTCTGGGGCGGCTTTGAGTCGTTTTGTAACTAACTCAAATTGCTGGCGAAATTGTGCCAGATAAGCTTGCACAGTGTCCAATAATGCGTCAAATTTATTGATATTCAAATAATACGCTCCTTTCCTCCTTAAGTATGATTTAAATATATAAATGAATTGAGTAGACGGCAAGTAAATTCTAGCCTTTTTGCAATATTTTAGCTATTTTGTGAATATTTTAACCATGGAAATGACATTCTTTGTAATGTTTTTAATGAATCTGTATTGTTTGCCATAAAATCTAAGGTTTTTACGCATTTTTTATGGCATTTTCACAAAGTGCACATCCTTTTTAACAGGAAAATACTACAGTAAAAGCAAAAATACCATAAATTTTACTATTTTTTACACGTTTTTTATGGTATTTATCTGCAAAATCATGTCTTTTGAGACAAAAACGCTTATAAAAATGTCAGGAAACCATAAATTTTGAGGATTTCAAGCTTATTTTATGGCATTATTATCTAAAATCTCAAAAATCACCATAAATTTTCAATATGAATACGATTTTTTATGGGAATTTAAAAAAATATTACTTTCTATGCTTTCGAATAATTGCGTAAACAGTAATGGCGACAACGCTACCGCTGCCACCCATACAAACAATATCGTAATCCAAAAATAAACAGACATAAAAGCTCCAAATTTAGATCTTCAGGAACATTCACACAGACTTAAGGATACGAACACGGTTCTAAGTCTTTAGGGTCACCAGAGAATAAGACCATTCCAAGAGCAATTATGTTCATACCAAAATCAAAATAAAACTGTGGCTTTAATTCATTCAGGCGGACACCCAGCTTTGCAGAAAGAAGTTCTCCTCGCAGATGAGACGTTTCTTCTGCTTCTATCATTTCTTCAGGCCAGATAAGCGAAGAATAAACATTAAAAACAAGCCCGGCATCAACACGAAACTTTTCTATTCCTTCCAATGCGCCGGCATACGCAGAAACATATGGGGCAAGTTCGATATTCCGTTCATGTTTAAATATGTCGTATGCAGCAGTAAAATTTGCAAAAGTAATAAGATGAATATCCTGGTCTTGAGGGGGATTCAAAATACACCAGCAATTAAACGGCGAAAAGGCAAACGTTAAACCATTCACCCCTTCCAACCTGAAATCAAGAACCTGAATATCTGCTTCCCATTCAAATGGAGCAAGGTTGTCATTTTTGCTGACATTTCCACCAATATAAGCAGTTCCAAAATCCCAGAAGAAATCAAATGATTTAGCAGATACATAAGAACAAAAAACAAATATTAATATCAATGCAGATAAAAACTTTTTCATATTAATAAAACCTTTTTATACCTTAGAAAGTTACAGTAGAAGATATAATTGCCTTATAAACACAATTACAGATTATTAAAACAAAAAATAACACTCAAAAACAAGACGGTCTTCTGCTTTAATCTGTACGTAGGTGCGGGAATCTTTTGTGCACTTGTATACTTTCAAAGTTTCGCCTTCTTTTGTTTCACCGGTGTAGTGAACTTCAAGTTCTTTGATTGGATGGCTCAGTAAATATTCTTCTGTGAAAACGTCCAGCGCTAAGTTTATGTACTCTGTGTTGTTTACATGGTGAGACATGTCTATGAGGCTGTAGCGCACTTTCTGCTCGTAGGCAAATTCATATTCAGAGGCGTCTACTTCAAAGCGTTCGAATGGGGCTGTAAAAACTGCTTCGGGGAGGTTCTCTGAAGGGAAGCCCACCTGATCCAGCTTTACAGGTCTGTGAGTTTCAAAGCTTAAGACGCAGGCTTCCTGATTTGCGGTTATGACTGCTCTGCCCTCTTTGTCTTTGATTACAGTATTTATGTGAGTTCTGAGGCCTCCGTTGTCTACCGGGAAGCTTGTTGTTGTAACTGTTTCTTTCCAGGCTGGGAAATCTGCAAAGCTGAATTTGGCTTTTGTGAAAACCCAGAAGGCGTTGTATTTTTGTTTGTAGGTTACGCCGTCGCAGGAAAAGCTTCCGAAGCATTCGGTTACGTTGTCCTGAATCATTTTGGCGGCGTGGGAAATTCCAAGCCTTACAGATGAGTCCAGGTATGCAGATGAGATTTTTCGTTCGGTTGAATATATTACATTGACTGACATTGATTACTCCTTGATGGCGGGGCTAAAACGCATTTTCTATAACCTGCATAACGTCGGTTACTGGAATAAACTTCAAGCCTTCTTTTACCTAGGCCGGGATTTCTTCAAGGTCGCGCTCGTTTGCTTTTGGGATTATTATGGTTTTGATTTTGTTTCGTTTGGCGGCAACTGTCTTTTCGCGGAGGCCCCCAATTGGCAATACCTGTCCAGTGAGACTGAGCTCACCTGTCATAGCAAGATGAGGCTTTATCTTTTTACTTATCAAAAGCGAAACAAAGGTTGTTGCCATTGTGATACCTGCACTTGGGCCATCCTTTGGAGTTGCGCCCTCAGGAATATGAAGATGCACAATGTTATCTTCAAACCATTTGGCATCTTTAATTTCTTTTTGAATTGCATACTTGCGTGCCCAGTTAAAGGCTATCTGGCTTGATTCTTTCATTACGTCGCCCATCTGACCTGTAAGAACTAACGCACCTTTTCCGGCAAAGCTTACTGCTTCTAACAGCAAAGTGTCGCCGCCCATGCTTGTCCAGGCAAGACCAATTGCGGTTCCAGGGACCTTTGCGGTTTTTATCTGGCTTTCGTCGAAGTCGGGTTTGCCTAAATACTTTGCCAAGTCGGGGGAGTCGATGGTGATTGGGCCCTTCGACAGGCTCAGGGACCCCGTGTTTCCAGTGTCGGCATTCTGTACTATTTCTGTAACAAGCTTTCTGTGAATCTTGTCGAGGCATTTTTCAAAATGGCGTACGCCGGCTTCTCTTGCATACTCTTCTGCAATTGTCATGAGTGCGCTCTTTGTGTATTTTACCTGGCCTTTTTTCAAGCCGTTTTTTTCGAGGTTCTTTGGAATAAGATATTTCTTTGCAATTTCAAATTTTTCCTGGTCGATGTAACCGCTAAGCTGAATAATTTCTGCACGGTCGAGAAGCGGGGACGGAATACTATCCAAGGTATTCGCAGTCAAAATAAAGAAGACATTAGAAACATCAAACGGCAAATCAAGATAATCATCGCGGAAAGAAACATTCTGTTCAGGGTCCAGAACTTCGAGCAGAGCACTTGCAGGGTCGCCGTTATGACTTGAACCCATCTTATCAACTTCATCAATCATAAAGACTGGGCTTGCGTTCTTTGTAATCTTGAGTCCCTGAATAATTTTACCAGGCATGGCACCAATGTATGTTCTGCGGTGACCTTTAATTTCGGCTTCATCACGCATACCGCCAACGCTGAATCGGAAGAACGGCTTTTTCATGGCAGTTGCAATTGAACGGCCAACGCTTGTCTTACCAACACCAGGAGGGCCTACAAGCAAGAGGATTGAACCCTTGCTGTCATTCTTCATTTTGCGTACGGCAAGATATTCAACAATTCGCTTCTTTACATCATCAAGACCAAAGTGATCCTTTTCCAAAACCTTCTGCGCTTCACTCAGAGAAAAGTCGTCCATTTTAGAACTACCTTCTGTGTCCCATGGAAGATTACAGATAAGATCAAGGTAATTTCGGGTAACCATATATTCAGAAGAACCAGGCTCCATCATGCGCAGTTTTTCAAGCTCGTTTCTGGCTGTTTCTAAAACTTCGCCGGTAAGCTTAAGCTCTTCAATTGCCTTTTTGAATTTCTGGTAGTCGGTTGCATCGCCGCCTATAGTTTCGCCAAGCTCTTCCTGAATAGATTTTAATTCTTCACGCAAAAAATATTCACGCTGATTTTTTTCTACACGGTCATTAAGCTCGCGCTGGATTTTCTTTTGAACGCGCAGCAGTTCCTGTTCCTTTTTAATGAAAATCAAAACCTGCTCCATGCGGGCACGAACGTTCAGAGTTTCAAGAATCTTTTGCTGTTCAACTTTATCTACATTTAATATAGAAGCAATAAAGTCGGCAATTTTTCCGGGGTTATCAATATTTACCATATTGAGGCGCATTTCTTCGCTGAACAAAGGATTGTTTTCACTAACCTCCTTCATTTCGCTGAGCAATGCACGGGTCAAAGCTTTTACTTCAAAAGTATCTGCCTCTTCTTCTTCAAGATATTCAACTGCAACAGCAACCGGTGCCGAACTATGCAAAACCTTGCGTATCTTAAATCGCTTTACTGTAGAAATAAAAATATTGATTCCGCCGTCTGGAAGATTTACCTTTTTAAGAATGCGTGCTGCAGTACCAACCTTGTACATATCAGCAGCAGTTGGAGTTTCGGTTTCGTTTTTGAGCATAATAATTCCCAAAAATCCACCTTCCTCGTACGCCTTTTCAACAACCTTAACATCTTCAGGCGCATTAATCATAAGAGGCGTAAAAATCCCCGGAAAAATCGGCCGCGACTGCAAAGGAATAATCAACAGCTTATCCGGAAGCATATTTTCAGTCGGGATAATCGATCCCGCATTTACATCATCATCAAAAATACTTGCCATACCTATAAATATAATAAAAAGAATTTAAAAAGGCAAATTTGACTTTTTTGAATAAATACATTATTATAATGATTACAATTTTGTAGAATAAGGATATTTATATGCAGATGACAAAGCAGTATCACACAACATTACAGGATGCGGGAATACGGCCTTCGATTCAACGTACAGCAATTTACGCCTATTTATGTGAGCACCCGGTTCACCCTGATGTAGAAACAGTTTATGACGCGCTCAATCCAATTTACCCTACTCTTTCTAAAACAACAGTTTACAATACACTCAAGCTTTTTGAAGAAAAACATATTGTTCAGTCAATTAAAATAGAAGATGACAAGCTTCGTTTTGATGCCGAAATGCGTAATCACTACCATTTTAAATGCACAAAATGCGGTAAAATCTTTGATATTTTCCTTGATGAAGACAAAGTCCCATCCCAGGACAGCTACACAGGGCTCATGCCACAGGGGTTCTCGCTTTCTAAGATTCAGACGAACCTTTGGGGGATATGTAACGAGTGTAGTAAATAGCCCTTCGACAGGCTCAGGGACCGCAGGCGTCATTGCGAGCGAAGCGTGGCAATCCACATACAAAAAAGAATTCAAATACATGGATTGCCACGTCGCTATGCTCCTCGCAATGACGAAAAAAAATTCCTAACATTAGTTCCAATTCCCTCCGATATAAACGATAGAGAAATGTTCTAATTATATTAGAGGGGATATATGAATAGAAAATTAACATTTACATCTTTTTTTGTTGCTGCAATTTTAATGTTGGGAGCTGGCTGTGTTTCAAAACCAGTCGAAGAAAAACCAAAGTCGGCGCTTGACCTTATAAAAGAAGGCCAGACAGACAAAGCACGCAGCTTATTCCAGATTGACACAGATATTAATGCACGAGACTCAGACGGAAACACATTGCTTCACCTTTGTGCGGCACTTGATGATTCCGGTTCTATTGAATACTTTTTGTTCAAGGGAGCAGATTCAGAAATCAAAAATAAAAGCGGCGACACTCCCCTTCATGTTGCCATTGAAAACGATGCCTACAGCGCAGCTAAAATTCTTGCAAAAGTAGGTGAAAATCTTTTTGCCAGAAACGGAAAAGGTCAGACTGCACTTGATCTTGCTCTCGAACGCGATCCACGCTATTACGATGTATTCATAAACGAAGATGCAGCCTCTATACGTTATGACAACGGTAAAACTTTAGTTCACTACTTTGTTCTTGCAAAAAATCTTCGCGGTGTAAATGCCTGTATAAAGGCAGGGCTTCCAATTTCTGTAAAAGACGAAGACGGAAAAGCTCCTCTTGATCTTGCTTTTGAAGACATAAACAATACAGATTCTGTAGAAATTGCCGCAGTATTAATTCAGGCAGGCGCAGACCCTGTAGAAACAGACTTTTCTTATTTCCAGGATGCAGTTGCTGCACGTAATTTAAATCTTCGTTTAGATGACGGCCAGACTCCGCTTCATTTAAGTGCAATTATGGCTCACAAGGCAATTGCAGCATATCTTTTGGAAAACAACGCAAACACAAGCGTTCAGGACAGTTCCGGTGCAACACCACTTCACGAAGCAGTACGCTATGGAAACCTTGAAATTGCACAGATGCTGCTCGATGCAGGTGCAAACATCAACGCAAAAGATAATCTTGGAAAAACTCCTATTATGCTCATAATTCCGCAGAATAAACTTGCAAAAACTTATGAGCTTCTTATACGCTATAGAGCAGATTTGAACCAGGCAGACACTTACGGCGACACAGTTCTTCACACTGCAACAATGCTCCACGCAGGTTCATCAGTAATCCGCACACTCACTTCAAACGGTGCAGACATAAACGCGCGCAACAAGGAAGGTGTAACTCCTCTTGCAATTGCAATTCAGTCAGAAGATATTCAGACAATCAAATATCTTACTGCTAACGGTGCAAGCATTCATACTCAGGATACTCACGGAAAATCACCGCTGAGCATGGCTTTTGAAATGAGCAATGATGTTTTTGAAGCAACCTTAAACGAAAGTAACTGTAACACACAGGATTCAGAAGGAAACACACCGCTTCATATTGCACTTATAAATAACGCCCCTATGGCTAAAATCCAGCATATAATCGGACTTACACAGGATGTTAATATAAGAAATAAAAACGGTGATTCGCCACTCTTCCTTGCATGTACAAAAAACATGGAACAGATTGGAATGCTGCTGCTCGAAAAAGGCGCAGATATTTTCTCTACAAATAAAGATAACAATTCACCTCTCAGACTTGCCCTTAAAGAAGGCGGAAAGCTTCAGAACTGGCTTATTACTTCAAGAACAATAGTTTCTACAGACGGCAGCGGCAACACTGTTCTTCATTATGCTGCAGACTGGGAATATGCCGGTGCAATAAAAACACTTCTTGAAAAGGGTGCAGACATAAATGCAAAAAATGCAAACGGCGAAACCTGTATTTTCAACGCAGCAAAGAGCAACAATCCGCAGATTATCCAGCTCTTAGTAGATGGAGGCGCTTCTGTAAAAGACCGCGACAATCTTGGAAGCACACCACTCCATATTGCCGTACGCTGGGGTGCTCAAAAATCAGCAGAAAAATTAATTCAGCTTGGAATAAATATCAACGCTCAGAACAGTGCAGGAAAATCTCCGCTTGCAGAAGCAGTAATTGCAAACAAATATGAAGTTACTAAATATCTTCTTGAAAACGGAGCCGACCCTAACAGCTGTGATGCTAACGGAATTACAATCCTTATGGACACAATCCGGGCCCAGAATGCACAGATTGTAAAGCTTCTTTTAAGCTATGGTGCAAATCCGAACCTTCAGCAGATCAACGGTCAAAACGCATACCACGAAGCAGCCTATATGGGTAATACAGAAATTATTGCACTTATTCGCAATGCAGGTGGAAATCCACTTTCACGCGATAAGGAAGGAAATACTCCATTCTCTATTGTTTTGAACAAAGATATTTCAATAATCAACGAAGTTCTTGGAAACTCATACAACATTACAGACAGCGACGGTAATTCACCGCTTCATATTGTTGTAAAGAACAAGGGAAGCACAAAACTTTTAAGAACTCTTATAGAAAAAGGATTTCCATTAGATACACGTAATGCAGACGGCTATACACCACTCAATTATGCAATAGAAGCAAACGATGTAAATATGGCAGAAATCCTTCTGGAAAAAGGCGCAAATCCGTTCCAGACAATTGATAAAAAAGGAACAAATGGTGTAACAATTGCACTTGAAAAGAATAATAAAAAGATGATTGAGAATATCGTAAAATATGCAGCAAGCTTAAGCGATATTCAGGGAAATACCATTCTGCACTATGCAGCAAAAACTTCCTCTATCGAAACTGTTAAACTTCTGTTATCATATGGTATAGCAACAAATGTTAAAAATGTTGCTGGTGACACACCATATACAGTTGCTGTAAGATGGAAGCGTCCAGATATTGCAGAATTATTAAAAGGTAATTAAAATAGTAATGGAGCGCAATTAGCGGAGAAAACATGGATACTATCACAGCTGATTCTTTACATGAAAACCTCACCTTTACCGGCGATTTGATGATAGACAGTACATTTGTACTTTTACCACAAACCGCCCCTGTAACTAATGAACTCATTAAAGCGCTTAAAGAATGGGAATTTGATTCTTTCTATTGCGAAGGAAATCTTAGCCTTGGAGGCGATATTGGTATTTCTGTAAGCACTGGTGCAGATGACCATAAGGATGATTCAAATGCTCCTAAAATGGGTGAATCCCTTAAGGCAGCAATTGAGCGCTCTAAAAATATTCAGCTCGACAACAGTGATAAAGCACGAATGGATATGGTTGAAAAAGTGTATGAAGAATACATGAACTATATCGAAAGTGTATTTACTCACTATGCAACTCATAAAGAAATTGATCAGGATGATTTGTCTGAAACCGTAAAAGAGCTTTGTGTATTCATTAAGGAAAACAAACGCTTTATTTTACGTGTAAACCCTGCAGAAAGTGCAACAAAAAAGAACTTCCTTGTTACTCACTCAATGCGTACAACTGTTTTAGCAATTGCAATTGCACTTCAGCTTCATATGCCTCTTTCTAAGATGGTAGATTTGGGTGTTACAAGTATTCTTCACGAAATTGGTATGCTCCGTCTGCCACCACAGATTTACATGACAGACAAAAAGCTTACTCCAGGTGAACGCTCACAGATTTTAAAACATCCGGTTCTTGGATATACAATTGTAAAAGATTTGAACTTCCCGTTGAACATTCAGCTTGGTGTACTTGAACATCACGAAAAAGAAAACGGAACAGGATATCCTCAGAAAAAGTCTGGCGATAAGATTTCTAACAACGCAAAGATTATTTCTGTTGCATGTTCTTATGAAGCAATTTCTTCTCCACGTTCTTACAAAACTGGTCGTTCTACATTTGAAGCAATTGTTGAACTTTTGCAGAACAAAGAACGCTCTTACGATGACAGTATTATCCGCGGATTGCTTTATACAGTTTCGCTCTTCCCTATTGGCTCATACGTATATCTTTCTAACAGAAAGATTGCTCAGGTTATTGATACAAATCCGGACAATCCAAAAACTCCGATTATTCAGTATCTTACAGAAAAAGAAGCAGACGGTTCGCCAAAGGTTAGTCCTACAGGAAGCAACGGCATAAACATTGTGCGTATTCTTTCTAAGGATGAGGAAAAAGATATTCTTGCACTTGTAAAAGATAAGTATAAGGATATTGAAGAGGCACAGGCCGAAGCAGCAGCAGCTCCACAGGAACCAAAACCTCAGATTACTGTTACCGACGCCAACAGACCAAACATGGCATCTACAGAAGACGTAGATATAAGCGAGTTTGCTTAATTAAAGAAATTCCTTATCCTTTCCACATCCTCATGAAACTTTTCGTCAATAACAGGCGGATGCTCATTAAAGAAAAGTATTTGTTTCATTTGTTCCAGAGTATGTGCACCCCAGATTGGAATCACGTTTTCATATTGACTTAAAAAACCAAAGGCAAGCGGAATATTATCTACAAGTCCGCCACCAAGCGGCTGCATTGCAATAAAGCCAACATCGTGTTCTTCGCAAAGCTTTACAAGTTCAATTGTATGCGGAGAACTTATCATGCTGAACGGAAACTGAAGCGTTTCATACTGTTCAGATTCAACAGCTTTTACAGCAACTTCAAAATTTGTAGTAACTATTCCAAAGTGATTTATTTTTTTCTGTTCTTTAAGTTCCTGCAGGGTTTCGTAGATTTTGTCTGCCCCACCCTGCAACGGAAGAAATTTATTAACTTCGAGCTGATACAAATCTACAGTATCGCAATGAAGAGTCATAAGGCTTTCTTCAAGATCTGCTTTTATTTCGGCCGAAGTTTTTGCGCTTGTAGCAGTAGAAAGGAATACGTTGCGCTTAATATCAAACAAAGCTTCTCCCAAAAGCTTTTCGCTCACGGGAGTCTGATGGGAAACATCAAAAAAATTAATTCCCGCATCGTAGGCAGTACGCACAATTTTTGCAGCTTCTTCATCACTTGAAGCATCTGCAAGGCGCATCGCACCAAAAGCCACACGGGAAATTAATAAGTCTGTCTTTCCTAAACGAACGTACTCCATGTCGTACTACTTCTGCACAGGCTTGTAGTTCTTAATAGCCTTCTGGATAAAGAATACCAGGTCATCAAGTGCAACGCGTTCCTGTTCCATGCTGTCGCGGTAGCGGACTGTTACTGTGTTGAACAGGTCGTTTGGTGTGCCGTCTTCTTTCTTTTCCTGAATTGTGTCGTAGTCTACAGTTACGCAGAAAGGAGTTCCAACTTCGTCCTGGCGGCGGTAGCGTTTACCTACTGTTCCGGAAGTATCGTAGTCTGTTACAAAGTCTTCCTTGAGCATGTGCTGGATTTCCTTTGCCTTTTCTGCAAGACCGTCTTTCTTCATAAGTGGAAGAACTGCAACTGTGATAGGTGCAAGACGTGGGTCAAGGTGAAGAACTGTTCTGTAGTCTTCTGGTTCTCCAGGTGCAGCAACGTTCTGTTCTTCGTAGCCTTCGCAAAGGAACATAAGGAAGTTTCTGTTCAAACCTGCAGAAGTTTCGATTACGTATGGAACGTATTTCTTGTTTCCGTCTTCCTGGTCGATATAAGACATATCCTTCTTTGAGTATGTCTGATGCTGTGAAAGGTCAAAGTCTGTACGGCTGTGAATACCTTCAATTTCTTCAAATCCGATTGGGAAGTTATATGTAATATCGTATGCGTCTTTTGCATAGTGAGCAAGCTTGTCGTGGTGGTGCCACTTGAGCTGCTTTTCCGGGATACCGTACTTTAAGTAGAACTGCCAGCGGTCTTTTCTCCAGCGGTCGAAGGTTTCGTCTTCAGTTCCAGGCTTACAGAAGTATTCCATTTCCATCTGTTCAAATTCACATGTACGGAAAATGAAGTTCTTGAAGATGATTTCGTTACGGAATGATTTACCAACCTGTGCAACGCCAAATGGGACTTTCATACGGTTAGACTGAACAATGTTCTTAAAGTCTGTGAAGATACCCTGACATGTTTCAGGACGAAGATAAATCAAATGGCTGTCATCTGCGATTGGTCCCTGATATGTTTTGAACATAAGGTTGAATTCGCGGACTGCAGTATATTTACGGTTTTTGCTTCCACAAGTCGGGCAGTTGATATTTGCATCAATAAATGCTTTCATCTCGTCGTGTGTCATTGTATCAACAGGCTTTCCCGGGTTTACATCAGGATTAGCTGCAACAAAGTCTTCAATCAATTTATCTGCGCGGTGACGTGCATTACATTCAATACAGTCAACCATTGGGTCAGAGAAGTGGTCAACGTGACCAGAAGCCTTCCATGTTGTATGATGCTGGAAGATAGCAGAATCAAGACCAACTACATCGTCGTGAAGCTGAGTCATGTAGTGCCACCATTCATTCTGAATATTTCTTTTGAATTCTACACCGAGCGGACCATAGTCCCATGCACCTGCCTGGCCTCCGTAGATTTCTGAAGCCTGATAAACAAAGCCTCTTCTCTTACACAAGCTGATGATTTTGTCCAGGGTACATGCGTGTGTGTCTTTTTCGTTATTTGCCATTTGTATCTCCTTACGACTCTGGCGTGGGCCGTTTTGTGATTTTTTCGCCACGACGCTCCGGGTAAGGCCGCCAGTGGCTTTTTTAGTTGTATTCGTTGAGATTAACATAAAATTAATTTGTTTTCAATTCTATCGTTTCCACAAAATGTTCACCCCAGTAATCATACAACAGCCGACGTGCCTGTTCCTGAAGTTCCGGAACAACAGTTGCTTTCATCTGCTTAAGGTTGTTTGCAAGGTAAACAGAAGTCTGACGTTTTATATACTGGAGCTCTTCCGGTGTGATTTCTGAAGTGCTTTCGTTTTCATTAATCCATTGAACAATTACAGTAAAAACATTTGCCGTAGAACAAATCATTTCCCACTTTCGAAGAGTATCAATTTTTCGTGAGGAACTTACTCCACTTGTTATACGGTAGCGGTAAACCTTTGAATCAATACCTACATAAACTTTTGCAAACTGATTTACAAAAAAAGAAATAAGATAGTCTTCGGCCATATTGCATTCTGAATAAGGAATATTTTCAAAGGCTTTTACAAGAAGCGAACGTTTTATAAGCTTCCCCCAGACAACCCCGGTAATTTTACCATTTGTTACCCATTCATGAAAAATCTGATGTTCTTTAAGTTCGCCTATTGTAATTGAACTATAACGATTTACTTTTGAAGGAATAAAATTTCCATTTTCATCAAACATGCCAGAAGTAGATTTTCCCTGAATGATGTCAAAAGATTGCCGGGTCAAGCCCGACAATGACACAAGCGCCCCTTCTTCCAGTTCATCATCGCTGTCGACAAAGCAAATATATTCCCCACAGGACTCATTACAAAGGTTTCGGCGTACCTCAAGAATACCATGATTTTCGCGGTGTTCAATAAACCTGATTTTGATTTTTGAAAGCTTATGTGATTTTCTAAAAGCATCACATTCTTTTTGTGCAAGCTTTACCAGCTTTTTTGCAGCCCTGCCCTGCCCGTCTTTCCCGCGGCTTGCATCACTTACAATTAAAATTTCAAAATCATCAAACTCCTGCACAAACACCGAGCGCAGGCATTGCAAGAGAAAGGGCTCGGTGTTGTAGACAGGGATGCAAACGGAAATTAGATTTTGCATTTTTAATCACGAGGAATATACAATCTTGTATCAACTGGTTTTGGATCGTCCCCTTCTGAATCCCATGGATGATTATAATTTGCAGTCCACAAAGAAGCATATTCGGTAGTAAGCACATCAGTACTCAAATAATGACTTGATACGAGAATATTATATTCATTATCAAAAGTACATTCAGCAGTTGTAATATCCGTAATAGAGAAAGATTCCAAATCTACAGTAACAATTCTATTAGCATTCTTATATCTATATGTTCCCATATTATCTGTATAGAAAGCCCTGCCGTCATCTGCAATTACAAGCTGTTTTGGTTTTATGGCAATTATTTTTTCAGGACCAAAGAAATTATATGAATCAACGCTTTCTGGAGTATAGAATTTTGGGAAAATATCTTCAAAAGTAACATCGCCATAGGCTATTTTATTTGGATCTGGCGTCATCTGTAAAGGCTTATCTGGAACTGTTTCATAAATAATAGAATTTGAAATATTTGATACATCATAATAATATGGTATCAAAGATATAGATGTACCTGTATTATCCAAAGCAGAGTCTGTCCAGCCAAGCTTTTTTATATTTTGAGTTTTAGCATCATATTTTACTAAAACACCTCTGGAATTAATATATGCATTATCACTCGCACAAGCCATTCCACTTACAGTATCGTCATTGTAGTTGAAAAGAACATATAATGCATTATTAATAAATACCATATCTGATATTTCACAGAATTCTATAGATGATATACCATCAATATCAAAATCAATAATTCTATCTGGGGTAAGTGTTAAAGACTGACCTTCTGGTATTGAATTTGTAATTACAAGACAAGGAGGAAGTTCATTTGAGTATACAAAATCATATAGCACACCATTATTGATTACAACTCCATTCAAATCGTATACATGATAAGGTTCTATTAAATTCTTATTTACTACATCTTCATATTCAATTGTGATAGTAGTATCGTTAAACTCCATTGTTGCAATTCCAGTGTTCTTTATTTCAGTAATATCCCAAAGGCGCAATGGTTCTGCAGTGTTAATTTCATACACATATACTTTATTCGTTTCTAAGTCGCAGGTAACACCTGTAAAGATATATGGAACATTCGAAACTGTAATTTCTTCATTTCTATCGCTCGAAATAATTTTATAATCATACTTACCAGTTGAAGACCAACCTGTTTTTGATACTGAAATTAAATTACCATCAGCATCAAAACATGTGAAAAAGTCAGAATTTGTTACCTCAATTGGAGATTTATCACCCAAGTTGTATGAGTAGGTTTTTGAATCTCCCGAACCACTTACATTGTATGTTAGTAAAGGAGTTTCCAGAACTTTTATTTTATTGATTTCAAATACAGCATTTAATATTGAATTTTTTACTGGTGTAACTTTCGCCGATTTTCCATAAAGATATGGAGCTGGTTCTTCGTAGTTTTTGGCACTGGCTATAAAAATTACTTCTTTGCCGCAAGTTCCATAAGTGTTTTCGTCAACAGGAAGATCAATCTTACCTTCTATTTGCAAAGTACTTCCATCATTTTTAAAAGTAATCCTTTCACTATCTGGAATATAATTAAAATTCATTACACTAGGTAACGCGTTTTTCGAAAAAACATCATACAATTTATATTTATCAGTTCCAGCTGCTATAAGCTTTTGGGCAACACTTGAATCTGCAAGTATTACATCAATACTTAAAAGATTTTGCAATTCTTCTGCTATATATCCTTCTGGTACTTTAATTTCCAAAGAAAAATCATATTCACATCTATAACTGAACGCCTTCATATCAACAATGTTTTCACCGGCTTTTACTTTGAAGGCTTTTGACTTTCCTATAAGGATTGGTTCAGACAAGGGTTCTCCATTTGACGACCCTTCTTTTGCTCTAAAGACTTTTATATATGCATAATAAGTTTTTCCGGCAGGAACATTATCAAAGTTTGCTTCAAATTTTCTGTCGGTCTGCATGCATTTATCATAATCTTCAACAGGTATTAATATAGTCTGTCGTACACCATACCCACCGCTTCCTTCAAGCGAAACTTCAAACTGCATCTGTGGACCTTCATAACCATCTCCTCCATTGCGAGCTACAGCCTGCAAAAGTGCCTTATCAATTATAAAAGAAACAGAGCCTGTTTTTTGAAGTAGACCTGTGCAGGAACATAAACACAAAAGAACAAATGCTGTAAATATAATTGATAGATTACAAATTAAAGTTGAAACTGATTTTTTCATAGTCACCTGCTTATTATGGGACATTAGTATTTATTTTAAAGGAATAAATAATTCCATTCCTTTTTCCTCTGATACATCAAACTCAGAACCATCTTGCAAATAATACATATGTTGAGAGTCCAAAATACCTTTTGGAGTAAGATCTGTTGTATATGCAAAAAGACTAGAAGTAATATTATAGGCTGTCTCATTATCAAATAAATCTTCAGTATTAGTACATGACATCGAAAATGATTCCAAATCGACTGTTACCATTCTTGTTATTTTCTTAGTATTATAGGCATTACTGTTATCTGTATAAATAGCAACACCTTCATCAGAAATAATTAATTTTTTTGGTTTAATAGCAACAAATCTTTTTGGTCCAAATAAATGATTCGTATCATTTTCGCCGTTTGGAACATAAAAGGTTGGGAATGCCACATCTAGACCTGTACATTTTATATCAACAATTTTATCTGCAGGAATTCTAAAAGGTTTTGTTTTTGCTTCATCTTCATATATTTGATAACCACTGTATTGTGCATAAGCATATTTTCCAGAATTATTAAGTGGTGTATCAGACCAGCCTAATGTTTGTATGTTGTTATCTGAAAAAGTATAATTATCTGAAACAGGATATTTTACAATTGCACCACGTGAATAAACTGAAAAGGCATCTGACCAGGATGTATTTCCACTAATTCTATTGTCTTTTTCATTTATAAGAAAATATAACGTGTTATCAATAAAAAGGATATCGTTTATATGTGTTACTTCTTGGCCACCATTATCCACATAACGAAACTCCATGTTTTGTTCACTTAATTTGTCAGATAAATCAACTATATGATCGGGAGTAGTATCAGTTCCCACACTGCCATTGATATCCTTTATTACAAGATGAAAATGTTTATCAGTTCTAGTATCATTTCTTCCTATATCGTACAATATACCAGTATTAATTGCGATTATTTTATGCTTAAAACTAGATAAACTATTTCCAGTTTCAGAAAAACTTATAATTTTTATATTATCGTTATTGAACAATTCTGAATTCCAATCATTAACTG
This sequence comes from Treponema sp., assembly GCA_017651065.1. Lineage (GTDB taxonomy): Bacteria > Spirochaetota > Spirochaetia > Treponematales > Treponemataceae > Treponema_D. The sequence goes on from JAGCDP010000047.1 coordinate 20,305, forward strand.
CATCTGTTACATCACAAATTTTCAAAGTCGCATTATCCAACTTATAAACATATATCTTTCCCGTTGCATTATCAAAAGTTATTCCATCAGGAGAAAAGTCGGAAAGATTTATAAATCCATATTTTGTATTTGATACTATTGAGTTAGTAGAAATTGAATAAACATTTCCTTGATCATCAAAACAAAAAGATTTTGATGTTGAAGTTACACCATTACTCCTGTCAATTGTGTAATTATATTTATAATTGTCTTTATTATAGTTGTATGAAACCACAGGTGTATTGTTATAAGCATATGGATTCAAACGGATATAATCAGATGCATTTATTGAAACCTTATTCTGTCCTGACTTCACTGTAAAATAATCAGACTTTCCATAAAGCTCAGGGTCGCGAAGTTCAAACGGAAGATTATTTCCGGGCATCATCTGGTAAGTTTTTATTACTGCATAAAGCTTTTTGCCAACCGGAATATTATCAAAAGTGGCTTCGAATCTTCGGTCAGTATCCATACTGTTCCAATATTGTTCCATAGGAATATCAACAGTCTGTTTAATGCCATAACCCTTGCCTTCAAGAGCAACAATTATGCGAACGAATTCACGGTTATCCTCAGTAACAAGGCCTCCATCACGTGCGGCATTCAACAATTCCGGACCAATTTCAAAAGAAACAGAACCTGTTTTCTGAATCAAGCCTGTACAGGAAGACAAACACAAAAGAATGAGTCCAGCCATTAAAACCTTAAAAAAACTCAGAACAGACTTTTTCATATTACAACTCCCATATAATAGAATCTTCTATAATAAGTTTAACACGGATTTTTAATGGTATCAATTATAAAAACAATAATATGGAAAAAAACTTTTTCTTTTTGTTTTTCAAGAATCCATGTTATAATTATATAATCAAGTTAATAAAGAGGATTGCTATGAAAAAAACAATTACAAAAATCAGTATTTTCGCTATTACAACATTGATAATGTTTGCTTCTTGTTCTGTAGAATTAAAAGAACCAGAAAATCCATATTACCAATCAACTGAATTACCAATTATTGTCAGAGATTTTGTTGGATATGACTATGAAGATAAAAATCTCGAACAATACAGACATGTTGATTTTGAACATATAAACCAACATGATTATGATACTGTCAAAGAATATTTAGATGATAATAAGAAACCTGTATACAATAGTGAAAATGCAGCAAATATTCTTTCTATAACTTCTGCAGATTCTTTTGCACAATGGTTTATCACTTCAGAAGATATAAATAGAGAAGTTAGAACAAGTATTTCCTTTATTTCTGATGATTCTGATTCAATGCAATATAAATATGAAAACCGTGGATTCTACCCGGTTGATAATAAAGGTTTTGGAGATAGCGAAGGATACGACACCTTCTGGCATAATTTTAATTTCACCGTTGAATCAACCTTTTATCTTTTGTGTAAAAAAGACACTCCAATAACAATTAGTTGTGAATCTGATGATGATCTGTGGTTGTTTATAAATGGTAAACTTGCAATAGATCAAGGTGGCCGGCATGGATATTATACCGAAACAATAACCTTTACAGCAGAAGATTATAATTCAAATGCCGGAGATTATTTGGAAGTAAAACTCTTTAAAGCTGACAGAGGGTCCTCTCAGGCTGTTATGTCAGTCAGGCTTTCCCAGGAATTCTATCTAAAAAAATAATCCCTCTCTTCCGGACATTTTTCAAAAAAGTCGTTCAGACGATTTTCAAGGTCCGGGATGTCTTTTGCGTTCAGGAACTGGGTCTGGGCGTAATGTGAAAACTTAAAGTTCTGGGCGTAGTATGTAAAAAATCTCTGCAGTCTTGTTTTCCAGAATTCCGGGGGTTGGTAGAGCTGGATGTTCTGGATGTAATCTAGGGCTAGAGAAAGCATATCTATTGTAATAGATTGTCGGGTCAAGCCCGACAATGACAGGAAAATCCAGGGCTTTTGCACGGCGGCTCTGGAAATCATAACACCAGATACATCAGGGCATGCACTCACTGCAAAATCATAACTTGCTTTATCTTTTACATTTCCGTTCAGGTAAACAGGCACGCGGCCTTTATAACGTTCTGCAAGCCTTTGGCAATACTCATACCTTGGCGGGCGGATCAGTTTTTCCTTTTTAGTTCTTGGGTGCAGGGTTAAAAGTTCCACACCCTCGCCTACCAGCATATCGCAAAAATCAAAAAACCCTGCGTCTGTAAAATTATCATCACCCAGGCGAAGCTTTACACTAAGACGTTTACCGGCCGGAACAACTGACCGCACTCCCCTAACCATCTGCTGGGTTTCCTGGCGGTCTTTAAGCATCCAGGCAATTCCGGCACCATACTTATAAATATCAGGAGCGGAACAACCCATATTAATATCTATTCCAAGCCCCGGAAGGTCAGCAAGACGTCGCGCGGCCTCCACCATAGAGTCTGCATCATGCCCGGTAAGCTGCCAGACAATTTTTTCCGGAACAGGTGCGGGATTAATATAAAACTTTTCAAAGTGTCCGCCTGCCAGCAGGGTTCCGGCATTAATCATCTCTGTAAAATATTCGTCGCAGCCGCCAAACTTTTCTATTAAAACTCTAAAAGCCGGATGAGAAATTGTTGCCATTGGACCACAGATCAGTTTCATATTTATATAATAAAGGATTGAATTATAAAACACAAACGCTATATAATAGAAAATATCAAAAAAAGTGATAATTCTTTAAAGCAAGATTATCGGGTCAAGCCCGATAATGACAGAGGCAAATTATGAAGAAACACTTTTTATCAATCTTTTTACTTTCTATTACACTTGGAGCTTATGCTCAATTTTCAGAACTCGACAATTATGTAACCCGCACCTGGACCAGCACAGACGGACTTCCTGGTAATTCGGTTTCGGATGTTTTGCAGTCGGATGATGGCTTTATGTATTTTGGAAGCTACGAAGCCCTAGTAAAATTTGACGGCTATGAATTTGAAAGCATAAATAAATATTCAGACAAAAAATATTCCTTTATTTCTGCCCGCTCCATTTTCCAGGATTCGCAGGGAAACATCTGGGTTGGATCAAATGACGAAGGTGTCCAGAAAATAGGCAAAGACACTACCAGCATTTATTCTATAGACAATGGGCTTCCAAATAATTCCATCCGTGCTTTTGCCGAAGACAAGGCCCACAACATCTGGATTGGAACTGCAAGCGGCATAGTTTACATAACGCCTGGCAACATGATTGTAACTCCAAAAATCAATGGCGGTCAGGAGCAGGATTTTGTACTTGTTTCGCAGCTTTTTAAAGACACTGCAGATAAAATCTGGATGGTGACCTCTGCAAATCACGGACTTTACTATTATTCAGACGGGGCCTTCCAGCGTTTTACCCAGCTTGACCAACTTGGAGAATTTACAGTTTCCTGTATTAAGCAGGACCCTAACGGAGATTTTTGGATTGGCCTTAGCGAAAAAGGCCTGATAAAATTTTCAAACGGAAAAATTACCCACATAGAATCAGGAACTTTTCTGGACAATACTCCGGTTTACGACATTTACTTTGATAAATATGGAACAATCTGGTTTGGTACACAAAAAGGAATTGTAATCAGTAACAACGGAACTTACACAACCTACGGCGGCACCAAGTCTATTATGAACAGCACTATCAACAAGCTCTTTGAAGACCGCGAAGGAAATGTCTGGGTAACAACAGATTCCGAAGGTATTGGAAAAATCAGCCCCGGAAAATTCCGCATGACTATTTTGAACACAGGTGTTAATGCAATCTGCGAAGACAAAAGCGGCAATGTCTGGGTTGGTACCGACGAAGGCCTTTTATGTTACAAAGACGGCGAAACTCTTGTCGAAAACGAAGCAACTAAATTCTGCAGCAACACCCGTGTCCGCCATATTGCCCTTGCCCAGAATGGTGACCTGCTTGTAAACTGCTACACTGCCCCGGCCCAGGTAAGAATAACTTCGGAAGGAATTATTAACTGGACAACCGATGAAGGCATTGCAGGAAATAAAACCCGAGTTTCTCTTGAAGCTAAAAACGGTGACCTTTATATTGGAACTACAACCGGACTTTCTATAATTTCTAAAAACGGGACTATCAAAAACTTTACTTCTTCAGACGGATTTGCAAACGAATACATTATGTGTCTTTACGAAGATGCTGCCGGTAATATCTGGGTTGGTACAGACGGCGACGGTATTTACATTCTTAAGAATAATAAAATTGTACAAAAGTTTAATGCTTCTAATGGACTTGCCGGAAACGTTGTATTTAAAATTTCCAACGACAAAGAAGGCGCCTTCTGGATTTGTACGGGAACCGGTATAAGCCTTGTGCGCACAGATATAAATAATAATTTTGCCGACACAAGTATTTTTAATTTTACTTCTGAACAGGGCCTGCAGTCTGACTCAATCTTCCAGATGATTCCTGATATAAGTGGAAGTGTATGGATGGTCAGCAACCGGGGTATTACTTCGGTTCCTTATTCAAACTTTTACGAAATTGAAAAAGGCGAACGCACAAACCTTAATGTAAAATTTTACACTCAGAACGATGGTCTTAAATCAAGCGGTGCCAACTCCACTGCCCTCAGTATGATTGATTCACACGGAAGAATCTGGTTTACAATGACAGATGGTTTTGCCCTTTACGACCCTCTTAAAATACGCAACAAAAATGTTCTGCCTCTTGTTCAGATTCAGAGTGTTAAAGTTGACGAAAAAGAATACCTTGATTTTTCTGAACCTATAATTATTCCAGCCGGAACAAAACACGTAGATATTAAGTATACAGGTCTCAGCTTTATTGCAAGCGAACAGAATAGATTCAGTCACATGATGCAGGGCTTTGACACCAAGTTCTCGGAATACACTTCTAACCGCACGGTATCTTATACAAACCTTAAGCCTGGTAATTATACTTTCTTTGTAAACATCATCAACGCAGACGAGTTTACTTCTCTCAAGCCTGCTGTCGTTCATTTTGTACAAAAGCCTTTTATATACCAGCGCTACGGATTTTGGATTGCAGTGATTTCTGTTTTCCTTGGTACAGTTGTGCTTATCTTTATGCTTGTACTGTATACAAATAAAAAGCGACAGCTTATGCTTGAAACCCAGATTCAAATGGCAACCGTGGAACTTCAGATGGCAAAGGATGATTCCGACCGCCTGCTTAGAAGTATTCTGCCTGTGAGTATTGCTGAACGAATGAAGGGACTTTCGGGTGAGCGAACAATTGCTGACCGTTTTGAAAATGTAACTGTTCTTTTTTCTGATATCGTGGGCTTTACAAAAACAACAAGCAATGAATCGGCAGAAAGCATTGTAAGCTCGCTGAATGCCCTTACCTCCCGTTTTGATAAACGGGCGGCCCACATGGGTGTAGAAAAAATCAAAACAATTGGAGACGCTTACATGGCTGCCTGCGGGGTTCCAACTCCTAACAAGAATCATGCCGAGGTTATGCTCAAGTTTGCTATTGGAATGTACAAGGATTTAGCTGAATACAACAAGACTGCAAAGATTAAGTTTAATATAAGAATTGGTTTGAACTCCGGACCTGTAATTGCAGGTGTAATTGGCCAGAATAAATTTATTTATGATATCTGGGGCGACACTGTAAACGTTGCCAGCCGAATGGAAAGTGCCTGTTCACCGGGTCACATCCGCATAACCCAGAGCGTAAAAGATTTAGTAGAAAGCCCGGGCCGCCACCTTAAATGCCGCATGGAAGAATGCGACGTTAAAGGCAAGGGATTGATGAAGACCTACGAGCTTTGATTTTCCTCTTCCTCTTTCTTGGCTTCTTTTTTGTCCTTTATATCTGCGGCACCAATGAAAAAGCAGACAATACCAAAGAGGGCCGAAAGAACAGGCGCACAGCCTTTTAGGAAGGATATTACGTCATCGCCCCAGGCAAGTGGGCCCATCGGAAGGCATGCAAAAACTGTAAAAGCTATAAAAAGTATTCCTAATATAATGGTAAACATATTTTTAACTCCTGTGTGTTACAAACTAAAGCTTAGCGGTAAAAGTTCGCCAAGGGTATAGGTTTTAATACCTCCCTTGCAGTCTGTAAGGATGACTTTAAAATCCTTGTCGCAGAACTCAGAAAGCACCTGGCGGCAAACCCCACAGGGAGAACAATAGTCTGCGTCTCCTGCAATTGCAATTGCTTCAAATTCGCGGCAGCCTTCGCTAACTGCTTTGAATACGGCAGTTCTTTCTGCACAGTTACTTGGTCCATAGGCGGCATTTTCTACGTTGCAGCCGGTATAAACTTTGCCGTCTTTTCCAAGCAGGGCAGCGCCTACGTGGAAGTTTGAATAAGGGGCATAAGCCTTAGCTTTCATTTGAATTGCGGTCTCTACAAGTGATTTTTCGTCCATAAAAACATTATAACATATTTTTCATTTTTTTCATAAATAATATTGACATAATCGAATATATATTGCATTTTATCACTAGAAAGAAATATTACTAAACGACCCAGCAAAATAGCTAAGTTTTTGTAAGAAAGTGCTTTTTGTCGTGCGTATGTACGGCTTATCATTTTTTTAGATTGAGGTTACTTGAATGAAAGGAAGTCAGGTTACCATTGATCATGTATCCAAAAAATTTGGCGATTTTGTAGCCTTGGATGACATCAACTTTACTATTCAACCAGGAGAATTCTTTTCACTCCTTGGTCCTTCCGGTTGCGGAAAAACAACACTTCTCCGTATTATTGCAGGCTTTGAATTCCCAGATGATGGAATTGTTCTTTTTGATGACAAGAACGTTATTCCATTGAATCCGGACAAGCGCGAATCAAACACAGTTTTCCAGACTTATGCACTTTTCCCTCACATGACTGTTTACGAAAATGTTGCATTCTCTTTACGTTTGAAAAAGCTTCCAAAAGAAGAAATCGACAAAAAGGTCCGCGAATATGTTCATCTTGTTCAGCTGGACCAGCATATAGACAAAAAACCAAATCAACTTTCTGGTGGTCAGAAGCAGCGTGTAGCAATTGCCCGCGCCCTCATCAACGAGCCAAAAGTTCTCTTGCTCGACGAACCTCTTTCTGCTCTTGATGCAAAGCTTCGTGCAAACCTTTTGATTGACCTTGACCGTCTGCACGACCAGATTGGTATTACCTTTATTTATGTAACACACGACCAGAGTGAAGCTCTTTCTGTTTCTGACCGCATTGCAGTTATGAATGCAGGACACGTGCTTCAGATTGGTACTCCATATGAAATTTACGAAAGCCCTGCAACTCAGTTTGTAGCTCAGTTTATTGGTGAAACAAACCTTTTTGATGCAGAAGTTGTAGACTGCGTACCTCATAAAGATGCAAACGGTAACGATGACTTTATGGCTACCCTTAGTATTCCTGAACTTGGTAAGCAGGCTCCACTCGCCTCTGATACAGAAGCAACAGCAGCCCTTGACCGCTACATGCAGGTTACAGACTACGAAAACACAGACAAGGGACAGAAGGTTGCATTTACAATCCGTCCTGAAAAAATCCGCATTACACTTGAACCGCCTGAAACCGGTGGACGTACAGATGTAAATGTTTTCTGTGGTGTTGTAGAAGAGCCTATTTATTCGGGCTTCCAGTCAAAGTTCTATGTAAAGCTTGATTCCGGAAAAATCATTAAGGTATTCAAGCAGCACACAGACTATATGGATGATGGTCCTGTTATTCAGTGGAAGGATCGTGTTTACGTTTCGTGGTCGGCAGAAGACGGCTATATTGTAGAAGACATCAATAAATAACGCCCTATGAAAGATAAGACTTTGAATAAAGATAAAGACAAACTGCTTACTATGGGCTCGTTCTACGGCTGGCCTATGGGCTTGTGGTTTATGATATTTTTCGTAGCTCCACTTATCATCATCTTTATTTACAGCTTCCTTAAAAAAGGAACTTATGGTGGTGTTGAATGGAAGCTTTCTTTTAAAGCATACAAGCAGATGTGCAAGCCTGAATACGGACTGATTGTACTTCGCACTTTAAAAATCACAATTCTTTCTACTATTTTTACAATTCTGGTTTCTATTCCAAGTGCGTATGCAATGGCCCGAAGCAAGCATCAGACCTTGTTCCTGTTTCTTGTAATCATTCCGTTCTGGACAAACTCACTTATCCGCATTTTTGCCTGGATGAGCATTTTGAACAACGACGGTATTTTGAATCAGGTTTTGATGGCGCTGCATCTTACAAAAGAATATGTTCCGTTCCTTTATAATACAAAGGCAGTAATTCTTGTAAGCGTTTATATGTATATTCCGTATGCAATTCTTCCAATCTTTACTGCAGTAGACCGCTTTGATTTTTCATTGCTCGAAGCTGCACGCGACCTTGGGGCAACAAAACCTCAGTCAATGTTTAAAGTTTTGATTCCAGGAATTAAGAGCGGAATTATTTCTGCCTTGATTTTTACTTTCATCCCGATTTTTGGTGCCTACACTGTACCACTTCTCGTTGGTGGAAAAGATTCATACATGCTTGGTAACATCATCGTAGACCAGGTTCAAAAGACACGTAACTGGCCGCTTGCTGCAGCATTCTCTATGGTAATTACAATTATCTCTGTTGCAGGAATTGCATGGATTACCCGCTCAACAAGTCAGGAAGCTAAGCTTAAGACTAAGAATACAAAAGAAGAAAACTATGTAGGAGGTACAAACTAATGGCAAAGAATGTATTTATTGCTATACACGAAGTCCTCCACTCAAAAAAGCCAACTTCAGAAAATGCACGCCACGCACGCCGCACCTGGAAAAAAGCAGGACAGCACAAGTGGTCTTTTTCTAAAACTGTTTTGTGGTTTACACTTTTGTTTCTGTTTGTTCCGCTGTTTGTTATCATCATTTATTCTTTCAACGACAGCAAGGGTGCAGAATTTACAAACTTCAGTATGCGCTGGTACAAAGAGCTTTTCTTTAATTCAAATGCCTTGTGGACTGCCCTTTTGAACAGTTTGATTGTTGCACTTTCTTCGGCTCTTGTTTCTACTTTGCTTGGAACAATGGCTTCAATCGGCGTAAACTGGTATAAGTTCAAAGGAAAGAAATTCATTCAGACTTTGACATACCTGCCAATGGTTCTACCAGAAGTTATCATTGGTATTTCTATGGTAATTTTCTTCAGCGGAATTCATCTGCCGCTCGGATTATTTACTGTATTTGCAGCACACACAACTTTCTGTCTTCCGTTTGTATTCCTTATGGTAAATGCACGACTCGATGAATTTGATTATTCAATTATCGAAGCGTCACACGACCTTGGAGCTACAGAACGACAGACAATGCTTAAAGTAGTAGTGCCTGCAATTTTCCCAGGTATTCTTTCGGGCTTTTTGATGGCAATTACAATGTCACTCGAAGACTTTGTAATCACCTTCTTTGTTTCGGGTCCGGGAAGTACAACACTTCCGCTTTACGTTTACTCGATGATTCGCTTTGGAGTTTCACCGGTAATCAATTCACTTTCGGTTGTAATGATTCTCATTACCTGTACTATTGCATTTATTTGCCGTAAAGGTCTAAAAGGCTTTGCGGCTGGACATTAATTTTTTAGGAGACATTAATGAAAAGATTCATGCTTGCACTCGCTGCAACACTGTTGGTCGCTTCTTCACTTGCCGTAACCGGTTGTAAAAAAGAAGATGATGGAATTTTGTACTTGTACAACTGGACTTATTATACCCCTGATTCAGTTCTTCAGGCTTTTGAAAAAGAATTCAATTGTACAGTAAAGGTAGACACCTTTGATTCAAACGAAGTAATGTATGCCAAGTTAAAGGCTGGTGCTAAGGGTTATGATATTACCTTCCCTTCTCAGGACTATACTTCGATTATGATTAATCAGAACATGCTTCAGAAGATTGATCAGACAAAGTTCACAAACAAAAAATACATCAATTCTGCATGTAAACAGCTTATGACTTTTGACCCTGATATGAACTGGCAGGTTCCATATTATCTTGGTATGGCTGGTATTGCCGTAAACAAGCAGAAGGTTACTAACTACGAAAAATCATGGAACATTTTTGCACGTACAGACCTTAAGGGCCACATGTCTATGATGGATGATATGCGCGAAGTAATTGGTGATGCTCTTGCTTATCAGGGACTTTCTGTAAACACTGTTGATGATGCAAAACTTCAGGGTGCTGCAGACCTTATCAACAATTTGTGGAAGCCTAACCTTGTAAAGTTCGACGCAGAAGGCTTTGGTAAATCATTCGCTGCAGGAGACTTCTGGGTATGTCAGGGTTATGCCGAAGTTGTATATGGTGAAGTTCCGGAAGAAAAGCAGGAAGAAATGATTGACTTCTTTATTCCAAAAGAAGGCGGTCCAATGTACCTTGACTCTATGGTTATCCTTAAGGGTGCAAAGCATTATGACAGAGCTATGGACTTCATCAACTTTATTCACAGACCAGAAATCTATGCAATGTTCCTTGATGATTTCCGCTTCCCAGGATTCGTAAACCTTGAAGCAGACAAGCTCCGCACAACAGTTCCAATGTACAAGGCAGAAGAAATGGCAGGTGGAGAACTCAAACTTGACGTAGGTGAAGACCTCGAAAAGTTCAACGAAAAGTGGGAAACAATCAGATTTACAGCTGACTAATTACCACACGTCATTGCGAGTACCCCGAACTTAGTGAGGGGTGCTCGCAATGACGATTTTTTTATTGTATTCTGTATTCCAAATAACGTATTCTTCCTTCTTCTACTGCTTCTTTTATTCCTTTCTCACGTTGAGATAGTTGCGATGTGCCTGTTTTTACTTCTATCAGTAAGATTTCATCTACAGTATTTTTTTCACAAAGCCCCGGAAATGCTATATAATCAATTGGCTGGCCCAGAAAGTGCGCATCTGCAGGATTGCACGGGAAATTTGGCAGGAATGGGGCTAATTGCTCTGCAAGCTGGCCGCCTTTTACTGCGTTGGAGCGTTTTACTGCATCCTGGCGGATTTTTTTGAGCTTTAGAAAAATGCGGATTTGTTGAAAAATTAGCAAAAGAACAAGCAGAAAAATGACGAAAAGTAAAAGTAACGTAGTACTTGAAATATTGTTTAACATAATAGGAATTATACAGGATAAATTATGAAAAAGACAATTTTTATCACAGGTTTATTTCTTTTTGTAATGGCTGGTCTTTCTGCCCAGGTAAAGTTCGAATTCAAGCAGAAAAAAGGCAATTCCGGCAGTTATATTTCTACTGTAGAAGAAGATGTTTACATTAATAATATTCCAAGCCATCATGCCGAAATTATCAACCGTATTTCGTCTAAAATGACAAATGTTGCAACCGATGGTGAAGCATTTATTTACGCAACATACATGACAACAGAAAATTCAATCAGTCAGCAGACTGGCCGTAGCCTTTCCTGGGGTGAAGAAACAACTTCTGTTTTTTCGCGCAAAACAAACGGCGAGCTTACAATTTCTGATGATATTTATATGCCTACAGTGCGTAATGTTCCGGTTTTCCCAGAAAAAAAGGTTAAGATTGGCGAAACATGGACTGCAAAAGGAAAAGAAGTTCAGGATGTACGAAAAGCCTTTAACATGGACAAAGCACTGATTTTCCCTTTTGAAGCAACCTACACCTATAAAGAAGACACAACAATTGACGGCAAAAAGCTTAATGTAATTCTTGTTGAATATGAGTTTACCTACGAGGCAACAGATGAGCTTTTGAATGCAGGTCAGACTCTTACACAGTCAGTGGGCTGGTCAAAGCAGACTCTTTACTGGGATAACGACAGAGGACTATTGGATCATTACGACGAAGAGTTCCTTATTAAAATTGCAGATTTGTACGGAAACCTTTATGTATTTACAGGAACAGCTCATGCAGAACTTACTGAATTTACTTCGCTTAATGATGATTCAACTGCAAAGCAGCTGCAGGATACCTTTGATAAACTTAAACTCGAAAACATTTCTGTAAAGAAAGGTGAAAAGGGTCTTACAATCAGTCTTGATAATATTCAGTTTGAACCGGATTCAAATGTACTTTTGGAAAGCGAAAAGATAAAGCTTAAGAAAATTGGTGAACTTTTGAAGCAGTATTCCAACGATCTTTTAATTACAGGTCACTGTGCCGACCGTGGAACTGCCTCTGCCCGCCAGAAACTCAGTGAAGAGCGCGCCGAAGCTGTTGCCTCTTACCTTGTGAATCTTGGAGTACGCGATGAATACCACATTTTCACACAAGGCAAGGGTTCAAAAGAGCCGGTAGCCAGCAATAATACCGAAGAAGGTCGTGCCAAAAACCGGCGTGTCGAAATCACAATTATGGATTAGAATTTGTATGAAAGCTGGATTGTGATTTCATGAACAATTATATTGTTTACTGTTGCCCAGATATCTGCACCTTTAATAGCTGATGTCGTATCAGTACCAAATACATTTGTAAGCATAGCCCAATTACAATCAAAAATCAGATTTTTAACAGGTTCAAACTTAAAGCCCGAAGTAAATGTAACATAACCAACAAAATTTCCCAAAATATCCTCTTTTTTATCCCATCTATACGTTGTTGTTTCAACTTTTGTATCTGAATTATCAGTATTTTCAATTGAGAATACTGGTAGTGCCAATTCAACTCCGGCATTCAAGATAAACTTCTTTAAAGTATCATACTGGAAACCCGCTTTAAAACTTGGTGTCAAAGTATACTTTGTTGTATCAGTTTTAGTAGTGCTATTCTTGGCAACAGTCAGATTATTTTCTAAACCTGCTTTAAATCCAAAAGAAAACTTTTCTGCAGGTGTAAAAAGGCATTCATATTCAACAGGCAAAAGAAGATTAAAGCCTTTTGTCTTATTCAAATCTTTATCTACCGGCTGTATAATATCTAATTGCAAAGAAGCATTTAAAGAGCTTTTTCTTATATCTGTTGTCTTAAGGACAGTAGATCCACCAGCCCCAAGGGCAAAATCCCAGAATCGGGTATCAACGGTTACTTTAGAATTCGTTGTTTCCTGATAACCAGATAAACAATTGTAATCAAAATAAAGCCATATTGCAGGAACAATCTGGCGGCCTTTTATACTTGCATTTTTCCAGCCTAGAGTTGAATAGAGTGCCCATTCAGTTGTATCTATTGCATCTACATTAGTACCATCATCATTTTTTGTTGAAGTATCTGTTCTATAAAAGAAGTCTACTTTTACGCCTTTATTACCAAAACCAAAAAGATTTGAAAAAGTAAAATTTGATTTATATTTATTGCCTTCAGTTATATCTATTGATTTAGTATCATTTTGTTCTGTTTCTTTTTTAAAATAATCACCAAAATCACCATTAAAATATGTACCCCAGAAGAATTTCTTCAACTGCTTGGCATAGCCCATATCATAGCCGTTAGCATCTATTGTAAATACGAAAAACCCATTCTGCGGATTTACAGTATCCCACTCATTTACATCCATAAATTTGTCTACATCGGTAAAGAACAATCCGTTTGTGGCTGCATTTGTCTGAGAAACAGGCGTAGTTTTTACCTGTGCAAAAGCTGTTAGTCCAACAAAAGTAAAAAATACAGCGACTAATAATTTTTTTACACATTTCATCTTTTAATATCTCCTTGAGTTGATTATCAGACATTTTTTATACTCTTGTCAATATTACGATTTACATACAGCTTATTCCGCCATAAAAACCTGCTTGTTCTGATTCTGCCAGATTTTGCTAGTTGAGAAACAACTGTTTTACTATCATTATGCTCCCAAACCTTAAGTCCTATGGCTTTTAAAAAATGGCGGTTCATTTTGTCAGATAACTCTTCTTCAATTTCTTCGCTGGAATAAAAATGCGGGTTTTGTTTTATAAGCTTTTGGGCAAGTTCCCAGTCACTTGGCGGATACTTTATGCCGTTACAAATATCACAACCGGAGCAGACTGCCTGTTCAGCACCAAGCGCATCTAGCAGAACCTGACGCCTGCACGAAGTAGTTTCTGCAAAATCCCGAAGGGCTGCTTCTCTGGAACCTGCCTTATAAACTGAATAATCAAGACTATCCTGCAGACTCCATAAAAGAATTGCTTTGGCAACACTGCCATCCCTGCCGCCACGACCAGCTTCCTGAATATAGGCTTCGGCCGTTGCAGATGCTTCGAGGTGAACTACAGTTTTTATATCTTTTTTGTCCACGCCCATTCCATAGGCACAAGTTGCGCATAAAATTCCGTCCTTGCTCTGATAAAACCATTTTTCAACAGCTTCTTTTTCTGATTTTTCAAGACCTGCATGGTAATACTGCGCTGTTCCGTTTCCAAAACAAAAGTTTAATTCACGGGCCATATCTTCACTTTTTCCACGAGTCCCGCAGAAAACAATCATTGGCCGTTGTTCTGTTAAAGCAAGCTCAAGAACAAGCTTTTTCTTTACAGCCGCCCGCCTCACAAAATAATGAATATTCTGCCTGTCACTTTCGCTTCGTACAATGTGTGCCTGCCCTCCAAAAAGGATTTCTGAAACACGTGCTAAAACAGGCGGAGAAGCAGTTGCCGTGAATGCAGTAATTACCGGAGGATTCAGTTCTTTTATAACTTCACCAAGTCCAAGGTATGAAGGCCTGAAGGAGTCGCCCCATTCAGAAACACAATGGGCTTCATCTATTGCAATATGCTTTATGCCAACTTCCTTAAGCTGCTGGACAAGCTTTTTATTTTGAAGAACTTCCGGATTTGCAAGAATAATCTTTGCTCCGTTTTTGATTTTTTCAAAGCATTCTGCACGTTCTTTTTCTGTCTGTCCGCCCCGGAATGTTACGCTTCTAAGACTACCCTCTTCCATTCGCCGCTGCTGGTCTGTCATAAGTGCAAGAAGCGGATAAATTACAAGCGAAGGCCCGTCCAGTAAAAGCGCCGGAACCTGAAAGCACAACGACTTTCCGGCCCCTGTTGGAAGCAGTACAATCTGCCGCCCCTTGCAAAAGGCATCGTTATCTTCACGTCCTTCATACGCTTCCATAATGTTAGCAACAACAAGCCGCTGCCACGGAAACATATACCTTATGCCAAAATTAACATAAGCCGCCTTAGCCACCGGATCATCCTCATAAATCCAGTCATCTTCATCAATCTTAATTATTTCTTCCATACCTATAGTTAACAAATTTTTTTGTTAAAAGAGGAAGTTTTTTTGGGGTAATTGTATAAAAAAAATGAAATTTTACTCTTTTGCTTCTGCTTCTGAGTTTTCTTCTTTCTTTTCTTCCGGCTTTGGTGCAGGTTCTGCTGCTGCCTTCTGCTTTTTCTGCTTCTTAGGTCTCTTTTTATATTTCAAAATAAAATTGGCAGCCCACATCATAAAAAGCATAACCACAAGTGTAACAATAACACGCCAGTCTTTGAGGACACTGCTAACAACAGCAATAAAAGCCTTGATATTCATATAATTATTATCGGAAATCCTTGTTTTAAAAATTAATCACAATAACAGAATAAAGTGAAGAATCGTACGTAATCAAAGATTCTCTGTCTGATTTCATAATTAATATTTATTACAGAGAAATTAACATGAAATTCAACCCTATAAACCTTCTGATATTTTTCACTGTATAAGAAGGCACCAAAATCACCTGCCGAAATTTCGGGTACCAGAAGTTCAGAACCAATTCTTGAATAAATTAGATATTCATCTACACCACTGTTTTCAAGAGCTCCTGATTTATTAAGCTGATAAAAGTTCCACTCATCTTTCTGTTCACCTTCTTTTTTAGATTTTATAAACCCATTTATAATATCTGCAAAAGCTTCTTCTGTTTCAACATTCTTATATTCCTGAAAAGCTACAGATATGCTGTTTGTTCCGCCTCCGTAAATCAGGTAAAAATGGTCTTCATCACTTAATTCGTCGGTTTCAATATCTTTTAATCGCAAAGCTCCCCAGTTGTTATTAAACAAAAGAAGCCCGAATTCATCATTAAACGGATGTATTTCATTAAAATCATACAGAGTTATATTTTCATCAAATTCTTCATTATTGTAAGAATATTGAATTTCTTCATGACCGCTTGATTCATATTTATTTTCTACGGAATTATATTTTTTAAGAAGAGCTTTTGTAAAAGGTGTATTAAGCTTGTTCTTTTTGATATAACTTTCTACTGACTTTTGAATATCTTTGTTTTTTACATCACGTAAAAAGTTTTCCATTTGAAGAGATATAAGGTCATTACGGCCTACAACAGAAAAAAATGAGGCTATCTGCTTTTCATCAGGAACAACTTCACCGCTTTCACATCTTTTAAGATATTTCCAGTTACCAATAAAGCTCGACATTTCATCCATGTCTGGTACATAAAGGAATCCTGGTTCCTGTGATTCATTTTGAGCTGAAGGCTCTGCAGTCTTTTTATCTGCCGATTTTGTACTTGTACATGAAATTAAAAAAACAGATAAAAGAATTGCTACAACTGAAATTCTATAAAGATTTTTTTTCATAAAAAACTCCCAAACAATTATTATAGTTTAATTCTAAAGGCCTTTTAAAAAGAATTCAAGAATGCTATAATATGCGCTATGGTTGGAATTATTGATTTTAATGCCGGAAACATTACAAGTCTTGAACGCGCTCTGGAATACTTAAACATTCCTTATGTTTCTTCAAAAAATCCGGAAGAGCTTGCAAAGGCAAACTGCGACAGATTTATGTTCCCCGGCGACGGTGACGATGCTTACGCAATGAGTCAGCTTAAGGCCAGCGGCTTTGATGTTTTTGTACGCGAACAGGTTGCTCAAGGTAAACTTCTTTTTGGAATCTGCGTTGGTTCTCAGATTATTTTTGAACATTCCGAAGAAGGCGACACAGAATGCCTTGGTCTTGTAAAAGGTTCAATCAAACACATTTATTCAATCAATCCAAAACTTAAAGAACAGAATCTTAAGGTTCCTCATATGGGCTGGAATAACATAAGCTTCGAAAACGGAGAATGTCCTTTACTTAAAGGAATTAAAAATGATTTTGATGTTTATTTTGTTCACTCGTATGTAATCTGCCCTACCGACCAGACTGTTGTAAAAGCCAGTGCAGATTATGGAATTAAAATCCCTGCTGTAATTCAAAGCGGAAATGTTTTTGCAAGTCAGTTCCACCCTGAAAAAAGCGGTGTTTCCGGATTAAAGATAATTGAAAATTATTGCAGAATATAGTTGTCATTGTCGCGGTCCCTGAGGCTCTCGAAGGGCGACCCGACAATCTATCTTGAAAAATGGATTACCGGGTCAAGCCCGGTAATGACGTGGAGTTAAAATGTTAAAAAAACGAATTATAATTTGTCTTGATGTTAAGGATGGACGCACTACCAAGGGCGTTAAGTTTCAGAATAATATAGATATAGGTGATCCGGTTGAGATGGCTGCTGAGTATTACCGCCAGGGTGTAGACGAGCTTGTTTTTTACGACATCATTGCTTCTGCTCGTGGCCGTGGTCCAATTCTTGATTTAATTTCGCGAGTCGCACAGCAGGTATTCATTCCTTTTTGCGTTGGCGGAGGAATTGGTACTATTGAAGATATACGTTCTACAATTCTTGCAGGGGCCGAAAAGGTTTCTCTCAACAGTCAGGCTGTAAAAAATCCCGGGCTGATTACTGAGGGAGCCAGAGTATTCGGGAATCAGAGTATTGTTCTTGGAATGGATGTTCGCCGGGACCCTACAAAACCAAGCGGCTTTGGAACAACAATAAACGGCGGTCGCGTAGACACAGGACTGGACGCTCTTGAATGGGCAAAGCGCGGTGTAGAACTTGGCGCCGGCGAAATTGTTCTGAACTCCATGGATGCCGATGGAACTAAAAACGGCTACGATATTGAACTGACCCGATTGATTTCTGAAAACGTTCCTGTTCCTGTAATTGCAAGTGGTGGCGGCGGAACTCCAAAACACCTGGCAGACGTACTTACAGCCGGCAAAGCAGACGCAGCCTTAGTTGCCAGCATGGTTCATAACGGCACTTATACTGTAGGTCAGATTAAAGAAGAATTAGCAAAAGACGGAATTCCTATGAGGATGTAGATACCGGTTGCTCGCATAGTCTTTTAGGCTTACTCCATAACCATCACCGACTTGAGGAGAATATTTGAACGGATTGTGTCTAAAATAACCTGATTGTATTCATTCATAACAGCAAAATCTTTTTTACATACTACGCAGTCTGTTTTTTCATAAAAACAATGCTCATGATAGCTTAATAGCCGCATTTATCTTTCCAGAACTTTGTGTATCTATTACAGGAGGTTCAGAACTTGCATGTATATCTGTTAGATTTGGATTGTCTACATTTTCAAGTACAATAGATTCAATTATATTTTCACTTTGCCCAAGAATAAATCAATCACATTAATATGATGAACTCCTTCCTGTTGATCCGGGTACTTATCGAGCGAGATGATATAACGAGGATAGCCATCCTTTATACTCCTGAAAGGACGGTATTCACGTTCTTTTATTTTTTCTGTAGCCTTATCATCTTCGCCATGCAAGGTATATGTAACCTGTATGTAAGCATAAGATTGATTTTTATCCCTGACTATAAAATCACACTCAAAATTACCAATTATACCTACGCTGACTTCATATTCGTGACTTCTCAAATACAGATAAACAAGATTTTCAAGTGTTGGGCCAAAACTCATACGATTATCAGTATTTGTTGAAAAATATATTGCCATATCTGCTAGATAATATTTTTGATCACGTTTGATTGATTTTTTGCTTTTTAAATCAAAACGATTACATTCATTAATGATTTTTGCTTTTTGTAAATCTTCGATATAGCCCCGGACAGTACTTGGCTTTGTTGAAAAACCTTCAGCCTTTAAGCAGTTGATTAGATTTGAAATTAAAAACGGAGCTGAATAATTGTTTATCAAAAAACTTTGCACTCGTTCATAAACTGCAATATTTGAAATTCGTTTTCTTGTCTTAACGTCCTTTTCAAATATCTCACTTATGATTCCACGCGTATATGTCTGACGGGCATTCATATCAGGGAATTCCAAAGTTTTAGGAAAACCGCCGTTTATTATATATTCATTGAATTCTTTTTCCATGTCGGAATCAATCGGAATTTTGAAGAATTTTTTCATTTCAAGAAATTCGTAAAAGTCCAGTGGGAAAGTCTCAAATGAAAGATAACGTCCTGTAAGTTTAGTTGTGATTTCATCACTTAGAAGATAAGAATTTGAACCTGTCAGAAAAACAGAATAACCTTCTTCAGAGTATGCTTGCACTACACTTTCAAAGTTTTTTACATTCTGAACTTCATCAATAAAAAGATAATGAAAGCCTTCAGTGGTAATTAAAGATTCAATTTTTTCTTCAAGTTGTTCTGCAGTTTTTATATTTTTAAAACCACGCTTGTCCAATGGAAGGTATATGTTTTTTTCTTCTTCCACACCATTCTGGTATAAGTGCTATAACTCCTTATATTGGAATTATATCACATAAATGCCGTTTTAGGGTACTATTTTTAATATTTTTTAATTTTAGTACCTTGAATCCCTGTTTTAAGAGATCATTTCTGTTTTTCATCTACGAGATAACGTGCTCGAGACGATTCGGTTTCGAAGACGTCTATACAGTACAAGACAGGTTCAGGTTTGCCTGCTGCATACGAAAGGTCTATTCCCTCTTTTTTAAGCAGCTCCACTACTCCGTTGTAAATGTACATGGCAATGCGTTCTGCACTTGGGTTCTGGTCAAACACAGACAGATCATTTAAGTTAGTGTGATCTAACTGTTTGCAGACCTGACGGAGCGCACCTTTGAGCTTTGTAAAATCAAGCAGCATGCCGCCTTCGTTGAGCTTTGGACCCCGGACATGTGCATATACTTTATAGTTGTGACCGTGCAGATTTTCGCACTTGCCGTTATAATCGCGTAAAAAATGTGCCGCAGCAAAATCGGCTGTTACCCGTACTTCAAACATATTATAAATATATCACTTTTATATTTTTGCGCAAAGGGTTATAATACAAGTATGAAAAAACTTCTTTCGCAGATTCTGCCGGCGTTCCAGAACGCAGTGGTGGCGGCAGATGGCACTAAAATAGATGATTTATCGGAAATAAATGATATTCCTGTTACAAACCTTGTATTTGATTCCCGCGAAGTAACAAAGAACTCTCTTTTTTTTGCACTTCCAGGAACTCACACAGACGGAAACAATTTTATTGAACAGGCAATTTTAGCAGGAGCAAATGCTGTTGTTTTTCAGGGAAAGTTAACTCCTTCTCAGCAGCAGGATGTTGCAGAAGCAATTATTAAACGAACAATGAATAATGCGCTTTCTGATGAAACTCCAAAGTTTGCCCCGGCACTTATAAATGTTCCGGATGCCCGCTATGCAATGGCACCTCTTTCTGCACGCTTTTACGATAATCCAAGTGAACGGCTCATTGTTATTGGTGTAACCGGAACAGAAGGAAAATCAAGTACTGTAAGCTTTATATGGCAGCTGCTTCGTGTATGCGGACAAAAGGCAGGTTTTATTTCTACAGTTGAATATTCATTTGGCGAAGACGCTCTTCCAAATCCGCAGCATCAGACAACGCCGGAAGCACCAATCATTCAGCATCACTTAAACGAAATGCTCGAAAACGGCTGTAAATATGCAGTTGTAGAAACTTCTTCTCACGGACTTTCTACAAAGCTTAACCGCTGTGGAAATATCCTTTTTGACTGCGGCTGTTTTATGAATGTAACTCTTGAACATCTTGAGTTCCACAAAAACTTTGAAACATATCGCAGTGACAAGGCAAATCTTTTCCGCGCCCTTGATAAGCACGATCATATAAAAACAATTGCCGGAGAAAAACAGAAAATCAATTCTATTGGGATTGTAAATCTTGAAGATCCTTCGGCAGAATATTTTGTACAGGCAACAAAGCATCCGGTATACGGTTTTACAACAGAAGGAAAAGCCGGAAAGGCTGCAGCAGAATCTGGCAGTGATGCAACTCCGCTTCCTGCAATCCCTGATAACCTTCGCTATATGACAGCACGAAACATTGCGTCTGCAACTTATGGACTGACTTTTGATGTAGATGCCGACGGTGAAAATGCAATTTATCCTGCAAATTATGACCCGGTACAGCCGCGCCCACGAACTCATTTTTCTGTGAGAGCTTCTCTTCCGGGAGCCTTTAATGCCTATAACCTTATGGCAGCAATTACAGCAGTGAGCAGTGTAACAGAGATGTCTTTTGAAGAAGTAGCAGCTAAAGTGCCACAGCTTACTCCAATTAAAGGACGCATGACAGTAATTGATCAGGGACAGCCGTTTGAACTGATTGTTGATTATGCTCACACCCCTTCGAGCTTTGAAACAATTTTCCCTCCAATCCGCAAGCGTTGTAACGGAAGGATTTTTGCAGTATTCGGAAGTGGTGGTGAACGCGATCTTACAAAGCGACCGCTCCAGGGACAGATTGCAGCAAGATTCTGTGATGTAATTGTTCTTGCAGATGAAGACCCTCGTGGCGAAGATCCTGTTGAACTTCTTAAAATGATTGCAGTTGGCGCCGAAAAAGAAGGAAAGGTCATGGGTGAAAATCTTTTTATAATTCACGACAGACCACAGGCAATCCGAGAAACATTTAAAATGGCTTCAAAAGGAGACATTGTTCTTCTTTTGGGTAAATCACACGAAAACAGTATAATTTACAAGAATTACACAATGCCTTATGATGAAATTTCTGAGGCAAAGAAGGCATTACAGGAGATTTTATGAATATAGCAGTA
Source organism: Treponema sp. (assembly GCA_017651065.1). Lineage (GTDB taxonomy): Bacteria > Spirochaetota > Spirochaetia > Treponematales > Treponemataceae > Treponema_D. The sequence continues at coordinate 42,101 of JAGCDP010000047.1, forward strand.
ATATATGGCGGCCGTTCGGGCGAGCATGAAGTAAGCTTGATTTCTGCAGCAGCAATTGCAAACGGCATTAATAGAGAAAACAAGGTAATCTTAATTGGCATTACAAAAGAAGGCAAATGGTATCTTCAGGATGATTCTGAATATGAAAGAATCTGCAAGGATACAAAAGCCGTTCTTTCTATAAAAGAAGATGAATCAAAAGCAGTGAGCATTGTTCCTGCCGGCAAAAAGCATGCCTTTGTTGTTGGCGGAAAACCTCTTGATATTGATGTAGTTTTCCCTGCCCTTCACGGAACATATGGCGAAGATGGAACTATTCAAGGATTGTTTGAAATGGCAGACATTCCTTATGTAGGCTGCACACATCTTTCTTCTGCAATCACAATGGACAAAGAAAAAACAAAAATGATATGGCAGAGCGTTGGACTTCCTGTTGTTCCTTATGTATGCATTAAGCGCAGCGTTATTTTAGACAGCATTGTTTATGATGCAGTAATTGAAGAAACAGAAAAAGAACTTGGATATCCTATGTTTGTAAAGCCATGTTGTGCAGGAAGTTCGAACGGAGCTTCTAAAGCAAAAAATAGAAAAGAACTTGGCTATGCAATTATGGAAGCCTTTAACTGGGATGATAAGATTCTTGTAGAAAAATCTCTGGACAATGCACGCGAAATTGAATGTTCAGTTACAGGAAACTCAGTTACCTTCCCTGCCGACAGTGATGACGAAGCTGTAGTTGCTTATATTCCTGGCGAAATTGTTCCTAATCATGATTTTTATGATTTTGATGCAAAATATAATGATCCCGACGGTGCAAACCTTTTGATTCCGGCAGAGCTTACCGAAAATGATCTTGAAAAAATCCGTAAGACTGCCTGTGCCGCTTACAAGGTTTTAGATGCAACAGGTCTTTCGCGCGTAGATTTCTTTATTGATAAGAATACAAAACAGGTTTATTTGAATGAAATTAATACAATGCCAGGCTTTACACCAATAAGCATGTTCCCTAAGATGTGTGATGCAGCAGGGCTGAAGTTTGAACCACTTGTAGACCTTCTTATTAAAGAAGCTGTTGCAAGATACGAAGCCAAGCAGAAGCTTAGTACAAGCAGATAACAGTTATAAGACATGTAAACAAAAAGGCCCGAAAACTATTTGTTTTCGGGCTTATTATTTAACTTTTTATACTTAAACTAGCAGTTAAGGATACGGAGGATCTTTCCGTTGAGGATCATGAGAATCAAGTCAAGAATCCAGATGATGTTCCATCCAAAGAGCAAGCGGATGATACCAGCAATAATTTTACCTTCCTTAAATCTTGTGAGCCATCCACAAAGCCAAGCTGTAACAGGAATGATTGCAAGAATAATACTGATCAATCTTCCCAATCCAAAATAGTCTTTTCCTTTTGCCATTTCGACACTCCTTAAAATAAGTATATTATTATTATAAACCATAATTGTAGAAAATAAAGAAATTTTTACAGATTTTACTAAATTGACTACAAATCCATTCTATGTTAAAATAATATAATTATTTTAAACATTAAATTAAAAGGGTAATAATATGAAAAAAGGTGTTCTTTACACATTTGGGGCGTCAATAATTCTTATTATTTGTTTTATTGCGTTCGTGCTTCCATCTTCTTTATCAAAGGCAACACAGCAGCAGGAAGGACTTGTTTTTGGTAAATACAACGGTAAAAAAATCAGTTATGAATATGGTTCTGATTTTACAGAGTTACTTTCACAGTATGCTCAGATGTTCAGAAATCAGGGAATTGAAATTACATCAAACAATCAGTATACACTTTACAACTATGCATTCAATTCTACCGTTATCAAATATGCACAGCAGGAAGCTCTTGAAGCTGCAGGTTACGAAGTTCCACAGGCTACAATTAACCTTACACTCAAGAACTACTTCAAAGATTCAGATGGCAAATTCGATATGAAGGCCTACAAACAGGCAGATGCTTCTTACATCGAAAACCTTACAAAAAGTGTAAAAGATTCTCTTTATACAGGCCGCTATTATGACGACAGCTACGGAACAACATTTGGTGATAAACTCCTTTTTGGTCTTAAATCTCCAGAAGCAGAAACAGAATTCCTTGAAAAGTTCGGTAAGGAAAAGCGTGCATTTACAATGGTAACCTTCGATACTGGAAATTATCCAGAAGAAGAACAGCTAAAATACGGAAAAGCAAATCCTGAAAAGTTTACAAAATATGATGTTTCTATTATCACATGTAATGATAAAGATATTGCAAACAAAGTTATGTCACGCATTTCTAAAGGTCAGATAACTTTCGAAGATGCTGTTGCTGAATATTCAGAAAAGAACTACAGCAATTCAGAAGGAAAGATTTCAAACAATTCTCAATATCAGATTCAGAATATTCTTAATGACAAATCAGAAATTTCAAAAATCACAGACCTTGCAGTTGATGAAATCAGTCCTATAATTGAAACTTTGCTTGGCTTCTCAATTTTCAAGAAGAACGGTGAAGATACAAAGCCAGATTTCACAAGCGAAGATACACTTAAAGACGTTCAGAACTATATCAGTATTTATGAAACTTCTGTCATCGAAGATTATTTTGCAGACATTGCAGAAGCATTCGTTAAAGATGCAAAAGCAAGCGATATTGAAACTGCAGCAGCAAACTATGAAAACGTAACAATTGATAACCTTGCTGCATTCCCATTGAATTATGGTTCTTCACCACTTTATGATGCAATGGATACTAATACTTTGAAAGTTCTTGCTACTGCCGATAAGAATGAAGACTTCCTTAAGAAAGCCTTCTCTCTTAAGTTGAATGAATACTCAGATCCAATTATTATTGGCGGACAAATTGTTGTTCTTCAGTACACAGGAAACGAAACTGTAGAAAATTCAGAAGAAGCCGCAACTTCTAATTTCAGTTCACAGATTGTAGAGTTTGATCAGAATTCTTCTCAGACTGTTGTATTCCAGAGTCCAAAACTCGAGAACAATTTTATTTCCGTTTTCTTTGACAATTTCTACAACTACTAGTTTTGTCAGATAACAATTCAATAACAAACACAAAGCCCTGTCTCGTTCAAACGGCACAGGGCTTTTCTGTTTCTTATGAAGGTAAATTTCTTTATTCAAAATATAATCCGCAAAAAGCAATAAATCAAATTATAGAAAATCTTACAATTCAACCACAAACAATTATTCTTTGTGCTTCCCCGGTTTTGAATTATGGATTAAAAGAACTTTCACAAAAACTGCCCGATGATTGTCTGATGCTTGGCTGCGAGCTTGAACCACAGCTTGTTGATTTTATACAGGAAAACAAAAACACTTCTGAAGGTGATTTTTCAAATATCCCGCATTTTTCTTTTATAACTAAGGATGAGCTTTACAATCTTGGACCAGAGCTTATCAAACAAAAGGCCGGTACTTTCAGAAGAATTATACGTATTGATTTTTCTGCAGCTGCACAGCTTCATTCAGACATTTACGACAAGGTTGTAGAAAATGTAACAAATGCGCTCATGACCTACTGGGCAAACAGAGTGACACTTGTTAAATTCGGCAGAAAATACTGCACGAACTTTTTTAAAAATCTTTCTGTGTGCGATAAAACTATTCCAATTCAAAAATACTTTGGTGCCTTTGAAAAGCCTGTTCTTGTTTTTGGAGCCGGAGAATCTGCACAGGACGGAATTGAGCGTATAAAAAAATCTGACCAAAATGATTATTGTATTCTTTGTGCCGACACATCCTTGCAACCTCTTTTAGCAAACGACATAACTCCAGATGGAGTTTTTATAGAAGAAGCCCAGAATGTAATTTCAAAATGCTTTATTGGTACACAGTCGTCTGATATTCATATTTTTGCAGGGCTTTCTTCTATTCATTCTATTACAAGATATTTTAAGCCAGAACAGATAAGCTTTTTTACAACAGAGTTTACACAGGCAAGGTTTATTGACCGTTTTGAAAAGGCAGGAATATTACCACCAAAAAATAATCCTTTTGGTTCAGTTGGAATTACAGCTTATTATTATGCACTGCTTTTTAGAAAAGATTCTTCTGTACCTGTAGAAACTTACGGTCTTGATTTTGCCTACTCAGCAGGCCGCACCCACACAAAAGGCGCCATGGCCGACAATGCAAGATTCCAGCATTCAAATAGAATAAAGACAGATACAAACTTTGGAGCCGCATTTAATCAGACTGCATTTAAGAAGACAGATAAGATGTATACTACGCCGATTATGGCGAGGTATGATTCAATCATGAGTGCCCTTCGACAAGTTCAGGTTGTGGTTCCTGAGCCTGTCGAAGGACCACAAAAAATAACGTCATTTTTGAGAAAAGAAAGAAAATCTCTTGAAGAACTAAAATCCCTGCTAACCGGAGAAACAAAACTCCCTGCAGAACAACTGGAAGAAAAAATAACACAACTGGTACAAGACCGCGAATACCTGTACCTGCACTTCCCGGACGGGCACAAGTTTGCATATACACAGTCGTTTTTGAATCGGGTTAGAATTGAGATAGATTATTACTTGAAGGCCCTTCGACATGCTCAGGGACCACAAACTAGTGCTCAGGGACCCCGAGACTAGTTATCTTCCTTCTCTTTAAGAACAGCCAGGAAGGCGCTTTGTGGTAATTCTACGTCGCCGATCATCTTCATGCGCTTTTTACCTTCCTTCTGCTTTTCCAAAAGCTTTCGTTTACGGGTGATAGCACCACCATAACACTTGGCAAGAACGTCCTTACGTACAGGGTTTACAGTTTCGCGTGCAATAATCTGGCTTCCGATTGCGCCCTGAATTGCAACCTTAAACTGCTGGCGGGCAATTTCACCCTTAAGGCGTTCACAAACCTTGCGGGCACGGTCAACTGCATTTGCCTTAAATGTAAGAAGAGAAAGTGCATCGACCATCTTACCGTTCAAAAGAATGTCTACTTTTACAAGGTCTGTTGGTCTGTAACCTATAACTTCATAATCAAAAGAAGCATAACCACGGCTATAGCTCTTAAGGCGGTCGTAGAAATCAAACAGAACTTCGCTCAAAGGCATTTCGTAGCTGAGTTCAACACGCTTTGTATCAAGATATTGCATGTTTGTCTGAACGCCACGCTTTTCGGTACACAAGGCCATAATAGAACCAAGATATTCTGCCGGAGTAATGATGCTTGCTTTAATATAAGGCTCTTCTGCATCTGCAATGCGGCCCTGAGGATATTCAGAAGGGTTATCAATATACATATCTTCGCCGTTCTGAAGGTGAAGCAAATATCGTACGCTAGGAGCAGTAAAGATAACTGCCTGATCAAAGTCACGCTCAAGTCGTTCCTGAACAATTTCAAGATGAAGCAAACCTAAGAAACCGCAGCGGAAACCATTACCAAGCGCAAGAGAATTATCCTTTTCGTAAACAAGACTTGCATCGTTGAGCTTAAGCTTTTCCATGCTGTCTTTAAGCTCTTCGTAGTCGTTTGAATCCATTGGATAAATTGAAGAATAAACAACAGGCTTAACTTCCTTAAAACCAGGAAGCGGTTCATCTACACCATTTGCAACAGAAGTAATAGTATCACCAACCTTTACATCGCTTACAGTTTTAAGACCGGAAATAATATAACCAACGTCGCCTGCTTCGAGTACGCCAGTTTCTTCGTAATTAATCTTAAAAATACCGCACTGCTCTACTTTGTATTCACGGCCACTGCTCATCATTTTGATAAGGTCGCCAGTCTTAAGGCGTCCTTCCATAACGCGAACGTGAACAACTACACCGCGGTAAATATCATAATGACAGTCAAAAATAAGCGCAGCAAGCTTTCCGTTAGGGTCTCCTGAAGGAGCCGGAAACTTTGTAACGATTGCTTCCATAAGCTCGTCAATGCCCTCGCCTGTTTTTGCAGAAACGCACATTGCCTCACTGGAATCAAGTCCAAGCTCGTTATCAATCTGAGTTTTGCACGAAGGAATATCTGCAGAAGCAAGGTCAATCTTATTAATTACAGGCACCATTGTAAGGTCATGCTCAAGTGCCATATACATATTAGAAACTGTCTGACTTTCAACACCCTGAGTAGCATCAATCAAAAGCAGCGCACCCTCGCAGGAAGCAATTGCTCTAGAAACCTCATAAGAAAAGTCTACGTGTCCCGGTGTATCTACAAAGTTCAGTTCATAATCATGGCCATCCTTTGCGTGATACGGAATTGTAACAGCCTGGCTTTTAATTGTAATACCGCGCTCTCGTTCAATATCCATGTTATCAAGAATCTGATTCATCATCTTGCGGTCATCAATAATTTTTGCCTTTTGAATAAGACGGTCAGAGAGTGTAGATTTTCCGTGGTCTATATGAGCGACAATACAAAAATTGCGCTTGTATTTCATTTCTGTCATTTGGAACTCCAAATATATGTGTGTCATGCTGAACTTGTTTCAGCATCTAAAAATAATTAGGGCTGTCGTAGGAAGTGCCAAGTCCCAGTTGAAAATTAAGAAGTCCTTTTTTTCTTCTTTCAATTGAAAGAGCTACATAAAGAATCTTATTCTTGTCATCAAAAGAAACATCAATCAGTTCAAGATTATCGTTTTCTGAAAATCCGTTTTGATCTGCAATGCTGCCTTCCAGAACATATTCTATTCTATAGGATTTTTTATTAATTGTCGATGAACGGAGCATTTTCATTCCAAGAATTGGGATAAATGCATCATCAACAAAATCACTCGCATATATTTCTTTTGCAGGTGCTTCAGGTCGTTTTTCAAGATAAAGCAATGCTTCTTTTTCCTGGCCGTCTCTTAAATAAGTACAGGTAATGATAGTACCATAATCATACTTCATGCATACATTATGAAAATCATCAAGTGACGAAATTGGAGTATCATCGGCGCGGATAATAACATCACCAATGGCGAGTCCTGTATAGCTTGCAGAACCACCGGGCATTACATATTGAATTTCAAGACCTTCGTTATTATTACGAATCTTTTTTGTATGACCAAAGCCGCCAAGCCAGTTATGCTTAAGTTCTTCTCCGCGATACAAAAACGGCAGTTCAAGCTTAAGGTATTCAACAGGAATTGCAAAGTTCAAGCCCTGATACTGAAGCATGCCTGCAAAAACAATTGCCTGAACCTTTCTGTTTGAATCAATCAAAGGACCGCCCGAGTTTCCTGCATTTACAGCTGCATCAATCTGGAATACATTTCCCATTGTAATAAGAGAACGGGAAGTTGAAGAAATAATTCCACTTGTAAGAGTTCCTTCAAGCCCGATTGGAGTTCCTATTGCCGAAATTTTATCGCCAACTTCAAGCTCAGAACTTGATCCAAGAGCAAATACAAAATCAGGCTCATAAGAATCTACTTTAAGCAAAGCAAGATCCATTACAGAATCATAACCTACAACCTTTGCAGGAATCTTTTTTTCCATATCAGAAGGAAGCTTAACAAAAAGCTTACAGGTTGTTTTTCTTTTAGGATTTACAACTTCGGCAATTACATGATGATTTGTGATTATATAACCGCGCCTGTCAATAAAAAATCCCGATCCTATTACAATATCTGCATAACCGTTTCCATTTTCTACCTTGTAGCCCTGGTCTACCCAGACAGTAACAGTTGCATTAATACAATCGCTTATTGTTTTTGGAAGCTTTTCTTCATCTACAGTAAGCCCCGGAATATTTTTGTTGTAATCAGAAGAATACTGTTCAAAAAGTTTTGCAGCTTCTTCATCTTTAATTGCAGAAACAAGAGATTTATAAAGTCGCAATGCAAGCGGATAATCGTTTTCTTCCAAAGCAGTCTGTGCCTGATTTTTTACAACAGCAGCGCATTCCTGGATTATTGAATCATCACCTAAAAGGCATGCTCTGAACAAAGCTTTTGTACTTTCCTTTTGCTGCAGTTCCCGTATATTCTTGATTTCATTTTCAATTACATCACGGTCAGTATAATCAAGAGGCTTTTGAATTTCGGTTGGCTGCGAAAAAGATTTACATGAAAAAAAAGAAATGCTTAATGCAAGTGCACATGCTGCAAAAGAGAAAAAACTGATTTTTTTGAAAATCCTGATGTTCATATTATTCTGTTTCAACTTCGATTACTTGAGAAGGAGCCAATGCCTTACAAAAATAAGCGCTTCCAATTTTTATTACTGATATTCTTAATGAATCATCAAATTTAACAAGCTGAACTGCACCTTCTGTAATTACTTTTTCTACAGAATTGAGCACAACTTCTTCCTGTGCAACAGTTCCCTTCTCTCCTACCCAGAACAGATTTTCTGCATTGCCCGGAATAACATCAATTACTTCACCTTCATATTTTAAAGAAACAGGAATACCGTCGATATTCTGAAGTGAAACATATTCTTCGCCAAGCTTTGAATAAAGAATTGTTTCTTCTGTAAGCTTACCGTCTGCAGAATCAGGATAGCGGATATATTCGTAATCAAGTATTCCGTCTCCGTCTGTATCCCATGATGAAATTTTTCCGTTGTTACCAAGATACTGTTCAGAAAACTCTATTTTTGTGTCGCCGTTGCGGTCAATTTCTATTTTCTTAAGATAAAGCTTTTCGCTGAAGGTTCCGTCTCCAAACACATTTTTTATAATCTGAATGTCTGAAGGTTCTGTGTATTTATTTTCATTATCAATATCATAAGTTTCTGAAGTTTCGTAAACCCCGTCGCCGTCAAAATCTGCATAACGCACAAAAGGACAACCTGGTTCAATTGTTGCATAAGCATAACGACTTCCGCCGCTCATGAATACTGCAAACACAGGGCGTCCTTCAAAAACAGTATAACTTACACGTGAACCAGAACGTTCGGCAGTTGAAAGCTCAAGTGAAGAAGCATTTTTTGCAAGAATATATTTATCTGGAGCTTCAATTTCACTGTCAATCAAAGGTATGTAAAAATCAACATTAAAGCGAGAGAACAATGTATCTACAGTCATTTCAAAAGGATTGTAATTAAAATCAAAGCTTAAGAAATGATAAATGTTTCCGTCTGTATTATCTGTAATGCGGCTTACAGAAGGGAAGCTTTCATAAAGAAGATCAAGTTTACCACCGTCAAAAGCAACGCTTACAGGAGAACCAAAATCACACTGGGCATTCAGTTCTTCAATTCCATCTGCATTCTTATCATAAATAATTGTCTTTGCACGACCGCGTTCATAAGTAACTGTAAGCTCGTTCAAAAGATCAAGGTCATTATCAATATAAACAGTTCCTTCAAGCGACTTAAGATGATCTGCAAAATTAGCCATCAAAGCTTCATCGTGCAGCAGGGCTCCAAAACTTTCGAGCAGACTTAAATCATAAACATTATTTGAAGATTCAAAAAACAGATTGAATGCTTTTTCTTCTGAAATAATTCCTGCCTTGAGCGCAGCATACGCAAACAACGGATGATTCTGATTTTTTTCACCAACTGCCTTGAGCAAACGTTTCTGCTGTTCGCCCTGGCAGAACATCAGTGCAATAATTTCACTTTCAATATCTGTAGAAGAATAATCAGGAAGCTTTGCAATATATGAATCTGCAATTGTCTGAACAAGTTCCGGAATTTCATAAGGAGTTCCTGTTCGTTCAGCATAATTCATAAATGCCATTTCGAACATAAAGAACAGATTCGGGAAGCGTGCATCTTTAGGGTAAATCTTTCTTGAAGAATTAAGCCTTGCCCTGGCCTGAGCTATAGAAGCTGCAGTTCCCATTCTGTAATAATTTTTGATTCTTATGAATTCAGAGTCTGCAGAATATAAAAGCGGTTCCATATCAAGAACTGCAAGAGACTCGTCATAAAGACCTGTTGCACAAAGCATGTCTGCATATAAAATGCGGGCACTGTTTTTTGTATAATTTATCCAGTTATCTTTTGCAAAAGATTCTTTTATTGTTTCAAGGACTTCTGCCTTTTTGTAGCCAAGATTACTCTGAGCTGCAGCTTTTACATAAAATAAATCAGAAATTGTTTCATCATAGGAAAGTCCAAGCTCGGCCTGATTAAGTGCATTCTGCCAGTCATCATTAAGCATAAAGCTTTCAGAAAGACTAAGACATCGTTCAGCAGTTTTACGGTTTGCGGCAGCAGCATTTTTATTCTGAGCAGAGACAAACTGAACAACACCAGCCATTAATAAAATACAAATAAAAACAGACTTAAACTTTTTCATTCTTTACAATCCAATCTTTATAGCCTAAGCAGCTTCCCAAGATACATATGATTTTTTGCTCAGGTGTTTTAAGCTCCTGAACAACCGGAATATACTGACGTTTTGAAGCCGACACATGCCAGTCAGAAAAAACATCAGAAAGTTTTTTTGTGCCTCCGTCTGCCTTCTGAACTTCATCTCCAGAACGCCATGAACGCAAAAGCACCGGAAACTCAATTCCATCTGGAACAAAAACCTGTCCTGCAGGAATTTCATAAAAACCGCTTTTTTCTATTATAGCAGAAAAAACAATTTCATTCTGTACTTCGTCTGATTTTTTTACAGTAACACCGTTTTCATCAAGGATAAAGCACATATTTGCAAAGCGTTTTTCCACTTTTCTTCTATTATAATTATCGGCACAATCGACCGAATCGCACACATCACAAAGGAAAACATATGGAATGCGGGTGTCAAAGCCGGCCTTGTTTGCAGCTTCAAGAAGTGTCCGGATTTTGAGCGCACGTGGCAGTGAATAAAAGGAAGCTTTGGGGTTCCTGAGCTTGTCGAAGGGGCGCCCTTCCAGCACTTCCGCATCATCCATCGCTTTTTGTGCCCCTGTAAGTACTGCTTTATCCCAGCCTGCAAACCGTTCATTTAAAAGCGGTACAAGCTCACTACGGATTCTGTTTCTTAAGTAAGAAGTATCGTTATTTGTGCTGTCATTTCTCCAGCTTATTTTTTTCTGAGTTAAATACTGTTCAATCTGTGCACGTTCAATATCAAGCAGCGGGCGCACATATTTGCCACGTACCTGCGGAATGCCTCCGCGAGATTCAGTTCCTGCCCCCTGCAAAAAGCGCATGACCAGAGTTTCAAGCTGATCATTTTTATTATGTGCAAGGCAAAGGCATTTCAGTTTTTTTTCTTCAATAAATTTTTTAAAGGCATCGTATCTGAGTTCACGGGCTGCAGCTTCAATTCCAATTTCTTTTTTATCTGCAAGGCTTCCAACCAGCCCTTTTTCAAGCTCGCATACAGTAAGTTCAACATCATACCCTTCTTTGCACAAAGACTGGCACAATGTTCTTACATATTCAACGTCGCCGCAGGTTTCACTTTCCTGCCTTATATAATGATTTACAGTGATTACTTTAACAGGAATAGAAAGGGGTTTGCATAAAGCACAAAGAGAAACAAGAAGACTAACAGAGTCGGCACCACCAGAAACTGCAGCACCAATACAAGATTTTTGAGAAGAAAGTGATTTAAGATTAATTGAGCAAGACTGGAGTCCTTTAAGAACCTGTTCTTCAAATTCTGACATTGGCTTTGTTCAAGTCCGTCATTGCGAGCCGAAGGCGAAGCAATCCACATATAAATATGCATTCAAATATATGGATTGCCACGTCGCTAACACTCCTCGCAATGACGGAGTGCTAGGAAAAATTCTCTAAAAAAGATTAGCGTGCTGGAGAAACTGTTACCAAAGGAAGTTCCTTATCGGTAAGAATTTCAACATTCTTGCTAAGCTCAAGGTCTTTTACGCGCAAAGCTTCGCTAACATTAATCTTAGAGATGTCGGCGATGATTGTTTCTGGAAGATCAGCAATAGCAGCCTTGATTTTAATCTGGTTGTTGCGTTCTTTCTTGAAACCACCCTTAAGTACGCCGGCAGGTGTTCCTGAATAATGAACTTTGATATTCATTACAAGTTTTTCGTCTGCTGCAGGTACAAAGAAATCTGCATGCAAAACCTTGTCTGTACGGATATTGTATTCAGTATCCTTAATCAAAGCCAAATGTTCTTTTCCGTCAACGACGAGATTGATTGAAGTTGTTGGAGTTACAGTTCTCCAGATTTTGTTGAATTCAACTTCATTTACTTCGAGCATTGTAGACTCGCCCTTCTCGTTGTACATAACGGCCGGGATACTACCTACTTGTCGAAGTTTTTTAGCAGCTGTTTTACCAGAAACAGTACGAACTTTTGCATTCAATGTCTGCTTACTCATTTCTTAAAGCTCCTTATATCCTTTAATTTTTTTTGAGGAAACTCCTCTAATTCTCCACCCAGGATTCGAACCCGGACTCTAAGCACCAAAAGCTCGTGTGCTACCATTACACCAGCGGAGAAAGTCCATGTATTATAATGTTAGTCAGCTTCGCCACCAACTTCAACATGACCTGCTTCATACTCTGCAATTATCTTATCTTGCAGTTCTGTTCGGAACTCAGGACTAATAGGATGAGCTACATCCTTATATTCCCCGTTCGCTGTCTTTCTGCTTGGCATAGCAATGAACAATCCACTTTTGCCCTCAATGATTTTTACATTGTGAACAACAAAGCAGTTGTCAAAAGTTACTGTAACATAAGCACGTAACTTACCTTCATCTTCGACCTTGCGAATTCTCAATTCTGTAATCTGCATAAGCCTCTTTCCTCCAAAACTTTTTGATTTTTACAGCAAACGTACAAGAGCACAATTCCATGTAGCAGCAAGCAGTTTCATATTAGATTTAGCCCGTTGCTTTGATGTAAAAACACCATATAGTGTAGAACCAGATCCTGACATATCGCAGAAATCGGCACTACTGTTTTTTAACGTACCCAACGCAGCTTCTAAATCACTGTAAACACCACAAAGCGATGGAGTAAACGTATTTTTGAATCGCCATTGTGAAGGATTCTTTCGATATTCTTCTTCAAGGCAATCAAAAGCTACAAAAGCATTATCAGTTCCACTCGCAAGAGTCTTATCAACAAGCTCATACGCTTCTTTTGTAGAACTTGAAATGTCAGGAAACACCAGCAAAAGAAATAAATCCTTTCTGGGAGTAATTTTCTTTACAATTTCACCACGCCCCGAAACAAGTGCACAACCTGTTCCGTTTTTGTTGCAATGCATAAAGAAAAAAACATCGCTTCCTGTTTTATCTGCAATATAATTAAGCTGATTTTCATCAAGCTTAACCTTACAGATTTTGCACAGCCCTCTTACAAGAGCCGCAGCATCAGAAGAACCTCCGCCTAATCCGCCGCCAGATGGTATTCCTTTTTTTAGAACAACCTTTACACCCGGAACCTCTACGCCTGCAATGCTGCAAAATGCATCATAAGCCTTGGTGAGAGTGTTCTGTAAAGGGAGTTTCATGGAAGGACATTCGACGAAACAGCCGTTTTCTTCTGTTACAGAAACCTCCAGTTCGTCGAACAAATCAATAGTCTGAAAAATACTTTCTATACTGTGATATCCATCAGTCCGACTGGGAAGCACCCGCAGATTAAAATTTACTTTGGCATAAGCCTTTTCCACAATAAATTTCATCAGCCTGTCTTACTATTATACTAATTTTCTAATTGTTGTCAAACAATACACTTGCGTAACATAGAATATAACAATTCATTTATAATTTCATACTATTTTTTCCATAAGTAGTTGAAAAATAATTGTTGTTATTATATATTGTCTATGGGTGATTATTTTCCAACTACATTAAAAACCGGGGTGTCTATGTTCGCAGACGAGCCAGAGCTTGATGAATTATCAATTTACATGGATGATGACTTCGACGATTTCGACGAAGACTTTGATGATGATTTTGATGACGATGAGGATGATGTCCTTGACGATTTTGACAGCGACGATGAGCTTTACTACGACGATGTTTTTAAGGAAGAAGAAGATATAGACGAACCCTACGACGATGTTGAACCAGAAGACGGCTACTACACTTCCCGAACCCGCAACGACGACGAAGACGACATTTCTTTCATCGACAAGTACGACTTATAGTTCTATTACTTTTCCGTTAAACCAGAGTTTCTCTAAATTATAGAATTCTCTTGCCTGTGCAGACATCAGGTGAACTACAATTGCGCCTAAATCTATAAGGTTCCAGTCATCACCGTTAGGGCTGCGGCGGTTTACAGGGTGAATTTCAAGGTCATTTTCCTTTATATATTCTTTAATCTGTTTTGCAAGACCCTGCTGCTGTGTAGAACTTGATACAGTTACAATTACAAAATAATCAGTCCACGAATTTAATCCGCTGATATCAATAAGGGTAACGTCATCACCCTTTCCATCCTGCATAAGTTTTGCAATTTCAATTGCTTTCTGTTCTGTTGTTTTCATATTTTAATACGAAGCTCCCGGAATTACATAAGCGCCGTTAAAGTCTCTTCCAAGAATAACTGTAAAATCAACCATACTGTCGCTAGAGCTTCCTTCCTCCATTTCATCTGCCTGTTTTATATTTGTACAGCGGATAAGCTCGCCAACCTGACGTGCAACCGCCTCGTTTCCAATGTGATCTACAATCACTGTTTCTGCATAATCATTTGAATCTGCGTTAACTGCACTTAAAACATCATAACTTGCATTCTGATAAAGTGTTGCTGTACGGCGTGCCAACCCTTGAGTTTTTGTACCGTTTTGAATTTCAAGAACGTAGATTCTGTTAGAAATTGTTCCGTCCGAAGACATGAGCATATATGTTGTCTGCTTAACTGCTTCCTTAATGAATTCGCCGTTGTTCAAAGGCATCAAAAGCTGCTGGCCGTCTACATTACGAAGAGACCCTGTGATTGTCTGTTTGATGATAGATTCTGTATCAATCTGGGCAATTTCGGAATAAAGAGTTTCTTCTTCATCATCTGAAATATTTGAATTCAGATTCACAGAAAATCGTTTGAAATTCTGCTTTGAATTAAAAATCTTAAAGCTCTGGTCATGAAGGCCTGTTAAGAAAGCTCCCATAACATTCTGATATCTGTCTTGAATAGTATCTTCTGCTTCATCCTCTTCTTCGTACTGAAGATAAACGGCAATTTTATCACCATCAAGAGTAACGGCACCTGAAGGAAGCAGCCAGCGGTCTCCTTCTTCAGAAACAGTATCAATAGGAGAAGGAATGAATACGCGCATTCCACCAAACATGTCGCAAAGACGGATAAAATCTTCGAGCTTTACCATTGTTGTATAAGGAATGGAAATACCAAGCAATTTCTGAACTTCTGTTCTGTATGAAGCCATTCCAAGCTCATTATATACTGCTTCAAGGCTGTCTGTTCTTCCAAGCGACTGGAAGATTGCACCAGTATACCCTGGAAGATTTATAACTGCGGCTTTTTCTGTAGATGTATCAAGAATGATTACATTTGAAAAAAGAACATTGCCGTCTTCATTCTGCACAACAAAAAGAGTTCTTAATAATGTATCGTGTTCAAGAGAATCTTCTACACTGTTTGTTTTAAGTGATCTTGCAAAGAAAAGACTCATTGCAAGAATCACAATAAGAATAAGTGCAATAAAGAGAAGTCCCTTTTGTTCATTTCGTAATTTTTTCATATCTGTGGTCCCTGAGCCTGTCGAAGGGCCTGCTCATAGTATTCTATCATTTTTTTGGTCTCTGGGTAAACTTCAAAACCACGTGCTGTAATATATTCGTAATTTTCTTTTATTACAGAAAGAAACTGTTCATCAAGTGTAAGTTTAATAAGACCAGCCCTGTATTCGTCTGTAGACTGAGGACGACCAGGTTCTGTTTTATCTGCTAAAAAAAGAATCTTACCAAGGTCGCATAACCCTAAACATCCCGAAACATGATTTGCTACTGCTTCAAGAATATCTTTGTCTGTTATACCGAATTTTTCCTTCATCATAACAGCAGCGGCACGACCATGAAGCAGCGAGATTTTTGAAAGCTCATAATCGCTTACAGGTTTGCCGTCTTTTTTGGCAAGTTCAAGCATTTTATCGCGAGGCATATCCTTGCACATGTCGTGGCCTATTCCTGCAAGATAGCCTTTGTTTTCATCAAGTCCGTAACGTCTGCAAAGCTTAACACACATTTCGGCAACACGCACCGAATGATCATAGCGGGCAGGCTTAACATGAGCTTCTGTATAATCGCGGATTTTTTCTGTCAAAGTATCGTAGTCTATCATTTATATAATCCGTTTTTCTCTATATATTCATACACTGCATGCGGTACCAGATAGCGGAAGCTTTTTCCTTCGTCAATGCGGCGGCGGATATCTGTAGACGAAACCGGCAGCATAGGATTTTCAATATAAATATGCGGATATTTAAAATTATCCTTATCAAACTGAACAGAAAAATCACCTGTATATTTGCCCGAAGGAACATTTTCGCAGTTAGATTTTTCAACAGTCTTGTTATACAAAACCTTTTCCAATGCCCCTACATCTGGATATCTGTGAACGATAATCAAATCTGCAAGAGCCGAAACTTTTTCCGGGTTACGCCACTTGTCAAACTCTGCGGCAACCTCGTCTCCCATAACAAATGCAAGTTTACCTTCAAGCCGGCCCTTATATTTTTCTGTCAAAAACTCAAGAGTGTCGGAAGTATAAGAAACACCGCCTCTGTCAAACTCGCATGTTTCTGTTTCAAAATGGCCGTTACCTTCGCTTGCACAAAAAGCCTTTACCATTTCAAGACGCTGCTCGCTTGTAACATTTCCGCCGCAAACTTTATGTGGTGTAATGAATGTTGGAACAAAAAGCACCTTGTCGTAGCCAAGTTCTGTAATGATTGTATCGGCAAGCATTGCATGCCCAATATGAAGAGGATTAAAAGTACCACCAAAAACTGCAAGCTTCATCTGTGCCTCACTCTCCTACTGTTCACTTCCAGGATACTGAATGTTTTCATCATCGTCGTCCATACCGCCACGACCTTCCATAAAGCCGCTTCCAAATTCTGCAGTACCCTTTTCTTCTGCAACAAGGCGCTGCTCCTGGCGGTTTACAAGCTGTACAATCTGATTCTGTGCATCCTTCATGCCACGGCCTGTATGAACAGAAACCGGAATAACAACAGTATCTGGTTCTGCAGCGCGGATTTTTTCTGCAGTCTCTACAGCACGGTCAAAAGCACCTTCAACATCAATTTTATTCAATAAAACAATGCGCGGTTTTTCAAGCAGGCTGTCTGAATATTTATCAAGCTCGTTGCACAGTGTTTCATAGGCTGTAAGATAATTTTCGTCACTGCAGTCAATCATAAAAATAAGACAGGCAGTACGGGTAATATGTTTAAGGAATGTATCTCCAAGTCCAAGACCTTCGCTTGCCCCTTCAATAATTCCAGGAATATCTGCAATAATAATATCGCTTTCGTCGTCAACACGAAGCACCCCAAGATTCGGGATAATTGTAGTAAAAGGATAAGGCGCAATCTTTGGGCGAGCGTTTGTAAAGTAAGTAAGCAGACTTGATTTTCCAGCGTTAGGGAATCCTACAAGACCGGCATCTGCCATAATAGAAAGCTCAAGCTTAAGGAAACGTGTTTCTCCTCTCTGACCAGGGTTAGCCTGTCTTGGAGCCTGATTTGTAGAAGACTTAAAGTGAACGTTTCCCCAGCCGCCGTTACCGCCTTTTAAGAAAGTAAACTGCTCGTCGCCCTTTGCAGTAGAAAAATCATATATAACTTCGCCTGTTTCTGCATCGCGGATAGTAGTTCCAGGAGGAACAGGAATTACACAGTCTTCACCATCTGCACCATAGCGGTTCCAGCCCTGACCGTCTCCGCCGTTCTTTGCCTTAAAACAAACTCTGTGACGAAGATTTGCAAGAGTACGAAGGTTTCGTTTTACAGTAAAAATAATGTCGCCGCCCTTACCGCCGTCACCACCGTTAGGACCACCATGAGGAACATATTTTTCACGACGGAATGCAACACAACCGTTGCCGCCGTTACCAGAGCGAACTTCTATAGTTGCTTCATCAGCAAAACCAATCATACATACTCCAAAAAAAATGCCCGGCACTTTTTTACCGGGCATCCTCATTCAGCGAGTGCTGAACTTATTTTGCAGCTTCTACAGAAACAACCTTGTGATTATTTCTTTCGCTGAATACAACCTTTCCGTCTGCTGTAGCAAACAAGCTGTCATCTCCAGCTTTCATAACGTTGTTTCCAGGATAGAACTTAGTTCCACGCTGCTTTACAATAATTGAACCTGCAGAAACAGATTCACCGGCATATCTTTTAACACCCAAGCTTTTTGGATTTGGATCGCGTCCGTTTTTAGCACCAGATCCACCACGTGTTCTTCCCATAGTAATCTCCTTTTAATTATGCAAGAGTAATAGACTCAACACGTACATTTGTGTACTGCTGTCTATGACCAATCAAGCGGTGATAATCTTTCTTTGACTTATACTTGAAAACAAGAACCTTTTTGTCTTTGAAAGTATCTTCAACAACAACTGTTACCTTTGCACCTTTTACATAAGGAGTACCTACACTGATTTTATCACCGTCGCTTACCAAAAGAACGGTATCAATGTCAATCTTTGTACCTTTTTCAGCATCAAGCTTATCTACTGTAAGGACAACATCTTTTTCTGCTTTGTACTGCTTGCCCTTAAATTCAATAGTTGCGTACATATAATACCTCTATTAAAATAATTCTAAACCGCCTGGTGCAGTGGAATAAGGAAACAGAATCCAACCTGCAAAAGACTGGTACCCAAACCGGCTCGTCAGCGTAAAACGGGGATTAAACACCACCTCGCCCAAAGTCTAAATACGTAACAAAAAATATATCAGAAATACGGGGTTTGTGCAATAGCATACTTACCCGGATGGAGTTCTTTGCTTACAATCTTGCCCTCTTTCCATTCAAAGTCTATTGTCCAGCCGCCCTTGATTGCAATGCCTTTTACGCGTCCATTCTGCCATGCTGGTTCATCAGGGAGTGCCGGGAGAAGCTTTACATGAACTTTTCCTTCTTCATCAAACTCACTTTGAACAAACATGCGGATTACCGCTGCCAATGAGCCAAAGTTTCCGTCAATCTGGAACGGCGGATGATTGTCTAAAAGGTTCGGCAAGGTTGAATGAGTAAGGAGTTTTGTAAGAGCTTCCAGTGCCTCGTTACCCTGCTCCAGTTGAGCACGGAAATTTATAATCCATGACTGACTCCAGCCTGTATGACCACCACCGTTTTCAAGACGTTTTTTGAGTGTCTTTTTGCAGGCTTCGGCAAGCTCCGGTGTTTTTTCTACAGTGATTGTGTGACCAGGGTAGAGACCATACAAGTGAGAAATGTGTCTGTGGCCAGGTTCAACTTCTTCTACTTCGCGGTTCCATTCCATAAGTGAGCCGTCTGAATTTAAGGAAGGCTTTTTGAGGTGTGCGATGATGTATTCAAAGGAATCAAAATCAGACTGCGGATAAGGCGTACCGACAAGACGATGTGCCTTCAAGCAGCCCTTGAGCAAATGTTCAAGAATCATATTGTCCATTTCGCAGCCGGCAGTAAATGCTCCAACTTCACCTGTTTTTGTTACATAAGAGTTTTCCGGCGAAAGGCTTGGATTAATAATGAGGTAAGGTTTTCCGTCTGAAGCAACACCCGCATCCTGACTTGGAACAAGATAGTCTACAAAGAAAAGTGCAGCCTCGTGCATAAGATAGTAGTAACGCGCAAGAAATGTCTTATCCTGAGTATATTCGTAATGTTCAATTATATGAGTTGCCATCCATGCCGCACCAAGCACCCAATATGTTGCCGGAAGCCATGCATCCTGTGGGGCAGCGTCTCCCCAGTAATCTGTGTTGTGATGAAGAACATAACCGCGACAACCGTACATTTTTCGTGCAACCTCGCAGCCATTCGGGTAGCAGCGTTCAAGCAGGTCAAAATACGGCAGTTCGCATTCGCTAAGATTTGCCATATTTACAGGCCAGTAGTTCATCTGTGCATTTATATTGATTGTATATTTACTCTGCCACGGTGGCTCCATTGAACCGTTCCAAAGGCCCTGCAAGGTCAAAGGCAAAGTTCCAGGTACACGGCTGCCGCTTATCAAAAGATATCGCGAAAAGTTTATATATTGATTTACAAGGGTTGTGTTTGATGGAGCAGCAGATTTAAGAAGGTCTGGAGTTGCAACCTGTGGTTCCTGATCGCCCTGTGGTTCCTGAGCCTGTCGAAGGGCCTCCGAAGATCCAATCGCTATCTCCATTCTATCCCAATAATTCTTCCACTCAACAAGATGCCATGCAAAAAAATCCTCTGCGGCTGCAGAAAGTCCAACTTTATTTATGCGCTCACGGATTGCAAAAAGATTTTTCTTACACTCACCCGTCCAAACGTTTTTAAGTTTAAGCTTTTCATACTTTGCAGCAGAAACAGGCTTTTTATTCCATTTTTTATTCCAGTGCAAAGACTGAATATCAATAAAGAATAATGCTTCATCACAACCGGCCCCGTAAAGACAAGCACCGCGTGTACCAGACTCTCCACCAACGGCAACTACCCCTGCTCCAACACAGAACGGAATACCGTGAGAATCTTCCATATAAATAAAGCCGTTGTCTGCATAAATACTGTCGCTCCAGATTCCGCGGTCAAGGTATGCAGAATAATTAATTTTTCCGCGCTCACTTGCAGTAACGTGCATAAAAAGCACATCATCAACAGCACTGATCCAGGTACGGCGGGTAAACTCAACACCTTCGTCGTCGGTGTATGTTATGACAGTGCAGGCCTGATCCATAAAAAGTTCAGACTTATAATTTGCCAGAACATTTTCATCAGCCTTATGCTGCAAAGGCCAGCCTACTGCAAGCCCGTTGTTTTTAGGAGAGAAAAAATCAATATGAAAATCCCCGGCAGTCTGGTAAGCGCGCTCATTAAAGGAAGTTGCGCTCATTGCTTCAAAACCAAGCGACTGAGCCTCAAGAACGCGGCCTTCGTTTACAAGAGAACGGATTTTTTCAAGATATTTTTTTGTATCGGGATTAGCTCTGTCCTGAGGGCCACCCGACCAGATTCCTTCTTCGTTGAGCTGTAGCACCTCATTGCAAGGGTGAGCCTTTACCATACAGCCAAGCCTGCCGTTTCCAAGCGGAAGATATTCCTCCCACTTAGCAGGCGGCTTATTAAAAAAAAGCTTTTTATTCATTATTTTTGAGAATCCAGAATGCGGCGGAAGGCACTGTCAGGTTTAGCAAGTTCCTTTGAACCACGGGTAATCTTACACAACGACATACCAAACTTTTTGGCAATTTCGCGCTGAGTAGTACCTTTGTCAATTTCTTTTACCAAAAGCCATCGGTTGGCAATATCCTTTCGTTCAGCTGGCGTAAAAAGACATTCAATAAAGTCATAGGCCAGTTTTTCATCCGATGTTGTAAGGATGTGGCAGATTTCCTTCATAGATTCCTGCACAGCCTTGTCTGTTACAGTTGTGTTTTCATTCATAGAAACATTATATCAGAAATAACGGAAAAATCAAATACAAAAAAAAACACTGTCTCTCCCGTGGAAAATATACTACTTTAACAACCCCTCGATAACCTGGGCTGCTTCTTTAATTTCCGGGATATCAAGGCTGTCTACGTCACCGGCGTCTACTGCGCGGCTGGTGGTTTCTTCCATTGGAATACGCGCCAAAACCGGAATATTAAAGGTTTTTGCAATTTCGTCAATATTACTCTTACCAAACACAGTAATTTCTTTTCCGCAGTCAGGACATTTTACATAGCTCATGTTTTCTACAATGCCAAGAATCGGGATATTCATCATGTTTGCCATGTTTACAGCTTTTTCTACGATTACACGTACAAGCTGCTGAGGTGAGCTTACTACAATAATTCCATCCACAGGAAGCGACTGGAAAACTGTAAGAGGTACGTCGCCTGTTCCCGGAGGCATGTCTACAAACATAAAGTCTACATCCTTCCATATAACATCAGTCCAGAACTGCTTTACAGCCCCCGCAATAACAGGACCACGCCAGATTACAGGATCGTTTTCATTCTGAAGCAAAAAGTTCATAGACATAAGCTGAATGCCGCTTGGAGTTACAACCGGGTTCAAAGCATCCTGCCCTTCCACAGCCTGAGCCCGCTCGTCACCTACACCAAAGCTTTCCGGAATAGAAGGCCCCGTAATATCAGCATCCAAAATTGCAGTCCTGAATCCGTCCTTATTCACCTTACTTGCAAGCAAAGTAGTAACAAGCGACTTACCAACGCCACCCTTACCACTAATAATTCCAATAACCTTCTTAATCTTACTATCCTTATGTGCCGCAACCTGAAAATCTCTCTTAGAACAATCCTGACTGCAGGAATTGCAGTCGTGTGTACAATCTGACATGTTTTTACCTCTTATATTAAATATAATCATGAATACCCTAAAAGACAAGTGCGTCCCACCCCGTCATTGCGAGCGAAGCGCGGCAATCCACGTAATAGCAGGCATTCCTTACAATGGATTGCCACGTCGCTACGCTCCTCGCAATGACGGTGTTTTAAAACATTACTATTGAGAAGAACACATTTTGCAGTTATAATATAGATAATAATTATTAATATGAGGTAAAAAAAATGACATTACATTTGCTTGGACTTATTATTGCATTTGTGCTCTACCTTGGCCTTATGGTTTTTGTAGGTATCCGCAGCGCAAAGAACAATAATTCGGCTTCGGACTTCTTCCTTGGCGGAAGAAAAGTTGGACCTTGGGTAACAGCCCTTTCTGCAGAAGCATCTGACTCATCTGCATGGGTTTTGATGGGACTCCCGGGCCTCTGCTACCTTGGCGGCTTTAAAGAAACATTCTGGACAGCCATTGGTCTTATTGTAGGAACATACCTTGCATGGCTTTTTATTGCAAAACCACTTCGCAAGTGTTCTGTAGTTTATAAAGATTCTATTACAATTCCTGAATTCCTTACAAACCGCTTTAACGACAAGACACACATTCTTTCAATCGTATCGGTTTTCTTTATTGTAGTATTCTTTACAATTTACACCGCTTCCGGATTTGTTGCCTGTGCAAAGCTTTTCCGCTCAGTATTCGGCCTCAACTGGAATACAGGACTTTTGATCGGATTCGTAATTATTCTTTCATATACAATTCTTGGTGGCTACCGCGCCGTATGTACAACAGACTTTATCCAGGGTTCTTTGATTTTCATTGCCTTCATCGTTTCTGGAATCGTAATCGTTGCATCTCTTGGTGGATTTGGTAACGCAACAGCTCAGGTACAGAGCTTTACACAACGTGCCATGAACGGAGAGTTCGGTGCAGCAATGCTCAAGTCATTCACAGGAAACCAGAGCTTTGGCGCTATGTCTGCAGTATCTGCATTTGCATGGTGTCTGGGTTACTTTGGTATGCCACACATCATCATCCGCTTTATGGGCTGCCGTTCTAACAAAGAAATTAAAACAGCCCGCCGCGTAGGAATTATCTGGATGATTATTTCTTACATTGGTGCCGTTTTGATTGGTGCTCTTGGTACCGCTTATCTTTACAACAAGGGAATCCTTCTTGGAGCCAACCCTGCCGAAGTTACAGCAAGCGGTCTTAAGGTTTTAGGAACCGGAACCCAGGAAGCCGTATTCAGTGAAACAATGCTCAAGATGTTCCCGGCCTTTATTGCAGGTCTCTTCCTTTGTGGTATTCTTGCAGCTTCTATGTCAACAGCAGACTCTCAACTTCTTTCTGCCAGCTCTGCCATCGGTCAGGATATTTACAAGGGCCTTATCAAAAAAGATGCCGACGACAAAAAGGTACTTCTCGTAAGCCGTATCTGTGTATTTGTAATTGCAGTTTTGGGCCTCTTGCTTGCCCTTAATCCAGACAGCTCAATCTTTGGCCTCGTTTCTTTTGCATGGTCAGGCTTTGGCGGTACCTTTGGTCCCCTCATCCTGCTTGCCCTCTACTGGAAACGCACAACAGCTCCCGGTGCAATTGCAGGCCTTATCTGCGGTGGTGTAACCGATGTTGTATGGCACTACCTCCACGGCGGAATCTTCGACGTATACGAAATACTCCCAGCCTTCATTGTATGTCTCATCGTAACAGTAGTAGTTTCTCTCCTCACCAAGCAGGACGCAGAAGTTGCAGCTAAGTTTGATGAATATAAGAATCTGGAAGACTAGCAGTTAGGAGGGCGGAGCCCCGCCCTACGCCTCAAATAAAAAAGAGCGACGGTTTTCAACCATCGCTCTTTTTTATTTTCGTCTACCCCACCCAACGGGGGACACCCCCGTATCGCCCCCGAGTTTTTTTATGCAGTTTTATTCTTCCTGTTAATATCTGTAATTCCCATCAGTAAATTCGGAACATACAAATCTTCATCAAGATTATCCCAGTGAATGCCAATTCCACCACCACTTAATTCGCAAGCGTCACGTTCTTCCGGTTTTGCATTAAAAAGATTTGGAAAATATATGAGAGGTAAAGAAAGCTGTCTTCCATCAACAAGCAGCAACCATAAATTTTCACTGTCAAACCAAACCTTCTGGGCCTTTGCATTATTCAAAGAAAAATTCATTCCAGGCCTCCTTTTTTCATTAAGGACAGTTGGCATGCGCTTATTATACCACACATTCCCTTTTTCCACTATAAAAAAAGCAGCCTGCCTTTGATGTGCATTTCACAAGGCAAGCTGCTTCCTGAGTTTTGCGAAGCCAATTTTATTCTAGGCATAAAGCCGGCACAACACCTCTATAACCGAAATCCTTGGTGCCGCAGATGCTCGCATTACCATTAATGTCGACGATGCGCGCGCTGATACTATCATCACAAGAGCGCAGCCACCAAGAACCGCCGTAGCCTGCTGTACTACTCTGGAATGCTCCATTTGCCTTTGCAAAAGCTGTTGTCATACGGATTCTTGTATTACCGATACCAGATGCATCATAGGCTGCAAATCCATAATCCGCTTTTGTTGCTTCCTGCTCGCTAAGCAAAAAGATTTTATCTTCTGTAGGGTCACAGGCCCAAGAATTATCTCCGTCATTCCACAGTGTAGCATTACTATCAGGGTTTGTTCTTTCTGCATTGTTTACGACTGTTGTCGTTGCAATTGCAGCCTGTTCTGCTTGTGTAAATGCTGTTGTAAAAAAATCATCTGTAAGATAGTTTCTTATTGGAGAATCTGCATAAGAATCTGAGGCATAATAATCATAAGGTTTGTTTATAAGAATATTTTCTGCAAGCAAAAGCTTTTTTCCTGGGGTAGAGGCATTGCCGTCGTGGTCGTAGTTTGTCGTAAGCACACGCCATTTAATCGGTTCTACTTTGTAGTATTTTGAGCCAAAATTTACATACCACTCATCATCATCACCTTTATAGCATGTAAAACCGTTGACATTTGTAGCAGTTGTACTCACGGTTACATTACTATCTTTTTCAGACTGAGGAAAATTTCCAAAGGTAACAAGGTCATAATTTGTACCATTAATATTTTGAGTTCCAGTTTTTATATAACCTGTCTGTTTAAAGTTTCCTGTGGGTACACTGCCTCCCTGCTGGCCTCCGCTGCTTCCCACATTGATTTTGCATCCTGCAATACTTACAAAAAATAATGCTGCAAATAAACCGATAATCGTTTTTTTCACAATGAAAAATCCTCCTTAAAAATATGGAATGTATGGTATAATATTATTATACCATACATTCCATATTTTCTATATAAAAAAAGCAGCCTGTAGTAAACAAGCTGCTTTTTGCACGTGGATTGCCACGTCACTACGTTCCTCGCAATGACGGGTTGTTTTTAAACTCTTTCAGGAGCAACTGCCACCGCATTCTTACCCATATAAGCCACTATCTTAGAGCCATCTTTAAGTTCGCTAACAGGAATATATGCGCTGTCTATGCGTTTGCCGTCTACTTCGAGGTATTCAATACCCTTGCTTACGTGCTCAGGGTTCTTTACTTCGATGTGGAGGTTCATTTTGCGCCAGCGGCGGTCTACTGTGTAGCCGTCCCAGTCGTGTTTGATACATGGATCAATCAAAAGACCGTCGTACTGTGGTTTAATACCAAGCATGTACTGGGTGATTGCATAGTAGCTCCAGGTTCCGGCACCACTAAGCCAAGATACACGAGTATTTCCAGGGCGCTTACTGAATGTAGAGTAAGTTGTCTGGCCAACTACATATGGCTCGCTCTGGCGGATTTCTGCTTTGTCGTTGTATGCGGCAGGAATGGCAGCCTTGCAGTATTCATAGGCACGGTCGCCGTTTCCAAGCATTGTTTCTGCAATAATACCCCAGCCCTGTGTGTGGTTAAAGATACCTGCATTTTCCTTAATACCAGGAAGGAATACTACAGAACTCATAATGTCACTGCGTGTCTTTACAAATGGAGGCGCACAAAGCATAAGACCATATGGAGTTGCAAGCTTTTCTTTTACGCTTTCCATACAAATCTTTGCCTGTTCTGCTGTTGCAGCGCTGGACATTACAGCCCAAACCTGAGTATTAAAGTAAATCTGACCTTCTTCTATAGACTGAGTTCCGTAAACAGTTCCGTCTTCGCCAACAGCCCAGATAAACCATTTTCCGTCCCAACATTTTTTCTGAATATTTGCATCAAGTATATCGCGCTGAGCAATTGCCCATGCAGCTTCGTCTTTTTTGCCCAAACGTTCACTGATATCTGCATAAGTTGTAAGACCAAGACGCAGCTGGAAGGCTACAAACAAAGACTCACCGTGATAACCAAGTTTAAGACAGTCGTTCCAGTCTGCAAGCAAACCGCAAGGAAGTCCGTCTGCACCCATGCGTTCCAAATTGAATTCAAGTGCACGGCGCAAGTGTCCGTAAACTGTAGCTTCCCCACCGTCGGCATAAGGAACAACCTTATTATAAAAGTCAAAGTTTCCGCTTTCGGCAACATAGCAAGGAACGGCATTAAAGAACCACTGACAGTCATCAGAACGGAACTGGTCTGCTGCCGGTGCCTTTTCGTGTCCTGCATTAAAATCCTTAGAAATTACAGGAACAGCACCACCATTCTGGCACTGACCACTTATCATGCGTACAAGGCGCTCCTCTGCTTCTTCTGTAATTGCAGCAGATACACCAAGAATATCCTGAACAGAGTCACGGTAACCAAGACCATCGCGTTCTCCGTTGTAAACAAGGCTGGCAGCACGGCTCCAGGCAAAAGTAATCAGACAGTTATAAAGTCCCCAAACGTTTACTGTGTGGTTGATATCTTCATCAGGTGTAATTGCATTGTAAGAACCAAGCTTTGCATGCCAGGCGGCAACAAGCTTATCAAATTCTTCATCAGCACGCTTAAAGTTACCAAATTCATTTACGATTTTCTGACCAACAGCGCGGGCATCACCAATACCAAGCATAAGCATGATTTCTTTTGTTTCACCAGGCTGCAATTCCAGGTCTCCCTGAACAGTACCACAGGAGTTATCCCCAAAGGCTTCGGAGTTTGTACATGCACCTTCCATTACAACCTTTGGATGCTCGTAGCTTCCGTAAGTTCCAATAAAGGCTTCGCGGCTGGTATCAAAACCGGTCATTGGGGTACCAATAAGGGCAACCCACTCGCTCATGTAAGCGCCGCCAACTTCATATTCAGGGTGCTGGATATACAAGTTATCCTGAATTGAATAACGCAAGAGGTTATCGCCAACCTTTTCGCCCTTTACAATAAAAAGAGAATACTGCAGGTTTACCTGATCCTGGCTTGTATTCCACTGGTTTGTAAATTCACAGTAAGAAAAAAGACGGATTTTGCGAGGCTTGTCGCCGGTATTTGTTACCTTAAGTCTCCAGTATTCAAAGTTCTGTCCAAGAGGAACATAGTACTTAGTTTCACTCTTGATTCCTTTATATTCAGAAGTGATGATTGTATAAGCAGTACCGTGGCGGCATTCACTCTTATACTGGTCAAGCGGCTTACCTACAGGCTGCCATGAAGCAGACCAGAAGTCACCGTCTTCCTGATCACGCAGATAAAAATAGCGGCCAGGCTGATCCATAGGAATGGAATTAAAGCGAAGGCGAAGGAAACGTCCCTGTGCACCCGATTTATAAAAACCGTAACCACCGGCATTATTTGTAATTACTGCACCATATACAGTAGAACCAAGATAATTACTCCAGCTGGTAGGAGTATCCGGGCGAGTAATTACATACTCAGCGTTTTCATCATCAAAATAACCGTACTTCATACAATTTCCTTTTGTATATATTTTTAAAGAGCCGACAAAACCTTATTAAGTAATTCAGTAGCCTGCTTAGGATTAGCTTTTCCCTGAGACTGCTTCATAACCTGTCCCATAAGCCATCCGACAACATTAGTCTTTCCGCCCTTATAGTCTTCTACAGCCTTAGGATTTGCAGCAATTACATCCTGAACAATCTTTTCAATTGCACCGGCATCGCTTACAACTTCCATGCCCTTTTCTTTTATAATATCAGAAGGCATTTTGTTAGAGGCAAGCATTTCTGCAAATACTTCCTTACCCTGCTTTGAAGTGATTTTCTGATCTTCAAGAGCATCGGCAAGCTGTGCAATATGTGCCGGTGTTATAGAAACATCATTTATAGTCTGTTTTTTCTCATTCAAAACTGCAAGGAGTTCTGCAAGAATAAGGTTTACTGCACGTTTAGGATTCTTTGACTGTTTAGCAGCATCTTCAAAGAACATAGCAAGATCCTTAGAAGAAGTAATAGTTTCTACGTCAAAGTCGCTCATTCCGTACTGAGCCTTGTAGCGTACGCGTTTAGCTTCAGGAAGTTCACCAACAGCTTCTTTTGCAGCGGCAATAAGTTCTTCGCTTACAGTAAAAGGTTTGATATCAGGTTCAACAACAAAACGGTAGTCAACAAAAGAGTTCTTTGTACGCTGAACAACAGTCTTACCTTCTTCATCGTTCCAACCCATAGTTACCTTAAAGCCCGGGTTGAATTCCTGTCTGTCTTCCTGGAACTCCTTAAGCTGACGCTGAGCCTCATAAGCACAGGCATCCTTAATTTTCTGGAAGGAGTTCAGATTTTTAATTTCAGAAATTGGTGTATGCCAGAGTTTGCCGTCTTCCCAAACGTTAAGGTTGATATTGGCATCGCAGCGCATATTACCTTCTTCAAGGTTACCGTTAGTTACTTTTACATAACGAAGAATTTCCTGAACAGTCTGCATAAAGAGAGCTGCTTCTTCCGGCGACGTCATATCCGGCTTAGTTACAATTTCTATAAGAGGAGTACCACAGCGGTTGTAGTCAATATAAGAGTGAGTGCCCTGAAGGTGAAGAGACTTACCAACGTCCTCTTCAAGGTGGATTCTTTCTACGCGAACACGGCGGTATTTTCCATCGATAATACAGTCATCGCCCTTAAAGTTCTTTTCGCGGCACTTAGCACCACCCGGCTGTTCATCCTTTGGATAATGAGTAAGAGGAAGGTCAACATAACCGTCGGTACAAAGCGGAATATCATACTGAGTAATCTGATATCCCTTAGCAAGGTCAGGATAAAAATAATGCTTGCGGTCAAATTTTGTATAGCGCGCAATGTTACAGTTCAAAGCCTGTCCTGCAACTGCACCAAGCTCTACATAACCCTTAGAAATGCGTGGCATGGCACCAGGAAGTCCAAGACAAACAGGACAAACACGAGTATCTGGCATTCCGCCGTATCTATTTTCGCAGGCACAAAAAGCCTTAGTCTTAGTCAAAAGCTGTGTATGAATCTCGCAACCAATTACAATTTCCCACTTATCAATCATTTGAATCCTCTTTTTATAGTTGTGATATTATATAGGAAAAAACGTGCTTTCTCAATATGTGCTAATCTTCCCATTTAGTATACTTATCACACTCAAGAATCTTCTTAGCATTAGCCACGCGTTCAACAGTCGGACTCTCCAAATCCTTAAGCGGATAATCAATACCCAAGTCTTTATATTTCATTGCACCAAGACCGTGATATGGAAGAATCTCTACGCGTTCAACATTGCTGAGTGTGCGGATAAAGTCGCGGGTCTGAGTAAGATATTCATCGTTATCTGTAATGCCCGGAACAAGCACGTGGCGGATCCAGATTGGCTTTTTAATTTCATCAAGATATGCAAACATTTCACGGATATTTTTTCCGCTCTGTCCGGTGAGCTTTATGTGCTCGTCTTCATTTATGTGCTTAATGTCCATAAGAAGAAGGTCTGTTACTTCCATAAGCTTTTTGAATTTTTCAAACCACTCGCCTTCTTTTGTAAATGTTGCACCAGAGGTATCTATACAGGTATTAATTCCGCGCTTTTTGCATTCGGTTAGGAGCTCAATCAAAAAGTCCAGCTGGAACAAAGGTTCTCCACCACTAACTGTAATGCCGCCTTTTTTACCCCAGTAGGCACGACAGGTTTCTGCTTCGGCAAGGAGTTCTTCTACAGTGTACTGCTTTCCGTCTGTCATCTTCCAGGTATCGGGATTATGACAATAAAGACAGCGCAATGGACAGCCTGCAAAAAATATAATAAAACGGCTGCCAGGACCGTCTGCGCATCCAAAACTCTCGAGCTGGTGAATGTAACCTTTCATATAAAACCTCTTCTTGTTATTTTCCAATTATACAGTAATTGACTCTTAGACGCTAGTTGTAAGTAATTATTCTGATTACGTGTGCTTCAAGAAATATGGTCAAAAATGCACGTAATGAATTACATGATCTGTTGTGACTTACGTGCAAATTTCTCACATTGTCTCAAAACGCACGTAATTAAAAAAAAATCCAGGTATACTTTACGTGCAAAATTACTATTTCCAAGCAATATGCACGTAGAAGATAAGAAAAAGGGCTTCTAATTACGTGCATTTTTTTTATATTAAACCAGATTGCACGTAATTACACTCTCAATTCCCATTCTTTAGGCTCCGGGACTTCGAACTTCATTTGTTCGTGCGTAAAAGGATGCACAAACTCCAGCGAGCAGGCATGCAAACATAAGCGGTTGAACGGGTCGGTATGCGCACGGTGTTCTTTGTCGCCGGCTAGAGGATAACCGTAGGCTGCAAGGTGCGCACGTATCTGATTCTTCTTACCTGTGTCCAACGAAAGCTCAAACAAAGCGTAGCGACTGCCTTGCTTAATAATTTTATAATGTGTCCGTGCCACTGTGGTCCCTGAGGCTCTCGAAGGGCCACCTTCACCATCCCTCTTCACATACCCCACATGATGCTTATTAAACGAAAGATCATCCTTTATCCACCCTTCATTCGGTTCCGGAAGCGGCGGAAACTTACTGTTAGCCCGAGGCACTTCTGCAAGCGCGTGGTACAAGCGTTCAGTTACAATTTTATGCCAGCCGTCCATAATCTTTTTCTGAGCAACTTGAGAAAGTGCAAACATCATAACTCCGCTTGTATCACGGTCAAGTCTGTGAACAGCAAAAGGCCTGTGATGAGCATTTGCTTTACCCTGCTTACGTAAAATATCTTCTAAAACAGACTGCGCCGTCTTTCCCTTAAACCCAGGGAACGGAACACTCAAAAGCCCCGCAGGTTTATTAATTACGGCGAGATACTGGTCTATGTACAGGATTTCTATGAATGCCATGACTTATTATAACATAATAACGAAGCATTACACCATTACAATCCAGAAATTATTATTGACTTCTGACACTTTTGGGTTTATTATCTAGTCAGGTTGACTAAGACTAGCTTGACTAAGTAATTAAATATTCCGGAGGCACATATGTGTAAAATGAATGTTCTTGAAGCAAAAACAAATTTTTCGAAAATCATTGGAATACTGGAGCGCAAGGAAGAAAGCGAAGTTATTGTTGCGCGTGCAGGAAAGCCGGTAGTTAAAATTGTGCTCTATGAAGATCCTATTGATGTTTCAAAAAGGATAGGTGTTGCAGAAGGCAAATTCGTTATACCTGAAGATTTTGATGAACCAGATGATGAAATTGCACGCATGTTCGGGATGATTGATTAATGTGTAAGGCCGCTGGCGGCCGGTGTTAAATCGAAGACCGTTAAAAAAATTGCGAAAGCAATTTTTAGGTCAACCTTATTGGAGATAATAATGAGACGAAATGAAATATTACTCGATACACATATTATTTTATGGGCAATTTTAAGAGATTCCAGATTGACAGACAAAATAAATGGATATTTGCTTAATCCAAACAATGAAATTTATTACAGCATAGCCTCAATGTGGGAAGTTCAAATTAAATATGACAGAAAAAAGCTTCCACTTTCCGGGATAGAATTCATGCATTACTGTGAGCAGTCTGGTTATCATAAGCTGCCTATTGATGATTTACATGTAAAAGAACTCGCTGGTCTGAAACGTGACGAATCAGCCCCACCCCACAATGACCCATTTGATCGTATCATGCTGTCACAGGCAAAAGCCGAAGGTTTCACATTCCTGACTCACGACCCATTCTTCCGTGGTTATAACGAGTCTTGTGTTGTTGAAGTATAAGCAGGACTATTACATTTTTTTCTTTACAGTTGAATTTTTTTTCCGTATAATTGAATTTACATACTAAAAATGGTCAAAGATGACCTGGTACAGGAGATTTTTATGCGTTTAATAATCAGACCAGACTATGATTCTGTTTCTAAATGGGCAGCAAATCACATTGCTGCAAAAATCATTGCGGCAAATCCTACAGCCGACAAGCCTTTTGTAATAGGACTTCCTACAGGTTCTACACCACTTGGCACTTACAAAGAGCTTATCAATCTTTACAAGGCCGGCAAGATTTCTTTTGAAAATGTAGTTACCTTTAATATGGACGAATACGTTGGAATCAACGAAGATCACCCCGAAAGCTATCACCGCTTTATGTGGGACAACTTCTTCAGCCACATAAACATCAAAAAAGAAAACGTACATATCCTTAATGGAAACGCTCCAGACCTTAAAAAGGAATGCGAAGAATACGAAAAGGCCATCAAGGCTGCCGGTGGAATCCGCCTCTTTATGGGTGGCGTTGGCTGCGACGGACACATTGCTTTCAACGAACCAGGTTCTTCCCTTGCAAGCCGCACACGCGAAATGGCACTTACACAGGATACAATCATTGTAAACAGCCGCTTCTTTGACCACGATGTAAACAAGGTTCCAAAGACCGCTCTTACAGTTGGAGTTGGCACAGTCTGCGACTCAGACGAAGTAATGATTTTGATTACAGGCCACAACAAGGCAGTTGCCCTCAAGCACGCAGTAGAAGAAGGAATCAGCCAGATGTGGACAGTCAGCGCCCTTCAGATGCACGAAAATGCCGTTATAGTTTGCGACGACGATGCCACCGACGAACTCAAAGTAGGCACAGTAAAATATTTCAAGGACATCGAAAAGAATAACTACAACAACGAAGTATAATTATTGTTGTTAAAAGGAAAAGCCGCTTCGAATGAAGCGGCTTTTCCTTTTAACCGGCCCCTTCGACAAGCTCAGGGACCCCGGTGATTACAAGCTTGCATGACAGGTACGTGCAATAACGTCGTCCTGCTGTTCCTTTGTAAGGTTGATGAAGCGTACTGCATAACCAGATACACGAACTGTGAAGTTAGCATATTCAGGTTTTTCAGGGTGAGCCTGGCAGTCCTTGAGCTTTTCAACGCCGAATACATTTACATTCAGGTGGTGAGCACCCTTAGAGAAGTATCCGTCGAGGATGTTTACAAGGTTGTCAATCTGTTCTTTTTCGTTGTGACCAAGAGCAGATGGGTTGATTGTCTGTGTGTTAGAGATACCATCAAGTGAGTACTTGTATGGAACCTTAGCAACAGAGTTCAAAGACTTGATAAGACCCTTTGTTTCTGCACCGTAAGATGGAGAAGCTCCTGGAGAGAATGGAGCGTGAGCTGGACGTCCGTTAGGAAGAGCACCAGTAGCCTTACCGTATACAACGTTAGAAGTAATAGTAAGGATAGAAGTTGTAGGCTCTGCGTTGCGGTATGTTGGGTGCTTCTTTACCTTTCCAATGAAAGTCTTGAGCAACCATACTGCAATTTCGTCTGCTCTGTCATCATCCTGTCCGTAGCGTGGGAAGTCGCCTTCGATCTGGAAGTCATAAGCCATATTTGGGGCAAAAATCTTGTTACCCTTCTTGTCTGTGATGTTGATATCACGGCGGAGAACCTTAACCTTTGCATATTTGATAGCAGAAAGGGAATCAACTACGTGAGAGAAGCCTGCAATACCAGTAGCAAATGTACGGCGTACGTTTGTATCAATAAGAGCAAGTTCAGCAGCTTCGTAGTAGTACTTATCGTGCATGTAGTGAATCAAGTTCAATGTGTTTACATAAAGGTCACACAACCATTCAAGCATGATGTCGTACTTCTTCATAACTTCATCGTAATCAAGATATTCAGAAGTGATTGGAGCAATCTCTGGACCAACCTGTACACCTGGTGTCAAGCCAGCTTCTTCATCCTTACCACCGTTGATAGCGTAAAGAAGAGCCTTAGCCAAGTTAGCACGAGCACCAAAGAACTGCATTTCTTTACCAGTCTGTGTAGCAGATACACAACAGCAGATTGAGTAGTCATCACCCCAGATTGGGCGCATGATGTCGTCGTTCTCATACTGGATAGAAGATGTATCAATAGAAATCTTTGCAGCATAGCGGCGGAAGTTTTCTGGGAGTCTCTTAGAGTAAAGAACTGTGATGTTAGGCTCAGGAGAAGGTCCCATGTTTTCCAATGTATGGAGGAAGCGGAAGTCGTTCTTTGTAACCTGAGCGCGTCCGTCCTGTCCAAGTCCACCTACTTCCAAAGTAGCCCATACTGGGTCACCAGAGAAGAGCTGGTTGTATGATTCGATACGAGCAAAGCGTACCATACGGAACTTCATAACGATGTGGTCAACAAGTTCCTGTGCTTTTTCTTCTGTAAGAACGCCTTTCTTAAGATCACGTTCGATGTAGATGTCCAAGAATGTAGAAATACGTCCTACAGACATAGCAGCACCGTTCTGTGTCTTGATAGCAGCAAGGTATCCGAAGTAGAGCCACTGGAATGCTTCTTTTGCTGTTGTAGCTGGCTTAGAAATATCATAACCA
>JAGCDP010000048.1 GCA_017651065.1 Treponema sp.
AACTCTCTTACAACTCTCCCAATGGGTGGTGGTAAAGGTGGTTCTGACTTTGATCCACATGGAAAATCAGACAAAGAAGTTATGCGCTTCTGCCAGTCATTCATGACAGAATTGTATCGCCACATTGGTGCAGATACAGACGTTCCAGCCGGTGATAAAAACGTAGGTGGACGCGAAATCGGTTATCTCTTTGGTCAGTACAAGAGAATCCGCGACGAATATACTGGAGTTCTGACAGGTAAGGGTCTTACATTCGGTGGTTCTTTGATTCGTACAGAAGCTACCGGATACGGACTTATCTACTTTGCTCAGGAAATGCTCGCAAAAGTTGGAGAAAACTTCAAAGACAAGGTTTGCGTTGTTTCTGGTTCAGGAAACGTTGCAGAATACGCTGCAGAAAAACTTATCCAGCTTGGTGCAAAAGTTGTTACACTTTCTGACTCAGACGGATACATTTACGATAAAGACGGAATTACACAGAAGAAACTTGACTGGGTTAAAAAGCTCAAGGGCGTAAAACGCGGTCGTATTTCTGAATATGTTAAGAAGTTCCCAGAAGCTAAATACTTCGCAGGAAAGAAAGTTTGGGAAGTTAAATGTGACTGCGCATTCCCATGTGCTACACAGAACGAACTTCTTGGTGAAGATGCAGAAAAGCTCTTGAAGAACGGATGTAAGCTCGTAGCAGAAGGTGCTAACATGCCTTCTAACATCGACGCTGTAAACAAGTTCCTTAAGGCTAAGATTCTCTACGCTCCAGGAAAAGCTTCTAACGCCGGTGGTGTTGCAACATCTGGTTTGGAAATGAGCCAGAACTCAGAACGCCTCTCATGGTCTGCTGCAGAAGTTGATGCAAAACTCCACGACATCATGGTAAACATCCACAACAACGCTTACGACACAGCTGTTAAGTTTGGTGCTAAGGACGGAAAGTGGGTTAACTACGTTGCCGGTGCTAACATTGCAGGTTTTGTTAAGGTTGCAAATGCAATGATCGCACAGGGTCTTGTATAATACCATGGGGTCCCTGAGCTTGTCGAAGGGCCCCGATAATCTTTCTTTCGGAAAGGCTGTCCATTACGGGCAGTCTTTTTTTTTATTTCCCCAAAATCATCATTCCATAAAGTCTTTCAAAAAAGTTTGACAACTATACTTAGGGGAGTTTATAATAAAAGCAACTTTTAACAATCAAGGAGATTATTATGAAACTATTCAAAAAGCTTATTTTAGCCCTTTCTATGCTTCTGCTTCTTGGAATGATTACATCTTGTGGTGGTGGTGCTGGAGGAGGACCTTCTAGTTCTGGAGATGGATACAAAGTTGTTTATAATGGCTCAATAATTGCTGATGATTTTGATGAAGAAGATATTGCAATGTTCACTTTTTACTATAATATGCAAACACCTGAAGATTATTCAATAGACCAAAGTTCAAAAACTATTACATTAACTGATGATGGTATGGCAAAATTTTATAATGCTATGGCTTCATATACATTTGTTTATGAAGGCAACCCAATACTAACGGCACCAGGTATGATGTTATCTTTAATGTTAAGTGGATATGCAGCCGGAACAGATTATATTAGAAATGATACAACCCATACAATTGAAATAATAAATGCTAGTCTATATTACGATCTTACTACAATAGAAATGGTAGACTAATTCTTCCGCTGCTTCAGTGTTTGCTCTGTGAACCCTGCGGCAGCAAGTTTTTTTTGAGTGTCGGTCACTTTGCTGGCCGGCACTTTTTTTATGGCTACACGAGTTACTTCACCGGAAGTCTGTAAAACTATATCTTTAAATCCTGCTTTAGAAAGCTTACTTGCAAATGCCTTTGCATTATCTTTTGATTTAAATGCTCCAAGCTGAATATCCCAGTAAGTGCCGGGCTCTAGTTTTTTAGTAGTTGTACTGGTTGCCCCACTGCTGCTAGTTGTTGCATCCCCATACAATTTCTTCATTATTTTTGTGGCGCTTGCTGCTGTCTGCTGGCTTATTTTTGTATTAGCACCCTTCTTTACAATTTCAAGCTTTACCTTTGTGGTACCGCTTCCAATCATTCCAAGCTTAACTGCGGCTGCCTTAGACAAATCAATTTCGCGATTCAAAACAAAAGGGCCTCTGTCATTTACTCGTACCTGGACTGATTTTCCGTTTGCCAGATTTGTTACTTTAAGAATTGTATTAAACGGCAAAGACTTATGTGCGCAGGTCAAATCATTCATATTAAAGCGTTCACCGTTGGAAGTCTTCTTTCCGTGGAAATCTTCTGCATAATAAGAAGCAGTAACTCCTGTTTTGTAAAGTTCTGCTCCAAAAAGATTAAAAGAAGTTAATAAAATAAATGCGGCCAATAAAATAAAGTTTTTATAAAAAGCTTTCATATAATTATTATCGGTATTTCCAGATGGTTTTCTTCAATAAATGGTGATATAATTAACCAAGGAGAAAAAAAATGGGAGTATTTTCAAAAATCCACAGGTACCGCGAAGCCGGACAAGACGCAAACGTAAACAATGTTGAAAAATTCGGAGTTCCGTACCTTTCACTTTTTACTACAACAAAGGTTTTTACCTTACATCATCACATTGATATTATTGACGGAAACGAAGAAATTATTTATCAGGCAGATTCAAAAATGATTTCGTTTCATGATAAAACTGATCTTAAAACAGCAGCAGGCGAACAGGTTGCTCATATTGAACGAAAGCTTTTTTCATTTCATGAACGTCATTACATCACAATGGCCGACGGAACTGAATTTGAACTTTCAAACGAGCTTTTCCATATAATCAAGGATATTACAAATATTGTAGGTCTTGGCTGGCAGCTTAAAGGAAATGTCCTTGGCTTGAACTTTGAGCTTTATGATTCAGACGGTCAGATTATTGCAGTAATCGGACAGAAGATGATTTCGATTCACGACAAATGGTGTGTTGATATTTACAAAAAAGAACACGAGCAGAAGGTTGTAGCAATCCTTATTACACTTCAGCATATGGTAAAAGATAGAGAAGCATCGCATTCTTCAGGCGGCGGTAGCTCTTCTTCGGGAAACTAAAGTCTATGAAAATTCTTGTAATAAACAGCATGCTTGAACAAAAGCATCTGGACCAGATTAAAGCAGCTGCTGAATCGCTTGGACATCAGGTTTTCTTCTACAAGGCAGAATCAGAAATTCCCGAGTCGAATTATGACACAGATATCATTTACGGTTTTGCGCCTTCAATTGTAAAAACAAACAGAACCTTAAAATGGCTTTGCGTTCCCTGGGCCGGAGTAGATTCTCTTATGATTCCGGGATATTTTGCAAATGAAGAATGCCTGCTCACAAATGCAGCCGGAGCATACGGAGTTTCAATTGCCGAGCACATGATTGCAGTTTCGCTTGTGATGATGCGTAAGCTAAATGAATTCCTTGATGAAACAAAAAACGGTCAGTGGCTTTCCCCTCGCCCGCAGCGTTCACTCAAAGATTGCAGAATCACAGTACTTGGAACAGGAGACATTGGAACAAACTTTGCTACCCGTGCAAAAGCTTTTGAACCTGCAAGCATTATTGGAGTTTGCCGTAGCGGTAAAAGCAGTGCTAATGTTTATGACAAGGTGCTTCCTGTAAGCGAGCTGGACACAATTCTTCCACAGACTGATTTACTTGCAATGAGTCTTCCTTCTACGCCTGAAACAAAAGGTATTCTTTCACGCGAACGACTTGCTCTTCTTGCTCAGGATGCATTTATTGTAAACGTTGGACGCGGCTCTGCCATTGATGAAGATGCACTTGCCGATTCATTAGAAAGCGGACACCTTGCCGGAGCAGCACTTGATGTTTTTCAGACAGAACCACTTTCTGCAGGCAACCGCCTTTGGAAAACAAAGAATCTTATAATCACTCCGCACGTTGCCGGAAACATGACGCTTGCACATACAAGAGACAAAAACGTAAGTATGTTCCTTGAAGACTTAAAAAACTTTACACAGGGCGCACCGCTTAAATATCTTGTAGACAAAAAACTTGGATATTAAAAGAACAGATAAATATTTGTTTTATATAGAAAGGCCAATCTTAAACTTTACGCCATCCTCATACGTGTTTAAATAATAATCTGCAAGGTTGTCTGGTTTTAAAGGCCTTTCAAAAACTAATTTAATCTCAAGAAGGAATATCCTGTAACTGATTTCTGTAAACAATGTATGAAGTACTTCATTATTTTTTGGCATTAATCCGTAGCCCATTCCCCCACGTACATCCCATAATCCCGTCATACCCCATGCAATTCCGCCGGAAAATCTATGGAAATTATCATATTTTGATCTGCTATAATTGTAACAAAAATATGTTCCCGCGCGGCCTTCCTCCCAAAAAGAAATAAAAAGAGTTTCAACTCCAATTTCAAAAGAAAAAACTTCGGGATATCCGGATTCAAGCGACAGAATCGGAAAAGGAAAAATCGCCTCTAAAAATTTATCAAACTTTGATTGCTCTTCTGCAGATAAATTTGTAACAGTCAATGCGGCGAGAATTAAAAATAGTAACGGAAATTTTCGTCTCTCCATATACTATAAAAATATCAGAAGAACATAAAAGTTACTACACCAGATTAAAACGGAACCACTTAAAATCAAAATTGCAGCCCGGCAAAAAAACAAAGCTTACTTTCTGAAGTCCTGTAATAGCTGGAAGCCAGAAAGTTTTTTCTTCGTAGTCGTCGGTGCAGGCAAAGTCTATTACATAGGTTTTGTTGCTGCCATCCGAGGCAAAGAACTTTAAGTTTATGGTATTGTTTTCTGAGTTTGAGCGGCCGCAGATTGTAAGGCTTATCTGGTCTTTTGTCTGGGCTGTGCCAAAATCCATATCTTCAAAATCTATGTTTACGTTGTTGCCAATTCCTTCTACGGCGTCGCTGGTTTTTGTAAAGGAGTCGCCGGTTATGAGGTTTGCATCAAGGACACAAAGCTTTGCGTATGCCTTAGGGCTTTGGTCAAAATAAAAACCGTGCAGGTACAAATCTGTTTCAAAACTGAGTGTAATTGTGTGAAGACCAAAAAGGCGGCGTGGCAGAGTAAAGATATTTTCGCTGTAGGTGTTGTAAATTGATTCGTGGCGGTAGGTATAGGTTCCAAGCAGCCTGCTGTCCGGGCCGGTACCCTTTCCATCCCAAACCTGAATCGGGAACTCTGTTGCAAAGCTGAAGATTGGCAGGTGGATTGTATCTGCACCATCTTTGCCAAAATCTACCTTGTCAAAGCTTACCCAGGTTGGGCCACACTTACGGTTAGAGATTCCGCTTTCCAAAGACATTTCGGGTTTGGCTTTATTGTCGGATTTGTCATAGTCGGTAAAACGGCAGGCTTCTATGAGGGTGTATGGATTAAGTCTTGTATTGCCAATTCCACTGATTGTAAAAGGCAGGTCGCTTATTACTTCGTCGTACTTTGTATTGTTCTGGGCCGTACAGCGAAGGAGGCATTCTCCGTCACCGGCTGCACGGATAAGGCGGCTTGGTTGCGGCCCTTCGACAGGCTCAGGGACCGCAGAAGCTACTACAATATTATCACTTGCAATACATTCCTTAAAAACCGGGTTCCAGTTAATTTCTTTGTCTGTGGCGTTTTGCGGCAGAACTTTTGCTGTGACCAGAACTTCTTTGTTAGATGGGTCTAACTTAAGGGAGCCCTGAGCCTGAAGTTCAATTTTGCGGACAGGGACATAAGAATTCTGAGGCAATACAGAAGAGTCTGCTTCTACCCGGTTCCACTCCTTGCCGTCATATTTTATAGAAATATTGGGCAGACCCTGACTGGCAGCTGTTACAATAAAACCACTGCTGCCTGCCCCAGCCTTTTCTTTTACAATTGCAATCAGGCGGTTGGCAAAAAGCTTTCTTGTATGGGTGTGACCGTCTGCAGCAACATATTCATCATAGTCGGTTGAGTCGCCGTTATCCATTCCAAGGAGCTCGGCATCACCGGTGATGTTTAGCGTTATGTAGTTGCGGGCGTTTTCTACGAGGGTGTCGTTTGAGTCAGTTAACATGACTTGTATGAAGTGGATTGCCACGTCGCTTCGCTCCTCGCAATGACGAACGCCACCCTCGTCATTGCGAGCGAAGCGTGGCAATCCAGTCTCATTGTAGTCCTGTTCCACTTCCAGAATTATCTTCGCCGGATCCCCAAAAGACTTCTTTATGTCTTCCGCAACAACGCACCCTTCTTCATCATACGCAACTGCTTTTATTTCACCCTTGTGATACTCAACCTGCCATCGCCCAAACGGTTCCGCCCCGTTTTTATGGTTTATCTTCTGCTTTCCCTGCGACTGCCCGTTAAAAAACAATTCCACTTCATCTGCATTTGTATATGCCTTTACATCAATCAACTGCCCTTCATTCCAATCCCAATACGGCAGCAGATGAACAAAAGGCTCTGTATTTTTACCGGCCCATTCAGACTTGTAGAGGTAATATGTATCTTTAGGAAAGCCCGCCGTATCAATCTGGCCAAAGAAAGAAGACTTTGTGTGATAAGGTGTTGGCTCGCCAATATAGTCCCAGCCCGTCCAGATAAACTGCCCCGCGCTGAAAGGACAATCACGGTCTGTCGTAATTACTGTCTGTGTGTTTACAGCCCCCCAGGGAGTTGTACAGTTGCCAAGAGTTGAACACTGGCCATCGCTAAAGGTAACAAGCTTTAAGGAATCAGGGAAGTGATAGATTCCCCTGCTTTGAACTGTAGAAGAAGTTTCGGAGCCATAGATTTTCCACTCTGGATATTTTGCATGATGCTCGTCGTAAAAGCGTTCCAGATAGTTGTAGCCAACGGTATCTATAAGTTGGGCGCATTTTTGTGCACCCTCTGTCATCATGTAATTTGAACCGATTGTTATTGGAGCATTGCCTTCCGGGTCAGACTGGCGCACATACTTAGAAAGGCGCTTTGTAATTTCAAGACCGTTACCAACATGAGTATCGTAAATCTCGTTACCGATTGACCACATGATAAGACTTGGATGATTGCGGTCATGACGCACCCAGGCTCTTACATCGCGCTCGCACCAGTCATTAAAATAGTTGCCGTAATCAAACTGAGTCTTTGGTTTTTCCCACATATCAAAGGCTTCGCTGTCTACAAGGATTCCCATCTGGTCGCACAAATCCATCCAGGCTCTTGGCGGAGGGTTATGAGAAGTACGCACAGCATTTACCCCCATTTCCTTGAGCTTTGTAAATTGTCGTCGCAAGGCTGCAGCATTAAAGGCCGAACCAAGTGCCCCAAGGTCATGATGCTGGCAGGCACCTTGAATTTTGACATGCCGCCCGTTTAAGAAAAAACCTTTATCTGAGGTGAACTTTGCATATTTGAAGCCGCAATTTTGTGTATGCTGGTCTAAGATGTTGCCTGCCGTATCCTTTAATGTGATTGTAAGCTTATAGCAGTATGGATCTGTTATATCCCAAAGGTGTGGTGCGGTTATGGTAAATTCTGTTTTGGGTCCTTCGACAAGCTCAGGAACCCCGTCTTGGGGTCCCTGAGCCTGTCGAAGGGCAATTTCACAAATTTCATCTGTCTGACCAACAATCTCCACACTCACCTTCACCTTCCACTCCCCATCCAGCTTTGTTTCATCCACAGGCTTTGCACTAAAATAAACACCATCAGTCACAAGATGAGTAGCAGAACTGTTTATCAAATGAACATCTCGGAAAATTCCTGCCCCGGAATACCAGCGTGTATTACAATTCTGGTAAACTGCAATTACAAGAACTTCATTTTCACCGGACTTCACAAGTTCAGAAATATCAAATTCAAAAGGCGAATATCCATACTTCCATTTACCGGCGAGCTTTCCGTTTACCCACACGGCGCTGTTCATATAAACGCCTTCAAAGCTTAGCGCAACATGAGGAAGTTCATTCAAAGAATCAAGATTAAATTTTTTGCGGTAAAATCCGACTGAACTTCTGTACAGATTTTTTGTATCTGTAATCATCCAGTCATGAGGAACTCTGACAGCTGCAAAAGACAATCCGGCTGCTTTTTCAAAAAAGCTTTCCGGTTCAAAAAAGACAGGATTCCCATCCTTGTACATCAGTTTTTCATCAATCGCCAGCTCTGCAAACTGCCAGTTGTCATTAAATAAAATCCGCATACTTTATTTTACTTCATTCACAAGCTCTTCGCCAGCTTTAAATGCCTTTATATTTTCGAGCGTTGTATCTGCAAGATTCTTGAGGGCATTTGTTGTAAGGAATGCCTGGTGACCTGTGATGATGACGTTCGGGAATGTAAGCAATCTCGCAAGAACATCATCAGTCATGATATCTGTAGACCAGTCGCTGAAGAAGTATTTGCTTTCCTCTTCGTAAACGTCCATACCAATTCCGCCGATGTGACCATGCTTGAGGGCGTGAACAAGT
This sequence comes from Treponema sp., assembly GCA_017651065.1. GTDB lineage: Bacteria > Spirochaetota > Spirochaetia > Treponematales > Treponemataceae > Treponema_D. The sequence continues at coordinate 8,423 of JAGCDP010000048.1, forward strand.
GCCTTTGAATCTATGAGCGCACCACGACCAGTATTGATGATTACTGCATCATGCTTCATCATTTTCATTGAGTCGTGATTTACAATATGCTTTGTTTCTTCTGTAAGCGGACAGTGCAGGCTCAAAACATCACTCTGCTTAAAGATTTCTTCGAGTGTTACATATTCAACATCATTTTTCTGGGCCCATTCCTTGTTTGGATAAACATCATAAGCAATGATTTTCATGCCAAAGCCCTTAAGGATATCACCCATAATGCGGCCGATTTTTCCTGTTCCAAGAATACCGGCAGTAAGTCCGTGAAGATCGCGGCCTGTAAGTCCTTCTATATTAAAGTTAGCAGTTTTTGTTCTTAAATATGCCTGAGGTGTATGACGTGTAAGAGACATCAAAAGTGCAACACCATGCTCTGCAACTGCATAAGGAGAATAAGCTGGAACACGAACAACCTTAATTCCAGCAGCTGCTGCAGCCTTGAGGTCTACATTATTAAAACCGGCACAACGGAGCGCAATAAGCTTAACACCGCATTCCTTGAGCGTATTAATTACAGCTTCATTTACAACATCGTTTACAAAAACGCAGGCAACATCATAACCTTTTGCAGTCATGGCAGTATTTTCATTGAGTTTGTAATCCTTAAAGTCAATCTTGTACTTAAAGCCTTCATTAGCAAGAGTGAATGACTGTTTGTCATACGAGTGTGTGTCAAAAAATGCGATTTTCATATCTGAGCCTCCATTATTAAATATAATATGAAATACTTGTAAAGGCAACGTCATTGCGAGCAAAGCGTGGCAATCCAGGAATTAAAATGCATTCCTATAAGTGGATTGCCACGTCGCTACGTTCCTCGCAATGACGTGGTTGATTTGCGCAATGACTTTTTTTCTTTTTTGTTATATATTGTTAGCGGAGGCTAACATGAAGCAGTTTGACGTTGGCGGTATGATGTGTGCCGCTTGTAGTGCCAGAGTAGAAAAGGTTGTTTCGGAAGTACCGGGTGTTACTTCATGTTCTGTAAGTCTCCTCACAAATTCCATGGGCGTTGAAGGTACTGCCAGCGATGAAGAAATCATCAAAGCAGTTGTAGATGCCGGATACGAAGCAAGCGTAAAAGCAGAAGCCGGGTCCAGCGCTGACACAAAAAGCGACTCCACAACTTCTGACCCCCTTACCGACAAGGAAACTCCCCTACTCAAAAAACGCCTCATCACTTCTTTAATTTTCCTTCTTCCGCTTTTATACATCACAATGGGCCACATGCTCTGGAACTGGCCGCTTCCAGCCTTCCTTACAGCAAATCATTCAATCATGGGCCTTGTTCAGCTTGTACTTACCCTTATAATAATGATTATAAACAAGCGATTTTTTACAAGCGGAATAAAATCAGCCGTTCACCTTGCCCCTAATATGGACACACTCGTTGCACTTGGAGCAGGCGCCTCATTCATATACAGCGTGTGGGTACTTATTGCAATCACTTTTTTAAAATCAACAGCAGCCCACGACTTTTACTTTGAAAGTGCCGCTATGATTTTGACACTCATTACTGTAGGCAAAATGCTCGAAGCACGCTCAAAAGGAAAAACAACAGACGCACTAAAAGGACTCATGAAGCTTGCACCAAAAACAGCGACAATAATTGATGCAGCCGGCACAGAAAAAATAGTTCCTATCAGCCAGGTAAAAATCAATGACATATTTGTAGTGCGCCCCGGAGAAAACATTCCTGTAGACGGTGTAATTATAGAAGGCAACGCCGCAATAAATGAATCAGCTCTCACCGGAGAAAGCATTCCCGCAGACAAGCAGACCGGCGACACAGTTTCCGCTGCGACAACAAACCTTTCGGGCTTTATAAAATGCCGCGCAACCAGAGTCGGACAAGACACTACACTTTCACAAATCATAAAGCTTGTAAGCGATGCAGCCGCAACAAAAGCACCAATCGCCAAAATTGCAGACAAGGTTGCAGGAATCTTTGTACCAACTGTAATTGCAATTTCACTTGTAACTCTTGGAATCTGGCTTGCAGTAGGAGCCGGTGCAGAAATATCAATCATGCACGCAGTTGCAGTTTTAGTAATAAGCTGCCCGTGCGCACTTGGACTTGCTACACCGGTTGCAATCATGGTAGGAAACGGCGTTGGAGCTAAAAACGGTATACTCTTCAAAACTGCAGCAGCCCTTGAACAAGCCGGACACACACAAATAATTGCCCTGGACAAAACAGGAACAATCACAAATGGTGAACCTGTAGTAACAGACATAATTCCAGCCACAGACCAGACCGAGCAAACTCTCTTACAGCTCGCCTGCTCTCTCGAAACAAAATCAGAACACCCGCTCGCAAAAGCAATAACAAAAAAAGCAGAAGCGCAGAATATCGCAGCCGTCGAAACCCAGGATTTCCAGATCTTCCCTGGCAACGGCCTTAAAGCAAACATAAACGGAACAACCTGTTCCGGCGGAAACTTTAACTTTATAAAACAGCTTGCAAATATCACTCCTGCAATTGTTGCGCAGTCAGACAGTCTTGCAGCTCAGGGAAAAACTCCTCTTTTCTTTGCACAGGACAACAAGCTTCTTGGAATAATTGCAGTTGCAGACACAATAAAACCGGACAGCACACAGGCAATTGCAGAGCTTAAACAAATGGGAATAAAAGTCACACTTCTTACAGGCGACAACGAACGTACAGCCCGCGCCATAGCAAAACAGGCAGGAATAGAAAACGTAATTGCCGGCGTTCTCCCTCAGGAAAAAGCAGACGCAATAAACAAACTCAAAGCCGAAGGAAAAACCTGCATGGTAGGAGACGGCATAAACGACGCACCTTCCCTCACAACAGCAGATATCGGTATAGCAATAGGAAACGGAACAGACATAGCAATTGACGCAGCAGACATTGTACTTGTAAAAAACACACTGCGCGAACTCCCAATCCTTTTCCGCCTGAGCAGAGGCACAGTACGAAACATCAAGGAAAATCTTTTCTGGGCATTCTTCTACAATGTATTGTGCATTCCTCTTGCAGCTGGCGCTTTTGTTCCGCTTTTAGGCTGGCACTTAAACCCTATATTCGGAGCTGCAGCGATGAGCCTTTCGAGCTTCTGCGTAGTTTCAAATGCGCTGCGACTGAATTTTAAAAAGTTCAACGCTCCAAAATAAAAACTGCATTCTTTTCAAAAACGCCGTAAGCAAAACCAAACTTTATGAACAAAGGCATTTTTTCATAAGCGTCAAAGCTGGTCCTCTGCAAAAATTCCTCAATAGATATTTCTTCAACAAACCCGTACGGATTCGCAATTGTAATTTTATCGCCGGGAACATCAAGCCCTGTTATTAATGAATAGTGAAGCGTCCATTCATCATCTTTTTTGGCTGCCCACTCAAACGGAACAGGCACTCCAGCCTCCAGACTATCATAAACCTTGTCTATCAAATCTGTGTTTTTCAAATACTTATACATGCGCGTTCTGTAATCAGGAATCTTACGGTTCATTTCTGCAGCCAGCGCCCGGCCAGTTGAAGTCACAATCTTTCCATGCTCGTTAAACAACGCTTCTTCTGTCAATGCCGGATTATTATTCCACTGCGCAATCATCTGGATTACCGCATACCCGCACGAATATTTTTGAGCAAACACGGTAATCCCAGACACAGCAACAGACTTCTGATATTTTTCATTTTTATATATCTCACTATAATCATTTTTCATTCTTACAGCTTTGATTTTATAAACACAAGGTATAATTGCTGCCACAAATAAAAAGAGTATTAAAATTATCCCTGAAATTTTCTTTGCAAGCTTCATACTAATATTATATCACAGTCCTTGTGCAATTTCCAAAGCACGTTTCATCTGTAAGTCATCCTGAGCAGTAACATTAACAATCAGGTTTTCAGGGCGCGGAACAATACCTGTGCCTTCTGGAGTATGCCCTTCAGGATCTGTTACCCTCTGAACAGAAACAGCATAGCGCCAGCCGTTACTCAAACAGCGTTCCAAAGCAAGTGAAAAAACTCCACAGGTGTGATTTCCAATCTGGGTTACATGAGACTGGGTTGTCATTGCCATAGAAAATTCTTCACCGGCACTCATTGTCTGAGCATTTGTCAAAAACAAAATCGGTTTTGTATACTGCCAGCTTCCGTTCTTTTTAATTTCAAGCTCTACCCCGCTATCAAAATCATTTTTTCCTTTTCCGTTTTTTGTACGCGAAATTGCATAAACTTTATTTTCTGCACAAAATCTTCCTGAGATTCTTGAAACGTTTCCTGTAAGACCACCTCTGTTTCCACGAACATCAAGAATCAAACATCTTGTATCTTTAAGCGCTTCAAGAGCAATATCTATGTTGCTTGCCCAGTCCTGATTCTGATTAATTCCAGTCTGACCGCTTGAAAAAGATGCAATATGTATGTAGCCCACAGTACTGTCTGTTTTCAATCTTCCGTAAGTAATGATATTGTTTCCACACTTTCTTGGTGAATCAATATACTGCGCACAAACTTCATTCAACGAAAAAGCATCAGGCGGAAGAATATCTTCTCCAGAATTCATGCTTCCAAAAGGAGTTTTAATATAAACATGAGAATCCTTGAGCGTATAAAGCATTGCAGCACATTCAGCAAAAAATTCTTTATCTGTCATAGACTCACTGATATTCGGTTTATGAAGCCTGTACTGTTCTTCCCAGTCTACGTTGCGAACCTCAAACAAAGCATATGTCTCGTTATAATCATTCCACATAGCATCAAACATTTCATTATAAGAAGTGCCGGTCATTCCTCCATAAAAAAAGTCGCAGGCACTAAGATTAAATGTACAAAGAAGCCAGATTAAGCAGGCGCTCCAGAATTGTTTAGTTTTGATTTTGAATGTTTTCATAGTTTTCTCCTGTTGATTATTAAAAGCTCACAGTTGCCTTTGTATTAAAGCTTCCGTTCAAATAATAAAGCGGTCGTTCCTTTGGTACTGCAATTCTTGAATATTCAAAGTTTCCTCCTACCCCAAGTGAAAAATATTTATTTACCTTAATGTTATAATCAGCATTCAAAAGAATTGCCTGATAATTATGAAGACTCAAAAAGTTTCCAAGAGTAAGGATTTTCATAAAATCTTCTTCTGCATATTTCATAAGTCGTGCATCACAGCCGGCAAAAGAAGGACGAACTCCATAACCTAAAAGCGGGAGTGCACAAAAAAGCGAAACATTATTCTGCTCATTAATCTTATAGTTCAAACCACCAGAAGGTCCTAGTGAAACAATTCCTGTGATTGAAGGATAATTCTCAAACTGCATGTAAACATTTGTGCTAAAATTTCCGCCCGCATAAAAAGTAGTTTTATTCATCTGCTTTACGCCATACAGCAAATCATACTGAACTCTTATTCTGTGAAACTGAAGCTTACTTTGAAATGCTTCGTAATATGATTCACCTGTTATTGGATCAAAATTTCTGTAAGATACAGCTGTTTCTGTCATTGCAGAAGTTGGTTTAGCATAAAAATAATCAAGCGTGATTTTGTGCATAAAATCGTTACTGCGGATTGTTGTTTCCAGTTGAAAGCGCGGGCTGAGCAGACTTTGAGAAATACTGGCAAAAGTAGTTTCTTTATAGCAGCCAAAAGTCCAGTCAATGCTGAATGCAACATCAACCGAAGTTTTCTGCTGTTCTGCAAATACTGCCGGCAAAGACAGTAAAACGCTTAAAATAATGATAAATAATTTTTTCATAAAACCTCCGTTACATTAGCGATGATAATATAAGGCGGTTCATAAAGATATTAGGGAAAGCACGGAATTTTTGCGATTTTTAAAAATCAGGGTAAACCCTTAGATGTCATTTTGAAGGCGTGAAAATAATTCCAGTCTGTTTTTTACACCAATTTTTTTATAAATATTTCCAAGATGAGTTTCGATTGTTTTTTCACTTACAAAAAGAGCCTGTGCAAGTTCTTTGTTTGATTTTCCTTCGAGCAAAGCAAGAATGATTTCCTGTTCGCGTCTGGTAAGTGAAAAGTTTTTTACAAATTCAGAATTAAGTGATTTTTCTGTTTTAGAAACCGGAGCTGCAAAATAAAAGCGGTAGAAAATGTAAAATACTAAAAGCGAAATTGAAATTATAAAAACAAAAGGAATTTCTTCTATAAAAAACGCAAATACAAGGTTGATTAAAGCAAGGATAATAAAAATCCATTTTTCTTTTTTGAAAACACCGCTGTCAATTCGTTTATGAAATATAATTGCAAGAAGAACCGAAATTCCTGCAGGTACCCATATTCCGCTGATATTTATAATAGTAGAAAGAAGTTTAGCATCTTTAGTTATAACAGCAAAAACAATTTCTGCAGCTGTAAAAAGAATTGAATAAAAAAGAGGAAGCTTTCTTACAAAGGCGTTTGTGCTTACACGAATCAAATCAAAACCAAGGCTGATAATTCCATAAGAAAAACAAACTCCAAGAAAAAGTCCTATTATGCTTAAAAGTAAGATATTTGTTATGCCGGCATTTCTTTCTGTTACAAAATAAGATTCTGTGCTCAATACAAAAAATGAAACAAGAACTAAAAGTACATCAAAAAAGAAAACCTTTTTATAACGCAGAAAAAATAAAAGAGAAATTACAGCAGCCGCAAAAGATGCCAGACAGGATGTAAACAAAATTGCTAAATTCATCTTTCAAAAACCTTGCGACCGCCAATAAATAAAGCCTTTACTTTTCCGGTAAGCTCTTTTCCTTCAAAAGGGGTTGCCTTTCCTTTAGAGCAGAACATTCGTGAATCAACAGTCCAGTCTTCTTCGGGATCAACAAGTGTAAGATCTGCATTGTAGCCAGATTTTAAAAGTCCTTTTGTAAGTCCAAGAATTCGAGCCGGATTTGCAGACATCAACTGACTGAGCTTTTGAGGTGTAAAATTATTTTCTTTTACAAGTACTGTATTACAAACAGCATAGGCAGTTTCGAGCCCCGTAAAACCAGGACTTCCACCAGCTTTATCTTCCATTGTATGTGGAGCGTGATCTGTAGAAATAACATCTATTGTTCCGTCACGCAGGCATTCAATAAGAAGTTGTCTGTCTTCTTCACTTCTAAGCGGAGGATTTACAAGCGCACGGATAAGCGGTTCTTCTGTTCCTGCAAGCGCCAGATGATGAGGTGTTGCTTCTGCAGTAATTTCAAAACCTGGTGCATATTCTTCGCCGTTTGCTTTGTCGTATTTTGCATTATAAATCTGTTCAAGAACATCTTTTGTACTTGCGTGGCAGATATGAATATGGCAGCCTGCCTGTTTTGCAAGCATAATATTTCTGGCAGTTGCTGTATCTTCGGCAAGTCGGAGTAAATCATTTGCCTTGCTCAAGTTCAGTTCAATCTGTTCAATTGCGGCCTGTTCAACATCATCTGGGTTATACCCTTCTTCGCAGGTACCCCAAGAACTCAAACCTATAGCCTTCATAATTTCAAGCGCATTTTTACGGAAAGGTTTTGCCTTTTCACCAAGTGCAAGGTCTTCACAGTGACAGCTTACAATCACACCTTTTTCGGCAGCCTTTTTCATACCATCGAGCATGACGCTACTTGAAATAACATCGCGTCCGTCTTCACTGATTACAGGAATATAATGGCGGTCAAGCTCATCAAGCTGAGTTGTATCTTTTCCGTCAAAATCTTTTGTAATGCTTACTGTCTGAAAAAGATTAGTAAGGCCAATAGCAGCAGCCTCTGATTCAATCTGCAGCGCCTGGTCCATAGAAGAAACTACAGGACTTGTATTTGGCATGGCAACAATAGTTCCAAAACCACCAGCCGCAGCAGCATGAAGTCCCGACTGTAAATCTTCCTTCTGAGTCTGTCCAGGGTATCGCAGGTGAACATGCATATCAATAAAAGCCGGAGTTACAGTAAGTCCGCGTGCATCATAAAGCTCAAGCTTACAATCCTGGTCGCGTCCATCCTCTGCAAGAACACTGTGAGCAAGCACCGAAGCAGTTTCCTGCGAAGTAAAGTAGCCCTGAAAAACTGCACGAATGTCGCTGTCAATAATAAGCAGCGCTCCCGGAGTGTCCATGTTTTCGTCGAGAAGTCTTGCATTAAAAATCAGAGTTGCCTTAGTCAATTAAACATTACCCCCGGCCTGGTATAAGGTGTCGCAATATTCACATTTATAAAGTCCCTTTTTCTTATCTGCAAGAATAAAGGTTGGTGTTATGTAGTGTTCAGTCTGTGTAATACAGCGCGGATTTTTACAATTGAAAACTCCGCTTACTTTTGCAGGCAGCTCCATTGTAATTTTGCGCACAATCTTTTCGTTTTCAATTACGTTTACGCAGATATCCGGGTCAATAAATCCCAGTACCGAATAATCAATATTAATAATATTATCTACTTTGATAATATCTTTTTTGCCCGATTTTTCTGAGTGCACGTTCTGAATCAGGCAGGAAGTAAAAGGTGCCTTGTCCAGACCCAGCCACTGGTAAATCTTCCAGCCGGCTCCCGCACGAATATGATCAATTACAAGTCCGTTTTTTATTGTATTTACGTTTAACATTAAAGTGCCCCCGTTAATTTAGCTATCAGTGCCATTCTTGCATACATACCATACTTAACCTGCTTAAAGTAGGCAGCACGCGGGTCATCATCAACCTCCGGCGTAATTTCGTTTACGCGTGGCAGCGGATGAAGCACTATCATGTTTTTGCGCGCAAGCTTCATTTTTTCTGTATCAAGAATGTAGCTGTCCTTAAGGCGGATATAATCCTGTTCATTAAAGAATCGCTCCTTCTGGACACGTGTCATATAAAGAACATCAAGCTCATGTATAACTTCATCAAGGCTTTCTACAATTTCGTACTGAACACCTGCAGGCTCAAGGACATTTGTAATAAGATAATCAGGAACACTAAGCTCTTTTGGGCTTATGAAAATAAACTTGTTGCCCTTAAAGTTTCGCAAAGCTTCTGCAAGGGAATGAACTGTTCGTCCAAACTTAAGATCGCCGCAGAATCCTACAACATGATTGTCCAGGCTTCCAAGCAGCTGTCTGATTGTTACAAGGTCAGTAAGTGTTTGTGTCGGGTGATAGTGTCCGCCGTCTCCTGCATTGATAATAGGACAAGCTGAATATTTACTTGCAAGCAGCGCAGCACCCTCTTTTGGAGTTCGCATTGCAATAACATCGGCATAAGATGAAACAACGCGGATTGTATCTGCCAGAGTTTCCCCTTTTACAGTAGAAGTATTATCTGCATCTGAAAAACCTTCTACCGAACCACCAAGACGCAGCATGGCAGCTTCAAAACTCAACCTTGTTCTTGTACTCGGCTCAAAAAAAAGTGTCGCAAGAATTTTCCCGCGACACACTTCGTTAAACGATTCTGGATCTACAATAATCTGCTCTGCCAAAGAACAAAGCTCTTCAATTTCCGATACAGTCAAATCATCCGGCTGTATTAAATGTCTTCCCCTAAGCATTTTGCACCTCAATTTTTATAAGATAATATCATAAAATGAAGTGTTAGGGAATAGTTATATTTATTATACCTTCACCTTACCGCTCAAAATATCCTTATAATCAGCAAGATTTTTCTTAAGCAAAACAGGAATATTAAGCTCATACGGGCATTTTTTAAGGCAGGCCCCACACTCAATACAGCGCTCTATTTTGAGCATTTCTTCCTGCCAGTGTGGAGTAAGCCAGTCTTTTGAAGGTGCACGACGAATCATCTGACTCATGCGCGCACACTGATTAATAGTAATTTCAACAGCACAAGGCATACAGTAACCACAGCCGCGGCAAAACTCACCAAGAAGCTCGTCACGGTCTTTTTGAATTACAGCTTTAATCTCTTCATCCATCTGTGGCGGTTCATTCATAAACTCAAGCCACTGTTCAAGCTCGCTCATACGCTGGATTCCCCAGATTGGAAGCACCGGATATTGCAGCATAAAAGCCATGCAGGCACGTGCATTTGTAAGCAGGCCTCCACTAAGCCCCTTCATTGCAATAAAACCGATATTGTTTTTACGGCATTTTTCTACCAGAGCAATATCGCGTTCAGTTGAAAGATATGAAAAAGGAAACTGCAGCGTTTCATATAATCCGCTTTCTGCAATTTCTTCTGCAATTCCAATTTTATGAGCAGTTATTCCAATGTGTTTGATTTTCCCCTGCGCCTTTGCTTCGAGTAATGTTTCATATAAACCGGTTCCATCACCCGGGCGGTAACACTGCTTTACACAATGAAGCTGATAAATATCAACATAATCAGTTTTAAGATTACGAAGCGAAGTTTCCAGATCTTCCTTAAGTTTTTCCGGAGTTGTTGCAGTAGATTTGGTGGCAATAAAAATTTTATCGCGTGGACACCACGAACTGTTACCATCAAACGGCCCGAATGCCTCACCCATTTTAATTTCACTATCGGAATATGCACGCGCAGTATCAAAAAAAGTCATTCCGCCATCATAGGCTCTGCGAAGAATTTCTACAGCATCAGAAACTCCAACCCGCTGAACAGGAAGTGCACCAAATGCATTCTGCGGAACAGTAATTCCAGTTGAACCTAAAGTGATTGTTTTCATAATAATCTGCGCCTCCCCTTAAAGGATTTTTACAAGCTCAGGAAAGGTTTTTATACTTCCGGCAAATCCTGTCTTGTCCGCAAGGTCTATCTTTCCAAAACCATATTCTGCCCACACAAAAGGAACACCGGCAAGTTTACAGGCATCAAAATCACCCTGAGTGTCGCCGACATAAACAGGTGCCTTCAAATTATTGCGCTCCACCAGCAGCTTTATGTTTTGGTCCTTTGTAAGCCCGTTGTTTCCAAAGCATTCAAAATCGGTAATAAAATCTGTAATACCGTTTTTCTTCATTACAAGCTCAATGTAACCGGCCTGGCAGTTGCTTACAATAAAAAGCGGGATTTTTCCGGCAAGTTCGCGGATTGTCTGAACAACGCCTTCATAAGCAATATCTTCTTCGTTCTTATCAATTGCAATCTGTTCTTCAACGCAGCATCGGGCAAGCAGAGTTTCCTGATCTTTATATCCAAGCGTGCCAAACAAATTGCGGCCAATTACATCCATTGTTTTTCCAAACTGACCTTTGAGGATATCTGCAGTAACGTGCGGAACCTGAGGAAACAACTCATCAATTGCCTTGTTCCAGGCTTTTGCAACAATAGGAGTTGTATCCCAGATTGTGCCGTCTACGTCAAGAATTATAGAGTCAAAGTTCATTTGATTTATTCCGAAATTGTTTTTCCTATCTGAAAAGCCTTTGCAACAATTTCGCCAAGCTTAACATAATTGTGATTTTCCGGATCATAAGTAATTGGTTCAAGCTTTGCAGGGTCAATTTTGTCATCGGTCAGAACTGCTTCTTCGGCACAAACATTCTTTATATTGCCCACAACGCAACCTGTTTTGTCGTCGTAACTAAGAACCTCGCATTCTAAACACATACCAAGTTCATTAATTACAGGTGCATTAACAAATTCCGATTTTGTAGCAGTAAAACCTGCTTTTGCAAACTTATCAGGAACTTTATTACCACTGACGATTCCAACATAATCGCAAGCAGCTGCATGAGAAGCATCGGCCATGCTCACAGTGAACGCCTTTGTTCTTACAAGATTTTCAAAAGTTTTATGTTCAGGCGCAATACAAATGCCAATCTGATTTGTATCATGAATACCACCCCAGGCAGCATTCATAGCATTTGCTGTTCCATCTTCGTTATAAGTTGCTACAATAAGTACAGGCATTGGAAACATCACAGGTTTCACACCAAGATTTTTTTTCATACTTTCACCTCGCAATAATCATAAAAAAAAATTCATAACTTGTCCACATCTTGATTAACTCTCTATTTTCCTATAAACTAATAAAACATTTTTGACGGAACTACCGCAAGAAGGAGGTGAATACAGTATGGCAACAATCATGGTTGATGATTCAGAGAACCTTGAAAAAGCAATTAAACGCTTTAAACGCATGGTTGAAAAAGAAGGCATTATCCGCGAATACAAGAAGCGTGAATATTTTGAAAAACCTTCTGCTACTCTTCACCAGAAGAAAACAACTCTCGAGCGCAAACTTTTGAACAAGAAGCGCAAGACAGAAAAGAAAGACTACTAATCTTCATGTCATGGACAGCTAGTCCACTTTGTCATCCCCGTGCTCGACACGGGGATCATTATTTAACCACATGTACCGTGCTTAATTTACCATCACGTTCTACCAGCATAAAATCAATTTCCTGCCCTTTGTGAAGGCTTGCTGCTTTTTGAGGTTCGTCAAGAATAATTCCTGTCAGGCCATTTTCACCGTAATGCTCACTTCTGACAAAAATCCGTTCCTGTCCAAAATCCTTTCCTATTAATAAAACTTCAATATCATCCGGGAAAAACGGTTTTCTAAAATCATCAATCTCGGTTATATCGCGGATATACAAAACATCATCAATATTCTGTTCATAATCCTTTTTTATTGAAGCCGCATAATCAAAATATTTCGAAAGATCAATTTCAATATACTGCTGATTCAAATACAAACATTCTGCAAGTTCAAAAGCCCTAAGAATAATTGCAGAGCTTTTATTTTCCGGGCTCACAAAAATATCTGCACCTCGTATATGTGCCGCACTGATTACATAAAAAGATAATCCCTGTGTGTGGTCAATAAAACACATTGCAAGAAATCCGTCATTTCGTGGGTCAACCTTGAAGCCTGCCTTTGTAAGAACTTCAAGCTTTTGCTTACATCGAATGTAAACAACTGTATTAGAAAGTTCACGCCAGTTTTCGTCGCCAAGTTTTTTAAGACAAGCTTCAAGATTTTCCATTCAAACCTCACAAAACGATTATTTCATCTTTAAGTTCAGCAAAAGGACCAGGTACAACACTCGTTCCTCTGTGGTTGCCAAAGAAATCTTCATTAAAGATGATGTCTGTACCGTCGCGGTTTTCGAACTTCTGTTCAGGTTCAAAAGCTGCTCCAAGCAGGGCTGTTGTTATTACCCCGGTTTTGTAGTCGCCTATAAGTTCGGCAAGGTTGCTCTTGAGCACCCCACCCTTCAAACTGATTTTTGCCTTAACAGATTTTGCACCAACAAGATTTTCTTTTTCGTGCTTGCACACAGTTGCTCCATTAAAGTAAGCGTTTCCGCCAACCCAGACAGGAAGATGACCAAAATGATACTGGGCAAGAGGTCCCATATCAGGCTCGGTGTCCATCATAAAGTTTTTAATCCACTTGTCGTAGGTTGGGAAAATATCAAACGGAGCAGTTCCTACAACCTCGTAATCAGGAGCTTCGGCAGTTTTCTTTTTGTCTGAAATCGAAGCAACCTGTGCAAAAATATTGTTGTAGATTCTGTCGTCGCCATGAAGGATTGTCATAAAGCCGGCAACCTCTGTTCTGTGACGGATATGGTAAGGAGAATAACGAGGTTCAAGCTGACCATTTACAATGCTGTCTACACCGGAATTAATCAGGCTGAATGAACCCAAAATCAGATTGTGAACAACTGCAATACCTTCGCTTGGAATTGTGATAGAAACCTTAGAAAGCAAAAGATTGTTGTCGATTGTTGTTGGTCCGTGGCCTACTTCAATAAATACGTCTGTAGAGAACATTGCACCCTTAGCAGGCTCGCGGCCGACAGGACGTTCGTTGTTGTACATAAGGTTCTGAGTAATTCTGGCACCCTGAGCTTCCCAGTCGAGCCATACACCCATAATACAATCGTGAATATGATTGCGGCGGATTAAAACATCAATTGCTGCGTGAAGCTTAATACCAGCAGTTTCTGCTCCACCAAGCTGCTGTGAATTACAGATATGATGAATATGACAGTCTTCAATAGTAGAGAAAACTCCACCCATGCGACCGACAATTCCAGTCTGCTCACAATGATGAACATGACAGCGGCGCACAATATGTGAACCAACAGTTTCCTTTGTCCATCCGTGATACTGACCACGACAAACTGCATCGCGTTCCATCTGAGTAGGACTCTTAAGATGTTTTGTGTAGAAATACATGTCGTTTTCTTCGTCGCGGTATTTTCCAAGAGAAATACCACAACAGCGGCTGTTACAAACTTCAAGGTCTTCAAAAATCCAGCCTTTGCTCCAGTGTGGTCCAATAAGTCCATCTTGGTAGGCAGCAGGTGGTGCCCAGGTTGTAGCACCGTTACAGATTTTAAATCCGCTTACAGTGATATAGTTAAGCCCGTTTACCTCAGGCATAAAGCAGTTTCGTCTGGCAAGAATTTCTACCTTCTGCTTGTTAGGGTCAAGGCCTTTAAAGTTACAATAGAAAACTGTGTAACGGCCTGTTTTTATTTTCTTGTCCTGTGCATTTATTATGTATTCCGACTTATAAGGTCCGTCTGCATTGTACTGAGGAACCGGTGCCTCGCCTTCCTGTTCGCAGTACCATTTAAGCTGCGACTCCTTCTGGTTCCAGGCGCATGGATCAGGCTTACCTGCAACGCATTCTTCGAGCGACACAGTTTCATACATCATAAGGTCATTCAACACAACGCTTCCTGTATGACGAACAGTTGGTGCAAAATACCAGTCACCGCAGACATAACTTGTATAAGGATTGTAACCGCCAAAAATAGAGTTATCTACCTTTGCAGTCCATACATCACCCTTGAACTTTTTCCAGCCCTTAAGAACTTCGGAACCGGTAATTACAGCGCCAAGAGGTTTTTCTGAACGGTAAACAATCGGTGCATCCTCTGTGCCTCCAAAGCGTGGCACAACCTGTTCGCGGTAAATGCCCGGTGCAACAAGAACCTGGTCCCCGGCCTTTGCAATTGCAGCTGCCTGATTTATAGTTTTAAACGGAGTTTCCTTACTTCCATTTCCGTTTGATTTTGCTTTTGCGTTTACGTAATAAATCATCAATTTTCTCCTACATGCTCATTCTGTAAATTTCGAGCATATCTTCTTCCCGCAGGAATCTTGCCGATCCCTTTCCGCCGTCTACACCTACAGCGCATTTGTGTGCCATGAGCTTAAGGTCATCTTCTGTAGCATTTACTCCAAGCTCTCGCAGGTTTGTAGGCATCTTAATCTGGCGGTAGAAATCTTCCATTGCTTCAATTCCCTTGAGCGCAATTTCTTCGTCTGTGCCTGTAGCGGCCACACCCATAACATTAATTGCAAATCTTTTAAAGCGTGGCAGACAGTTTTTATAAACATAACGTGCCCAGCTTCCCCAGATTGCAGCAAGACCAGCACCGTGAGCAACATCATAAAGTCCGCCAAGTTCATGCTCAAGCTTATGAGTCATCCAGTCACCGCCGTCGTTTCCGCAGCCAGTAAGTCCGTTGTGAGAAAGA
This sequence comes from Treponema sp., assembly GCA_017651065.1. GTDB lineage: Bacteria > Spirochaetota > Spirochaetia > Treponematales > Treponemataceae > Treponema_D. The sequence goes on from JAGCDP010000048.1 coordinate 23,802, forward strand.
CTTCCGGCCCACATAACTTCGGCACGGGCATCGTAATTTTTCGGGTCTTTTACAAGAATCAAAGCGTTTTCTTTTACTGTACGGAGCAGAGCTTCTGCCATAGAATCTGTAAGCTCCATGTTTCCGCCGTTTGTAAAATATCGCTCCATTGTGTGCATCATAATATCAGTACAGCCACAGGCAGTCTGGTAGTCTGGCAGCGTCATAGTAAGTTCAGGATTCAAAATTGCAAAACGCGGACGACCAAAGTCACTTGAATATCCACGTTTAACAAGACCTTCTTCCTTAGTGATTACAGAAGAATCGCTCATTTCACTTCCTGTTGCAGCAAGAGTAAGGATTACGCCAAGAGGCATGCATGCTTTTACAGTGCGCTTGTAATCATAAAAATCCCAGACATCACCGTCGTTCATAACACCATAGCCGATAGCTTTTGCAGAGTCTATTGCACTACCACCACCTACAGCAAGCAGAAAATCAATTCCTTCTTTTTTACAAAGCTCAATTCCTTCATAAACTAAGCTCAAATGTGGGTTTGGAACAGCGCCACCAAGCATAACATATGGAATACCAGCCTTGTCCAGCTGATCAGTTACACGCTGCATAAGTCCCGAGCGGATAACACTTCCGCCGCCATAATGAATCAAAACCTTCTTTCCACCGAATTCCTTAATAAGATCGGCAACCTTTTCTTCTGTGTTCTTTCCGAACAAAACTTTTGTTGGTGTATAATATTTAAAGTCAAACATTTTTCATCCTCCTGCCGCGGGGTCCCTGAACTGGCTGTGGTCCCTGAATTAGCTGTGGTCCCTGAGCCTGTCGAAGAGCCCCCTCAATTTTAACTAATATTATACCCCACAATTCCTCCAAAATGTAGAAATTTTATCTATGAGAATAGGAAAAATATATTGTATTTTGTTATAATGACTTATTCGAGGGTTTTATGAAAACACTTTTTACAATTGATTTAAAAAATTACAAGGATGACTGGCAGCGCTCAAGACGAGATTCCGCAAGGGCAATTATCCGCATGGATGAAGACAAGCTTGCCCTTGTTTATTCAACAAAGCTCGGCTATTACAAGTTCCCCGGTGGCGGAATAAATGAAAATGAAGATGTAGTTGCTGCCCTCATACGCGAAGTTCAGGAAGAAGTAGGCCTTGTAGTTATTCCTTCAAGTGTAAAGGAATATGGTGTGGTTCATCGTTTCCAGAAATCAGCAAGAACACCCGAAACAATTTTTGTTCAGGATAACTTTTATTACGAATGCCAGGTAGAAGACAAAGTCATAAATCAAAACCTCGATGACTATGAAGATAAAGCAGGCTTTGAACTGCGGATAGTTTCTATTAAAGAAGCAATGGAAACAAATCTAAAATTCCACGACACAAATAATTTTAACATTTTTATGATAGCCCGCGACACCCGAATTTTAGCGCGCATGCTTGGAGTTCCTGCAGAACCTTCACGTTGCGCAGCAGAATACATTTTCGAAGAAGCTGTTGCAAAAAATCCGGGACCATGGCGTGATCACAGTATTGCAGTAGCCCGTGCGGCAGAAAAAATTGCCTTAGCCGTAAACAAAAACTGCGGCACAGAAAAACTAAATCCGGAGCTTGCATACATTTACGGACTCCTCCACGACATCGGCCGCCAGGAAGGCTACACCTATATTGCTCATGTTTACGACGGCTATCATTTTTTAATGTCGCTTGGTTATGAAAAAGCTGCCCAAATCTGTCTGACCCACTCGTTCAATCTTCAGACCACAGATGACTACATAGGCAAAATAGACATCACTCCAGAAAAGATGGAAGAAATAAAGAAACTACTTGCGGCAGCCATATATGACGACTACGACCGCATGATCCAGCTCCTAGATGCAACCTGCAGTGCAGACGGCACCCAGAACCTCGAACAGCGCATGAACGACGTAAAAGCCCGCTACGGCTACTACCCTGAACCAAAATGGAACAAAAATTTTGAACTGAAAGCATACTTCGAACGACTTGCAGGCCAGGATTTTTATGATATAATCAAATTATGAATGATAAAAAGTTAAAGAAAGGCCTAATCCTCGAAGGCGGCGCAATGAGAGGAATGTTTACTTCCGGAGTCCTTGACGTTTTTTTAGAAGAAGGAATAGAGTTCGACGGAGCCATAGGAGTTTCTGCAGGCGCTACCTTTGGATGTAATTTAAAATCCCGCCAGATTGGCCGGGCAATCCGCTACAACAAACGCTTTGCCCACGACTGGCGCTACTGTTCCATGCGCTCACTCATTTTTACAGGCGACATGTATGGTGCCCGCTTCTGCTACGACACTCTTCCAAACAAGCTCGACCTTTTTGACCGCGACACCTACAAGGCAAATCCAATGGAATTTTACTGTGTTGCTTCCGACTGCAAAACAGGCCTTCCTGTATATAAGAAGCTCGAAACCTGCGACCAGCATGATCTTACCTGGATGCGTGCAAGTGCTTCAATGCCTCTTGTAAGCAGGGTAGTAAATATAGACGGTTATAAGCTCCTCGATGGCGGAATGACAGATTCAATTCCACTCAAATATTTTGAAAGCATAGGCTATAACCGAAATGTAGTGATTCTTACCCAGCCACGCGAATTCCGCAAAAAGCCCGCAAGTCTTATGTGGCTCATGAAAATCATGCTTCATAAATATCCAAAGCTTGTAGAAGCAATGAGCAATCGTCCAGAAACATACAACCAGCAGACCGCCGATGTTTTTGCCAAAGCCGACCGCGGCGAAGTCTTCGTAATCTGTCCCGAAAAGTCTCTTGGCATAAGCCGCACCGAAAACAACCCCGAAGAACTCCAGCGTGTTTACGATGCAGGCCGTATCATTGCAAAAAAGCTGCTGCCTAAAATTAAAGAATTTCTTGAGGAATAATAAGGAGGGCGGAGCTTGAACGCCGCCCGTAACGCCCGCTTCCCGTCATTGCGAGCGAAGCGTGGCAATCCAGAGTAAATGATCCAATCCTGCACTCGCGGTAAAGTCATTTAAATAAAAAAAAGCTAGCAACTTCCTACTTTCCCGCTGAAGGCAGTATCATCGGCGTAAGAGAGCTTGACTTCCGTGTTCGGAATGGGAACGGGTATTACCTCTCCACTATGGTCACTAGCATTTTATTACCAATTTTAATAAGGAGCTTCATCCGTAAGACCAGAAAGCTGGTGCACAGATAAAACTTTGGAACGGAAATTAATGAAGGTTGCTTCGCTGCGCTCGCAATGACGTGCGGAGAACGGAAACAATAATATGGTCAAGCCTCACGACCTATTAGTAATGCTCGGCTGAACGCCTCACGACGCTTACACCTGCATCCTATCAACCAGATAGTCTCTCTGGGGTCTTCAGAAGACTTAAAGTCTTAGGGAAGTCTAATCTTGAGGTGGGCTTCCCGCTTAGATGCTTTCAGCGGTTATCCCTTCCGGACTTAGATAC
>JAGCDP010000049.1 GCA_017651065.1 Treponema sp.
CTTCTTTAGCTGTGGAAATGACAAAAAGGCTCAGGCAGTTGTTGATGATAACGCACCAATAACTCTTGAAATTTTCGACGTTGCTGCTAACTATCAGGGTGTTCAGACTGGATGGTTTGCAAAGGTAGTAAAAGACAGATTCAATATTGAACTTAACATTATTGCTCCTCAGGTTGCAGGCGATTCTATCTATCAGTTGCGCTCAAGTTCCGGAAACCTTGGAGACATTGTTCTTCTTGAAGCTACACAGTTCCAGGATTGTCTTGAAGCAGGATTGATTAAAGATATCAGCGACAAGATTACCGGATGTTCAAATCTTATGAAATTTGACAAGCAGATTAAGGCTTTGAATACAGGTCTTCCAGGAAACTCTGCCGGTAAATATTATGGTATTCCAACAGAAATGATGGATACTTCTCCAACATCATTTACACAGGAAAGAATTTATTCTCTTCCACAGTTGCGTTGGGATTTGTACAACAAAATTGGTGCTCCAGAACTCAACAGCCTTGATGATCTTTTGAAGGCATTTGTTGAACTCCGCAAGGTTCACCCTACAAACGACAAAGGTGATCCAGCTTATCCACTTTCTCTCTGGCCAGACTGGGATGGTGGTGACGGTATGATTGGTATTGCCAACGTAGTACAGCTCACAACTTGGTATGGAGAAAAGATTAAGGGTTCTGCAATCCTTAAGTCAGACGGAAAAACTTTCTACCCACTTACAGACAAATCTGGAACATATTACAAGATACTTAAATTCTTGAACGATGCTTACAGACTCAAGGTAGTTGACCCAGATTCTGGTACACAGGACTGGAACTCTGTATGTGCTAAGATTTCTAATGGTCAGGTAGACTTTATCTGGTACACTTGGGAAATTGGTTTCTGGAATACATCTGACCGCCTTGCCGACGGTACTGCCTTCTGTTTTATCCCAATTAATGATCAGAACTACTACACAGACTCAGATGCTTATTATGGAAGCGGACGTGTATTTGCTGTAGGTTCAAAGGTTGACGATGCTAAGTATGCACGCATCATGAAGTTCCTTGACTGGTATGCTTCTCCAGAGGGAGCTATGTTCCAGCACAATGGTATTGAAGGCTTTAACTATAAGAAAGCTGGTGATGGCAGACTTGAACAGATGAACGACAACGCTTTGATGGACAACCTTCCTGTTCCTGCTGAATTTGGTGGCGGTGGATACAGCGATGGTAACAACGCTATTAACCAGTGGATTGTTAACTCTAACTGTACAAACCCTCTTACCGGTGAAATTTATGCTACACAGTACTGGTCAACATACAAAGAAAAGAACATGACTCAGATGAGAAAAGACTGGGAAAAGAAGTATGATGCTTCTGACGCTACAGACTGGATGACAAAGAACGGCAAGATCGTTGTAAGTCCTTCTGTATCTGTTGCTCTGCCTTCAGACACTCCAGATATTTCTGTAATCCGCAACAGTGTTAACAAGTCTGTATGTGATGCTTCTTGGCGTATGATTTTTGCTAAGAGCGATGCAGAATTCGATAAGATGTGGGACGAAATGGCTACAGAAGTTAAGGGCTTTGGCTTCGACGAACTGTACAAATTCGATGTTGAAAAACACACAATCGAAGTTAACGCAAAACTTGCAGCAAAATAATTTTACGTCATTGCGAGCGTAGCGTGGCAATCCATGTATAAGATAGATTGCCACGTCGCTACGCTCCTCGCAATGACGAAGAATGTCATTACCGGGCTTGACCCGGTAATCTTTTTTTAAAAACAACATTTTATTTTAAGAATTTATAATTCCATGTTATAATTACTTAATGGAACAAAAAGTAATTGTAGATAAAAAGGAAAAGGCTGCTCAAAGGCGACATCAGCGAGTCTGGAATTTTTTCTGGTATTTTACTGTCCCTTTTTTTAAACTTATTTATTCCTATAACTGTAAAAAAGCACCTGCAATTAACGGTCCTTATCTTGTAATTTCTAATCATACAACCGAATTAGACTGCGTTCTTGTTGGAATGAGCTTTAAAAAGCAGATGTATTTTGTTGCCAGCGAGCATGTTTACCGTAAAGGCTGGGTTTCTAAGCTTTTGTACTGGTCTTTTGAACCAATTGCAAAGATGAAAGGCTCTACCGACACTCTTACTGTTATGAAAATAATCAGAAAGCTTCGTAACGGCTATAATGTCTGCCTTTTTGCAGAAGGAAACCGCTCTTTTGACGGAAGAAATTATCCTGTTCCTGAAGCTACCGGTAAACTTGCAAAAATCTGTGGTGCAAATCTTGTTACTTACCGTATAGAAGGCGGATATTTTATAAATCCTCGCTGGGGCTTTGGTATTCGCCGCGGAAAAGCATTTGGTCAGGTAGTTAATGTTTATACTCCCGAACAACTTTCTGGAATGACACCTGAACAGATAAACGAAATTATTAAAAACGATATTCACGAAGATGCCTACGAACGACAGGCTCTAAAACCTGTTGCATATAAAGGAAAGAACCGCGCACTTGGAATTGAATGCGCTTATTGTGTTTGTCCTCGCTGCAGAACTCTTGGAAAAATTACTTCAAGCGGTAACAAAGTAAAGTGTACCGCCTGTGGTAACGAAACTGAGTTTGACGTATACGGAAATTTTGATCCGGCCTTTGGAGTTTCAAATACAAAAGAATGGGAAGATCTTCAGGAAGAATATTTTAAAAAGCTTGCTGCTGATGGTCCTGAAAATTCGCTTCCTTTCTTCAGCGATAGTGATGTCAGTCTTAAAACTGTAGATTCAAATCATAATGAAAAAGATTTAGGCTGTGGAAAAATGTCGCTTTATGAAGATCGTTTTGAGTTTGCTCCGTACAACGGTCAGGTTTTGTCTCTGTCGTTGAGCAATATTCCGGAAATGTCTGTTTACAGCCGTAACGGTTTTGTATTCAGCGACACATCTGGAACTCACTACGAAATAAAACCAATCCAGAAAAAATCCCCGCTAAACGTGCGGAAATATATATCACTATGGAGTAAATTATGAACTATTCAGCAGAAAACATTGCGTTGTGGAGCCCTGTAGTACAATTAGGAATTATTGCGCTGCTCGTGCTTATTTCAAACATCTTACGTCTTAAGGTGCCTTTTGTAAAAAAGACTTTAATGCCAACATCGGTTCTGGCAGGTTTTCTGCTGCTTGGCTTTAAGTATACAGGACTGCTCGAAATAAACGCGGGCCTTCTTGATGCGCTTACATATCACGGAATTGCGCTTGGCTTTATTGCAATGTCGCTCCGTGTTACCAAGAATGATTTTTCACAGGGTGGGGGAGTGCGTACTGCCGTAAACAGCGGTGCCATGATTGTAAGCTCGTACATGATTCAAGGTGTAGTTGGACTTTTGATTTCTCTTGGACTTGCTTACACAATTAAACCTGATCTGTTCAAGGCTGCAGGTATTCTTCTTCCAATGGGCTTTGGACAGGGACCAGGACAGGCAAACAACATTGGTTCAAGCTACGAAGCCCTTGGTTTTGCCGGCGGAAAATCCTATGCCCTTGCAATCGCTGCAACAGGATTTTTAGTTGCATGTATTATTGGTGTAATTTATCTTAATGTTCAGGCCCGCCGCGGAAAGTTTGAACGCAAGACGGTAGAAGAACTTTCGGGTTCCGTTACTTTAGATACTTTCCAGGACGAAGGCGAAATGCCAATCTCTCAGTCAATCGACCGACTTTCTATTCAGGTTGCGCTTATTGCTCTTGTTTATGTATTTACATTCTTTGTTTTGTGGGCTGTAACAAGTCTTCTTGCAAAGTTTGCTCCTGGTGTTGCAAATGCACTTTCGCCAATTTTCTGGGGCTTCAATTTTATCTTTGGATCTCTTTTTGCAGTTCTTACACAAAAGGTTCTTACACGCTTCCGCAAAATCAGACTCATGAGAATGCAGTATCAGAACAATTATCTGTTGAGCCGAATCTCTGGTCTTTTCTTTGATGTAATGATTATCTGTGGTATTGCTTCTATAGATTTTGAAGACCTTCAGGGACTTTGGCTTCCATTTGCACTTACCTGTATTCTTGGTGGAGTTGCAACTTTCTTACATCTCAAGTTCTTCTGCAAGAAAATCTACAAAGGCTACGAAGAAGAAGGTTTCCTTTCTATGTTTGGTATGATGACAGGTACAATCAGCTCAGGTATTCTCCTTGTACGCGAAATTGATCCGGATTTTAAAACTCCTGCAGCCAACAACCTTGTTTCAGGAAGCGGTGTAGCAATTGCCTTTGGTGCACCAATGCTCATCCTCATAAGTATGGCACCAAAATCTACCACTTCCACATTTGTAGTTCTTGGACTTCTTGTAGTTTATTACCTGATTCTTGTCGGGGTAATGTGTATAAAGGGTAAGAAAAAAGAAGCTGAGTCAAATTGATACGGAATTTACCTTAAAAAGGGGTACTGTGTCAAAATGATACAGTAAAAAACTGTTAGAGTGTCATTGCGAGCGCAGCGCGGCAATCCAGAACAAAAAGTAGCCCGCAATGATACGTTCGCTTCGCTCACTAACAAGTTTTCTTCGAAAACTTGTGATTTTTTCGTTAAAAAATTCATTAATTTTCATGTATTCGCACTACTTGGCACAAAACTTGCTATAATATAGGTAAGGAGTATAGTGCTATGAAACATGATGATGTACTTTCAATGTATCTTAAAGAAATAAACAAAGTTCCTTTACTCACCCGCGAAGAAGAAGTTGAGCTTTGCGAAAAAGCCAGAAAGGGTGACAAGGCTGCTAAAGATAAGATTATTAAAGCTAACCTCCGTTTTGTTGTAAAAGTTGCAAAGAAATACCAGAATCATGGACTTGACCTTACTGATTTGATCAGCGAAGGAAATATTGGTCTTATGACTGCAATTGAAAAATTTGAACCATCCCGCGGCTATCATTTTATTTCTTATGCTGTATGGTGGATCAATCAGTCAATTCTTAAAGCACTCAGCGAAAAGAGCCGTGCAATCCGCCTGCCGTTGAACCGTGCAAACGAGCTTGTACGCATTGAATATGCAAGTAACCTTATTAATGGCAACGTAACAGAAGCCGAAGAAGTTGAACAGATTGCTCAGATGACAAATATGAGTGAAGTAAAAGTTCGCGAGCTTATGGCAATCAGCAATGATATGATTTCGCTTGATGCAAAAGTTTCTTCAAAAGAAAGCGACAATTCTACTGTAAGCGATTACTTTGAAGATGAAACTTATGAGCGTCCTGAAGAAGCTACCGTAAACAAGGCACTCAAAGCCGACATGAACAAGCTTCTTAAAACACTTAAACCAAATGAAGCAAAGGTTATCCGCCTGCGCTATGGTTTGAATGGTTATAAGCCAATGTCACTTCAGGAAATTGGTGAAGAATGCAACCTTACAAAAGAACGCGTTCGCCAGATTGAAAAGAAAGCTATCTTCCGTCTGCAGAATCCTACAAGAATGAAGAGACTCGACGGATATCTTGCAGCTTAGTTCTGTTGTGAGATTTTTGAAAATGAAGAAAAGGCGTCGGCACGGGCCTGGAGTAAAAGCTCCTTGTCTTTGCTGATGTCTGCAATACCAAGTGTTAATTCACCGGCCTGGGCAGTTCCTTGTAATTCGCCTGGGCCTCTTGTTTTTAAATCCTGTTCTGCAATATAAAATCCGTCTGTGCTCTGGCGCAAAGCCTTCATTCGTTCAATGCCTGTCTCCGAAAGATTTTTGTTGTATATAAGAAAACAGAAAGACTGCTCGCTTCCTCGGCCAACGCGTCCACGAAGCTGATGAAGCTGGGCCATTCCAAAATGATCAGCCTGTTCAATTACCATGCAGGTTGCATTCGGAACATCAACTCCAACTTCAATAACAGTTGTTGCAACAAGAATCTGAATCTTTCCATCATGAAAATCGCGCAGGGCAGCTGCCTGCTGGTCTTCATCAATTTTACTGTGAACAAGTGCGCATTTATATTCAGGAAAAATCTTTTTAAGGTTTTCAAAATTCTTTTCTGCAGATTTAAAATCACCATCTGCCTGTATTGCGGGATAAACAAAATAAGCCTGATGACCTTTTGCAAGCTCTTTACGCACAGCTTCATATGCATTTGTTTCGTTACCTTCTTTTACAAGATATGTCGTAATCGGTTTTCGTCCGTTCGGCATAGTTTTTATTGTAGAAACATCAAGATCACCAAACATTGTAAGCGCAAGTGTTTGAGGAATTGGAGTAGCACTCATCATCAAAACATGCGGTTCACTTGTCATTCCGTTTTCTTCACTAACGCGGCCTTTTGCAATAATTGCCTGGCGCTGTAAAACTCCAAAGCGATGCTGTTCATCAATTACTGCAAGCTGTAAATCTTTGTAGGTAACCTGTGCACTGAACAAGGCGTGTGTTCCTACCAGAATATCAATTTCTCCTGCCTTGAGCGCTTTTAAAAGCTGGGTTCGTCCTGCGGCTTTTATGTTTCCTGTTAAAAAAGCGGTGCGTACTCCAAGACTGTCCAGCATTCGTGAAGTTGTTTCGGCGTGCTGGCGGGCAAGAATTTCGGTTGGAGCCATGAATGCACACTGACCACCGTAATTAATTACACGAAGACAAACAAAAAGGGCAGTGAGGGTTTTACCGGAACCAACGTCTCCCTGTAAAAGGCGTGCCATTGTAAAAGGAGGCCTGTTCGTATCCGGCTGAGGCTTGTAGCGCTGGGTAAAGCCTGTATCTATTTCGCAGTTCATCTGGTAGATTACTTTCTGCTGGTCAGGCGTAAGGTCAAAAGGAAGCTTATCCATAAGCTGGCGTTGCAAGGGCGAAAGAGAAGCGCGGAATTGTGCTGTGGTAATTTCTTCTAATGGAGACGCTCCCTGCGAAAGTTCATCTCCGGGAATAAAACCTCTATGTCTGAAGGCGCGTTGTGCTATTGCATACTGCAGATGATAAAACTCTTCGTAGGCAAGGGTTTTTCGTGCAAGCTCGGCCTGGTCTAAAGATTCTGGCATGTGAATCTGGGAAATTGCTTGCTGTTTGTGTAAGAGTCCTCTTTCGCTGATAATTTCTGCCGGTATTTCATCTTCAATACCGTGGGCATACTGACTTACTGCTGTATTTATGGCCTTTGTTAATACCTTTTGGCTAAGGCCTTCTGTAAGATGGTAGACAGGAATAATGCCCGTGTTCAAAGGCTTTGTCTGTTTAAGTAAGGCTGCCGTAACTTCCTGCATGGAATTAACTCCCAGTTGATTTAGGCTCATAGGACTTACTTCAAAAGCCGAGGACTGCAGCTTATTGTATTTTACATAAAAAGAACCAGTTACAGTTATTACACTTCCCGGGGGCAGCTGGTTTTCTAAAAAGGCCCGGTTAAAGCAGATTAATTCTGCAGGAGCTGTTCCGTCGTTAATATTAATTTTAAGGGTTTTCATGCGGCCATAGCCAAACCATTCATGGGACATGACTCGGGCAACCGTATGAATTTTGGGATTTGTTTTATACTGGTCCAGACTCACCTTTACAGAACGGTCCTCATAGTCGCGGGGATAGTATTGCAAAAGGTCGCCGGCAGTAAAGATATTCAGCTTGGAGAGAAGCTTGGATAATTTAGGTCCAACCCCGCTTATTGTAGAAACAGGGTTTTTAATGTCGTTTATTTTCAACTATGCTCCGTGTCATTACCGGGCTTGACCCGGTAATCTGTTCAAAAGAGAGATTGTCGGGTCAAGCCCGACAATGACAGAATGTTTAGAATGGAATAGAATTACACAGATTAATCAAAAGACCAAATAAAACTCTTCCTACAAACCAGATAACTCCAAGAGTGATCCAGCTTACAAGCAGGGCCTTCTGGTAGGTCAGGTTTTTGCGGAAAAAAGTATTCCCTATTTTGTAGACAATTTTCTGAAGCATAAGGTCTACCTGATACCACGCAGAGTTTGTAGAAACCTGGCCCTTGTTTATAAGAAGTACAATCCAGCGGATCAAAATCAGCAGTATAAATATTGTAAGCAGGGTAGAAAGCAGATTCCAGAGCATTCCAAGAATCATTGCAAGGATTCCGCCAAAATGGATTCTTCCTGTTGTTGCAATGCCCCCGATTATTGAAGACAAAATCGAAAGAATCCCAATTGCAAGAATGGGTGAAAAATCAATGTTACCAAAGCGGAACCAGCCTCTTCTTGAAAACAGATTTAAGTATGGGTCTGTAATTCTAGAAATCAACTTGCCGAACTTTGTAAACTTTGCGCCTGGGATCCAGGTCATGAAAATAGAAATCAAACACAAAACTGTGTAAATAATTATAATTGCCGAGATTATAGATAAAATTGTTCCCATGTTCAAACTCCTATTCCAGCCAGACATCCTTTACGAACGGAACGGTTTTTAGCTTTTCAATTGTTGCTTCCTCTGCGTTCATATTAAGCTGGTTGTTTGCCTTTATAACGAAAGGATTATTTTTTGCGTCTATATGAAAATATACTGAACAATTACCCTTTTCGCCAAATAAAAAATTCTTTAAATCTGAAATTTGTGTTTCGCCGTTGAAATTTGCATCTACAAGAATGTGTACTGCCTGAATTGAACGGTTTTCGAGCATTTTTGCATCTTCAATTGAATCTATAATAAGAGAAGGTGTGTCACGCGAAGCATCTACCTTTCCCTTAAATGCATATATTCCGCCGTCTTCAAGCTGATTACGCATTACGCCCCAGGTCTTTGGGAAGAAGGTACAGTCAATTTCGCCTTCGTAATCAACAAGCTTTGCAAATGCCATTTCATCACCTTTTTTTGTTCGGATTGGGTGCAGGCCCGAAAGCATTCCAAGGGCTATATACGATTTACCGGCATCGCGTCTGGCCCATGGATTCACCCCCTGAGCATCAAGCTGTGCCTTTTCTGCCTTTGCTTCTGCAGCAGCGCGTGCCATTGTAGAAGACTTGAGTGTTACTGCACGGGCAATTGCCTTTTTATAATCATCAAGCGGGTTACCACTTACGTAACAGCCTATGCATTCCTTTTCCATATTAAGGATTTCCATTGTAGGAACATCATCAATCTTCTGGAATTCAAACTCTGTATAAGAAAGCTCTTCTTCGCTGAATTCACCAAACAAACTTTCCTGACCTTTTTTAGAATCAGAAAGAATGTCATCGGCATAAGCAACAGCGGCATCCATGTTTGCAAGAAGCGTTACACGGTTTAAGTAAGTTCCGTCTTCTTTACCGACGTTATCAAAGGCGCCTGTTTTTATAAGAACTTCAATTGCTTTTTTATTTACTAAAACTTTTCCTTCTTCGTCTGTGCTTACACCAACACGCTTCAAAAAGTCCATAAAGTTTTTGTAAGGGCCATTGTTATTTCGCTCGGCAACAATTGACTGTGCAGCTGTGTCACCAATTCCCTTGATTCCTTTAAGACCAAAAACAATTCTTCCCTCAACTACATCAAAGTAAACATCAGAACGGTTGATATCAGGCGGGTCAACAGGTATTCCCATTTTTCGTGCTTCTTCTATGTAAGCCGGAAGTCCGTCTGTAGAGTTAATTTCGTTTGTAAGGTTGGCAGCCATAAATTCTGCAGGTTTATTTGCCTTGAGCCATCCTGTACGGTATGCAAGAACTGAATAAGCAGCCGCGTGCGACTTGTTAAAGCCGTAGCCGGCAAACGGAACCATTATCTCAAAGATTTCATCGGCATGCTGTTCGGTAAAGCCTTTTTTAAGTGCACCTTCAATAAAGTCCTTTTTCTTGCCCATAAGAACTTCAGGCTTTTTCTTACCCATGGCACGGCGGAGCATATCGGCTCCACCAAGACTAAAGCCCGCAATAATCTGTGCAACCTTCATAATCTGTTCCTGATAAACCATTACACCATAAGTTTCTTTAAGAAGTTCTTCAAGAGATGGGTCAGGGTAGTGGATTGTTTCAGGCTTCCATTTTCCTTCTATATATTGAGGAATGCATTCCATAGGTCCTGGACGATAAAGCGCATTCAACGCAACAAGGTCTTCAATTTTTTCAGGCTTAAACTTCCGTAGAATATCCTGCATACCGGGAGATTCAAACTGGAATACAGCAACAGAGTCTCCGCGCTGGAACAGTTCAAAAGCCTTTTGGTCAGTTTCGCTTACCTTATCTGCATGGAAATCTGGCTCACCGGGCTTTTTATGTTTATTGATAATATTTTCTGCATAACGGATAAGTGAAAGGGTTTTTAGTCCAAGGTAGTCAAATTTTACAAGACCGCATGGCTCAATAATATCCATTGTGTACTGAACTGCAACTTCACCTGTTTTTGCATCTTTAAATACCGGTGCCCAGTTTGGAAGCTCTGTAAGACCAATTACCATTCCCGATGCATGAAGACCAGTATTGCGGTTTACATTTTCGAGCTTAAAGGCAAGTTCAAAAAGCTTCTGGTAGCGCGGGTCATCCTTATATGGAATAAGCTGGCCCCCATCAGGGAACTTTTCGCTTGGAGGTTCAAAGGCACTTTTTAAGGTTGCCTTAGGGTTATCGGGAATGCATTTTTTGAGCATGTTTACTTCGCTAAGCGGGATGTTTAAAACACGTCCAACGTCTGCAATTACCTGCTTTGCCTTGAGTGTACCAAAGGTAACGATGTGTCCAACCTGTGGTTCACCGTAAAGGTCGCGCGTGTGCTGGATGATATCCTGGCGAAAATCGAAGTCCATATCAACGTCAAAATCGGGCATTGATACGCGTTCAGGGTTTAAGAATCGTTCAAAAATCAAACCAAAGCGGAACGGGTCAATATCTGTAATTTCAAGACAGTACGCAACAAGAGAACCGGCACCAGAACCACGGCCTGGACCAATAGGAATATTATGCTCTTTTGACCAGTGAATGAATTCCCATACAATAAGGAAGTATCCGCTAAAGCCCATCTTAAAAATAATTCCAAGCTCGTATTCTGCACGGTCACGTATTTCCGGAGTGATTTCTACGTAGCGCTTACGGAGGCCTTCTTCTACAAGGTGGCGCACAAAATCGTCCTGGTTTGCTGCATAGTCATCGCCGTGCTTCTGGAATTCTTTAGGAAGCTCAAAGCGAGGGAGGCAGGCCTTTAATTCTTCTGTTTTATACTGATGAATTGTAAGGTTACACATGTTGGCAATCTTTATTGTGTTGTCATAGGCTTCGGGGCACTGCGGGAAGAGCAGCTTCATTTCTTCTTCTGTTTTAAAGTACCAGGAAGTAAGATTCTGCTCACCGCCCATGCGTGAATGTGGTTCTGTAAGAATATCTTTAAAGCCAATACAACGCAGTGCATCCTGTGCTTCTGCATCTTCCTGTTCTACATAGTGAACGTCGTTTGTAACTACAAGAGGAATGTCCAGCTTATGGGCCAGTGCAATCAGCTTTTCTGCAACAATTTTCTGGTCAGGAAGTCCGTGATCCTGGATTTCTATATAATAATGGTCAGGCCCAAAAAGATTTTTATATTTAAGTGCAAGTTCTTCTGCCTCTTTGTCCATACCTGCAAGCAGCATCTGAGGAAGCTCACCCATAATACAGGCAGAAAGACAGATTAAACCTTCATGATATTTTTCGAGCAGTTCAAAGTCTATGCGGGGTTTTCCGTAATAAAGGCCTTCTGTAAACGCAATTGAAGAAAGCCACGACATGTTTTCGTAGCCTTTCTGGTTTTCGCAAAGAAGAATAAGGTGAAAGTAGTGTGCATGGCGGTCGCCGTCTTCACCCTTGTGGCTGTAAGGAACATCGTTTTTTTCAAGATGACTTCCGTAGGCTACGTAGAACTCTTCACCTACAATAGGATTTATTCCGTTTGCATGGCAGATATGCTCAAAATTGAGTACTCCAAACATGTTTCCGTGGTCTGTAAGCGCAAGAGCCGGCATATTAAGCCTTTTAGCTTTTGCAATAAGAGAATCAAGCTTAGCACAGCTGTCCAAAAGAGAGTAGTCGGAATGTACATGGAGGTGAACAAAGTTAGATACCGGTGTCCCCTCCGGCGCCGGATCAAAAACATGTATGTCTGCCATAGTTCTAGTATGTTGGAAAAATGCGATTAATTCAAGTATTCCAAAACTCAAGTAAAAGCATTATAATTAGCACATGTCACGAGAAAAGATTGTTGTTTTAGATTTTGGGTCGCAGTATGCGCATTTGATTGCTAAACGGTTCCGTATGCTTGGATATTATTCGGAAATTGCGCTTCCTTCGGCGGGGCTTGAAGCTTTTGAAAACGCACGCGGAGTTGTTTTTTCGGGTGGGCCTTCTTCTATATATGAAGATAATGCGCCTGAGTTTAATTCACAGATTCTTTCACTCGATATTCCTATTTTAGGGCTTTGCTATGGTCATTATATAGTACAAACCGGCTATAACGGAAAGGTAGAAAAGGCACCTGTTGGCGAATTTGGTTTTGCAACACTTAATTTTGCAGACGGAATGGGTGGTTCTGCTTCTAAATGCCCTCTTTTCAAAGACATAAGCGGTTCTCAGCAGGTTTGGATGAGTCATCAGGACGGCGTTGTAAAAATGGGCGACGGATTTGAAGTTGTTGGTTCTACTAAAGACTGTCCTTTTGCTGCTACACAAAATCTTAGTAAAAAGCGCTTTTCTCTTCAGTTCCATTGCGAAGTAAAAGATACTCCATGCGGAAACCAGATTTTCCAGAACTTTGCAGATTTCTGCGGTATGAAAAAGAACTGGGATCAGGATACTGTATTAAATATCATTCTTGAAAATATCAAAAAAGAAGCCGAAGGTCGTAATGTTCTGCTTTTCCTTAGTGGTGGTGTAGACTCTACAATTACATTTGCTCTTTTGAACAAGGCTCTTGGTCAGGACCGCGTACTTGGACTTCATATAGATAACGGCTTTATGCGCAAAAACGAAAGTGCCAAGGTTGCCGAAGCTTACCGCAAGTTTGGATTTACAAACTTCATCGTAGAAGATGCAAGCGAAAGCTTCTTAAAGGCAATCAGAGGACTAACGGATCCTCAGAAAAAGCGTATGGCTGTTGGTGAAAACTTTATTACTGTACGCAACGAGGTTACCGCAAAACAGAATCTTGATGATTCCTGGATGCTCGCACAGGGAACTCTTTATCCTGATATTATTGAGTCTGGCGGAACAAAAAACAGTCACACTATTAAAACTCATCATAACCGTGTTGCCGGTATTCAGGAGCTTATTGCAAAAGGCCTTATTATTGAACCTGTCCGCGATTTATATAAAGATGAAGTTCGTGCAATCGGTAAAAAACTTGGACTTTCTGATGAACTTGTAATGCGCCATCCTTTCCCGGGCCCTGGACTTTCTATTAATGTTCTTTGCAGTAACGGCAAGCCTGAGCCAAAAGATGCTGAAGAAATTGCACTTGCACAGAAGGAGCTTGACGCTGTTCCTCTTGATATGTTCTGCGAAAACTGTCAGGCCTCCATGCAGCGCTCAATTCTTCCGGTTCGTTCTGTAGGTGTTCAGGGCGATTTCCGTACCTACCGCTTCCCGGCCTTGCTTACATTCAAAGACGAAGGCGACGGCTTCTATCATTTCCCGGGCAAACGCGAAAAACTCGAAGCTGCTTCTTCTGCAATTACAAACAGTGCAAAATATATAAACCGCACCTGTGTAAGACTTTACCAGAAGCCTGGAATTCAGGACAGCGATATGAAAATTCAGGAAGGTTACTGTGACCGCCGTAGACTTGATCAGCTTCGCGAAGTAGATAATATTGTCCTTACAGAACTTCACAAGGCCGGCTGGTATGAAAAAATCTTCCAGCATCTGACTATTGATTTACCGTATGCCAGCAGTCCGGAAAATGCAAGCTTTGTACTTCGTCCTGTAATTTCGGAAGATGTTATGACAGCTCGATTTGCAATGTTCCCGCCTGAACTGCTTGAAACAATTGTACATAAAATTTCCCAGCTGCCGTTTGTTGATGCACTTTATTTTGATGCAACAAACAAACCTCCGGCAACATTCGGCTGGGAGTAGAGGAGTATTAATCACATGAAAAAATCAGTTCGATTAGTGTTTACTGCATTATTTGTCTCTTTCGTTATGGCTTCAATGCCTGTTTTTGCTCAAGGTGTTTCTTACGGAGAACTGACTTTTGATAAATCAGAAGTAAATTCTTTTGACCGCCCGTTCATGAATGCATATTCAAAACCGCTTGATTACACTGCAACAGGCCTTGAACTTGCTTCACTTATGACACCATTGTTCCTTATACCAGCCCCAACCCAGGATTACTGGAAGCTTGGCGTTGAATATGCAGAAACTATAGTTTTTGCATGGGGTGCAAAGGAACTTGCAAAGCATTGTGTTACCCGTTACCGCCCTTATATGTATTTTGAAGGCGCTCCACAGGACGCAATTGCCGATGGTGACTATAAAGATTCCTTCTTTTCGGGGCATGCAACCTTAAGTTTTGCCGCAGCCAGCTTTACTACTTACCAGGCACTTACATATTTCCCGAATTCTCCATATAAATGGATAACAATTGGTGTTTCATATGCACTTTGTACAACTACAGCAGTTCTTCGTCTTGCAAGCGGAAATCATTTTATGACAGACGTACTTTGCGGGGCAGTTGTGGGTACAGCACTTGGATTTTTTATTCCATGGGTGAATCACTTCTGGTTTGAACCGTCTCTTGATGTACAGAATCCAATAGCCATGAATATCTTTCCTACAGGTATAAATTTTTCCTTTAGATTCTAGTTTTTGGTTTGACAGATAGCCTTTTTTACTTTACAATTAAAGGTGAACTATTCTAAAAAATGTTATAATAGGAGTGAAGTATATGCCAACTTGGATTTGGTTTATAATTCTCCCTGTTGTTGGAATTGTTCTTGGATGGATTATTCGCTGGCTTTATGCCAGATTTCAATTATCTGCTTCAGAGCAAAAGGCAGAACGTGTAAAACAGGACGCAATCAGAGAAGCTGAAGCACAGAAAAAAGAAATTTTGTTAAATGCAAAAGATGAGCTCATTCGGGAAAGAAATCAGCAGGAA
>JAGCDP010000050.1 GCA_017651065.1 Treponema sp.
AATTGTTGTATTACGTGCAATGAGCTTTGTCATTACACCACCCATTGTTTCAATACCAAGTGAAAGTGGAGTTACATCAAGAAGGAGTACGTCTTTTACGTCACCACCAAGTACACCACCCTGAATTGCAGCACCAATAGCAACTGCTTCATCTGGGTTTACTGCACGGCTACCCTCTTTACCAAAAATCTGTTTTACAACTTCCTGAACTTTTGGCATACGAGAAGAACCACCAACAAGAAGAACTTCATCAATCTTGTCTGCTGTAAGACCAGCATCTGCAAGAGCCTTGCGGCAAGGTTCCTTTGTTCTTTCATAAAGACCATCAGTCATCTGTTCAAACTGAGCACGTGTCAAAGACTTCTGAAGGTGCTTTGGACCTGTTGCATCAGCTGTGATGAATGGAAGGTTGATATCTGTTGTTGTCTGGCTTGAAAGGCTGATTTTTGCATTTTCTGCTGCTTCACGAAGACGCTGCATAGCCATTGGATCCTGTGAAAGGTCAATACCTGTATCTGCCTTAAACTGATCTACGAGCCAGTTGATGATTACACGGTCCCAGTCATCGCCACCAAGGTGAGTATCACCGTTTGTAGACTTAACTTCGAATACACCGTCACCAAGTTCAAGAATAGAAATATCGAATGTACCACCACCAAGGTCGTATACAGCAATTGTCTTTTCCTTGTCTGAATCCTTATTGAATCCAAAAGCAAGAGAAGCTGCTGTAGGTTCGTTGATGATACGCTTTACATCAAGACCAGCAATCTTACCGGCATCCTTAGTTGCCTGGCGCTGAGAGTCATTAAAGTAAGCAGGAACTGTAATAACAGCTTCTGTAACTTCCTGACCAAGATAATCTTCAGCAGTTTTCTTCATTTTCTGAAGAATGAAAGCAGAAATTTCCTGTGGAGAATACTGCTTAGAAGCTCCGGCTTCTTCTACTTCTACACGGCAGTCTGAACCGTTATCTACTACTTTATATGGAAGCTTTGTTGCTTCTCCCTGAAGTTCACTGAATCTGTGTCCAATAAGACGTTTTACAGAATAAACAGTGTTTTTAGGGTTTGTTACCATCTGGTTTTTAGCAGGAGCACCAACAATACGGTCTCCTTTAGAAGTAAAACCTACAATAGAAGGAGTTGTTCTTCCGCCTTCTGCATTCTGAATTACAACCGGTTCACCGTTTTCCATTACGGCAACACAAGAGTTTGTTGTTCCCAAGTCAATTCCGATAATTTTACCCATTTTATTTACCTCGCTTATTTATTTACAATAATTATAACACCATCGTCATTGCGAGGAGCGCAGCGACGTGGCAATCTACTTACCTGGATTGCTTCGCACTTTGTGCTCGCAATGACGGGCTATTGTTTTGGTACCTTCACCATAACTTTTGCATGGCGAATTACTTTATCCTTTAGTTTATACCCCTTAAGATAAACCTGTGCCAGAGTTTCTTTTTTAGCTTTTTCGTCCTCCTGGCGTCCAATTGCTTCGTGTTCTTCCGGATTAAACTCGTCGCCTTCTTTACCGTAGCTTACAAGACCATATTTGTCTTCGAGCAGTTTTACAAGCGATTTGTTTATCATCTTGATTCCGTCTGCAATTGATTTAGCATCTTTTGCGTCTTTGGCAGCATCAAGTGTGCGGTCAAAGTTATCAAGACTGTCAAGAAGGTCTCCCAAAAGTGATGCATTGGCATAAGCTACTGCTTCTTCCTTCTGCTGCATCATTCTTTTGCGCCAGTTGTCATTTTCTGCAGCCTTGTAAAGTGCCTGATTTTTAAGATCAGCAATTTCCTTTTCAAGTGCAGCAATCTTTTCTTCCGGAGAAAGTTCTTTTTCAGCGGCAGCACCATCTGTTGTACCTGTAGCTTCTGCTGTATCTGCAGCTTCTGTTTTACCTGCAGCATCTGCTGTACCTGCGCCGTCTGCGGTTCCTGAGCCGTCTGCGGTTCCTGAGCCTGTCGAAGGATCCTGAACTTTCTCTTCTTCGTTAATTTCGTTTTCTTTGTCTGACATTACACATCTCGCAAATTAAATTTATTCTTATCTTTAAAAATAATAATTATGAGAGGAATTCGTCAACTAAATTTACTGGATTTTTTCGATTTTTTTGCAGGAATTTCCGTCAAAAAGAGCAATTCCGTAGAAAGAATTGTCAATTAACGGGTCACGTGCAATGTAATAAAAGCCTTCGCCTGACTGACCAAGAGGAGTAACGCAGCCAACAGCATCCGGGATGACTGAATAAAGCTTATTTGCGCCGGGGTCGTATATTATAAAAGAAATTGTACCATCAATGCTTGCAGGAAGGATGATATTATAAGATGGCCCTTCGGCAGGCTCAGGGAGCCCGGTTGTTACAAAACCATAGCCAAAAAAGCATTCATAACCTTGTGGCAGCTGTGAATCATTTATTAAATTGATTTTACTTTCCGGATCAGTTCCTTCTATATAATCATCAAGCGTAAACTTATATATAACAGGCTCGGCATAAGCTTTTTCACGCCCGCTCATAAAGCCATAAACTTCTTTTCCACAGTTTATAAGTCTTAAGAAATCGGAATTTTTAGCTGTAGAAAAGCATTTATGAATACCTTTTGATGTTATATAAAAAGCGTTGTTTTTAGAATTATCCTGAGTTCCGCCGCTTATACAAACTCCGTCAGAAGTAAAGAAGCAGTCAGAAACAAAACAATCTACATTACCGCCCCACACTTTTTTAAGGCTGATTTTTTTATTATTTCGTGAATATTTAATAGAATAAAGTGTAAAAGAAAAGCCCTTGTTCTGGGAAAAGTTGCTGTCCTGAATAAGAACAAAGCGTTTATTTACATAAGCAATTGTACCGCTTAGTTTAACCTTTGAACTTGTATGCCCGTCTGAATTTATATAGTACAAATATTGAGTTTTCTGATTCCAGGCAAGAATAAAGCCTTCTTTTTTTGAAACACTTACAGCCTTTTGTGCGTAGCCTTCCAAAGCCCCGGAAATTTCATATTCTTTTATTAAAGACGGTTCTTCTGTTGGCACAGAATAAGAATAAAGCTTTCCGTCCTTTACAAAAGGAAATTGAGAATCTTTTGAATCTGAAGCATTTACAGGACATCCGCAAAAAACAAAAAGGCATGCTAAAAAAAATACCGCAAGTTTTGTGCAACCTGCGGTATTTATTCTGCCCTTTGCGGTTGCAACGGACAGTTTATGCATTAGTTCTCCCGAATCTTTTCAAATACTTTTGTGAAGTATGGAGAGAACATAATTTCTTCTGCAAGAACAATGTTCTTTTTAGCAGAAGCCATGTAATCGTTGATTGCAGCCTTTTTCTTTGAAGAGCTGTAGAAATAACGAACAGCATAGTAGTCTTTTACAATTGTATAAAGTCCAGATGTTGTCCAGTCAATGCGGCTGTCGTTAGAGTCAATATCCCAACCGTATTTGTTGTAAACCCACCATACTACTTTTGTACAATACCAGGTGTAAGTGTCGGCTTTTGTAACAACATTAAAGATGTTTACAGTATTCTTGAAGAATCCGTATTCCATGTTTTTGTTGTTCATGTCGCAGTAGTAATCCATATAAGCCTGAGCAGAATCGAGTTTTGATTTTGTCAAAGAATATTTTGGATTAAGAACAGCAGCATTTACCTTTGTACGCCACTGGTATGCAGTTTCATAACCTGCACCCTTGCTGATTGCTGTTTCAAGACAATATACGTCTTCGTTATTTGGATCGTATTTGTCAAGGTCAAGAACAGCTGCGTGATAGTAAGAACCAGGAAGAGTTTTTGGAGAAACCCAGTCAACAATTGTTCCTACAAGATCATCTGTTCCGCCGGAAACGTAAACAGCACCATCTTTGTTGAAAGGCATATTTGTTATAGCTGGATAACTGCTTGAACCTTTACCGCTGCTTCCTGAACGAGCAGCTGCAAATCTGGCTCCAGTTTCTGCCATATCTGTACCATACTTAGCATCAAAAGCGGCAAGAGCTTCAAGATCTCCGTCCGTTCCAAGTGCTTCAAGTACAGCTGCAAAATCTGCATCAACTTCTGCTTCCCAAGCATCAATATCAAGAGGTGCAACTCCAGAATTGATCACATCAATTTTGCTGTCAGAGATTTCATAAGAAAGGTCTTTAGAACAGCCCACCAGTACAACTGCAAGAACAGTTAAAGAAAGAAGTAGTTTTTTCATTTTTTCCCCTTATTCTTAAATTGTACTATATTATCGGAAAAAAGCAACTGAAAGATGTACATATATAGAAATCAAATTTAGATGCCTACTTATGGAAAAAAACGCTCCAAAACAAATTCAAAATACATAAACAATGAATCCTAAAGAAAAACTTGCTTCCAGTCATGGGCGGATTTCAAAACCGCGGGCTCGCCCGCTACACGCTGAAGTACCCCTGTAATTATATACGTTGCCGCTTACGCGGCAGTACTTCAGAGTGTTTTTGAATTCTCCCATTCCTTCGCGCAAGTTTTTTAGCGAATTTTTATTGTTGTATCTCAACTAGCCTTCCGCGTTTTTTTTCAGACTGGTTCATGTGGGTTGATTCCTATATATACTACTTCTATAAACCCCGGATAAAATGTACAATTAGACACTAATATGAAATTTAAACACCTTCTTTTTGACATGGACAATACGCTTTACCCGGCTAGTTCGGATATGGATAAGGGGATTACCAGGCGGATGCTGGAATGTGTGGCGGAATATTTTGATTGCAGCATTGAAGAGGCACAGGTTCGCAGGGCGCAGGGGATTGTTCATTTTTCTACTACTCTTGAATGGCTCAGGTCGGAAGGGATGACTGATTTTGAAGGGTTTCTTCGGCATGTACACCCCGATAACGAAGCTGATGAACTTTTGCCGCAGCCAAAGCTCAGGGAATTTTTACTTTCGCTTGATTATCCTATGTCTATTCTTACAAATGCACCGCATGAACATTCAGACCGTGTTCTTGAAAAGCTTGGAGTTGCCGATTTATTTGATGCAGTTACAGATATACGCGATGCAAACTTTTATGGCAAACCCTACCCCGATGCTTATTTTGCAGCACTAAAAAAAGCAGGTACTACAATAGAAGAAACTCTTTTTTTAGATGACATGCAGAAATATACAGACGGATGGGCTGCACTTGGAGGCACTGCAGTTTTAATAGGAAGCCCAAACGGAAAGCCTCTTGCACCGGATGCCCGCCCTATGATGGAGGCCCGCAAGGCAAATAAAGGCCTGCCCCAGGGAAAGACAATCAGACTTGCTTCAATTTATGAACTGCCTGAGCTTTTAAATAAGTTAGAGAACGAAAATTAATGACTCAGACACTGCACTTTTCTACAGAACAAAAAATCAGACTCGATGAATTTTTAAGACAGGAGCTCCCCGCACGCATTGGACAGGATGTTTCTAATTCAAAAATCCGCCGGCTCATTGTTGCAGGTGCAGTGAGTGTTAATCAAAGGCATACACAGCGCCCTTCTTTTGAACTTCGCGGAAAATCAGAAATCACAGTTGAACTTGATCTGGAAAAACTCTTTTACGAAAAGCAGCCCGATGACATTAAATTTGAAGTTACACCCGAAAGCGTTTTATTCGAAAACGAAAACCTGATTTTTATAAACAAGCCCGCATTCTTCCCTGTAGAACAGACAATTACTGGTAACCGAGACAATCTTCACGATGCAGTTGTACGATATTTGTGGTCAAAAAATCCGGAACTCAGGAATCCGCCTTATGTTGGAATTATGCATCGCCTTGACCGCGAAACCAGTGGAGTGATTTTATTTACAAAAACACGCGCTATTAATAAACAGATTTCTGAACTTTTTCAGTCTCATTCTTTTGTAAAAAAATATGCGGCGGTTGTTCCTGAAACAGTTCAGCTGAATGACGGAACAAAACTTACACAAGGCACGCAGTTTACAGTAGAAATGAATATGGACCGCATTTCTTCAAGCAGTCAGGCAGCTAAATGGGGAAAGACACCTGATGGTCAGTATTCAAAAACCGATTTTAAGGTGCTGAGTAAAATTACTGTAGAAGACAAACAATGCTTTTTAATTGAATGCACTCTTTACACAGGACGCACTCACCAGATAAGGGTACATTTAAGCAGTAAAGGTATACCCATTTTAGGCGACACCCTTTATAACGGGCCAGCCGCAAAACGAATATACCTTCACTCGTGCGAACTTACTTCTGAACTTTTTTCTGTAAAATCAGAGCCTACTTTTTAAGCTTTTTGAACAGCTTTATTAAAAGTCCAACCTTTCCAAAAAGCAGCCAGAAGAAAAAGGCAGCAATTCCTACAAGCGGAATTCCAAATATAATTATATAGAAAAGAACTTTTAAGAGTCCCCAGAAAAATCCTATTATTTTTGAAACAATTTCGTTCCAGGCATTTTTAACATCTGGCAGAATTATACCGCCTTCATCCTTTCCTGCTTCGAACGACATATTGATATATATAGTAGAATAATCAATCTGTCCCGAAAGTCTTTTAAAGCGGCTTTCTGTGCTTTCAATTTCTTCTATAACAGAGTTGAGCTGACGTTCAATTTCAAGCAAATCTTTTATATCTTTTGCCTGGTTCAAATAACTCTGGAGCTTGTCACGCAGAATATATTTTGTTTCAAGTCGCGACTGCATGTCATAATAATTATCGCTTACATCCTGACTGTTTACACTTCTGTTTGTAACGCGGCCAAAGTCTCCAACCTGCGACATTGCTTCATCAAAGCGTTCTGCAGGAATTCTTACTGTAAAACCGGCTCCATACTGCCAGGTGTTTGCATTTGTTACATAACCGCCAAGACTTTTTGCCCAGGCTGCAATTTTATCTTCTGCATCGGAAATAGTCTGTACTTCTAAAGAAACGTTTCCTGTGCGGATTAATTTTCGTTCATACTCTTCGACATAGGCTTCAGGAACACTTTCTTCGGCCATTTCATATTCAACAGAGTCATAATATGCTGTGTCGGCCATAGCTTTAGAGTTAAATCCTCTGCCTGCAAGTTGAACATCGTTTCGCGCAAACTGAACTTCTTTGCGTGCACTTGATTTTTTGCAACCCGCATTTAAAAGTGCAAAGGCTATAAGAAATATGCTTACTGCAAGTTTAACCAGGTTTTTAATTGAAAGTTCCATTATAACACCTCGTAATCCGGGCCATCCTGACCGGCAAAGATTTTTACCCTGCATTCTTCCATGCAGACATTTTCGCAAAAAGCTGCAAGATTCATTGCTTCTTCACTTAATAAATCATCAGGATTCCAGGAGGTTACAAGTTCACTTTCCAGACCCTCGCCTGCAAGCCGTGACATTGCACCATTCAGCCTTACAATATCCTTAACAAGCGGAATAAGTTCCTGCTGGCCTTTTTCTTCATATTTTACTTCAAGAAATAAAAGCTGCATTTTTTCAAGATCAAGGTGATTTTCAGCTTCAGGAACAAAACCACTTTTATAGCCGCAGTTGTTACAGCGCTGCCATTCAGCAAAATCGGCAAAAAAACGTGAAGCATAAATGCGCAATGGTTTTAGTACAGACAAAAACCAGGGAACAGCCCTTCCGCTTGAATAAAAGGTTCTGCAGGCAAAAGCAACATCGCGTGCATAGCGGATATCCTGTGCAGAAAAAGTCTGTGTGACACCTGCAGTTTTTTCCATTTCTACATTCATTGTCTGCGGAAAATCTATGTGATTCGGATACTGCTGTACTGCAAAATCAAGACGGTCTAAAAACTGTTTGAGTGAATCGCCGGGTGCTTCTGCATAAGTCATATCAAAACCAAAGACAAGTCCAAAGTCGTTGAGAAGGCGTGCCTTGGAAGAATAAAACTTTTTATCAAAAAGAAGCTTACCGCCTTTAGAGGTCACTTCGAGCGGAATATCAAAAGAACAGAAAATCTGTGTTGCGGCAGCTGCAACTTCGCGGTCTATAACAGAAGTATCTGCCAGTATAGAAACAAAAACGTCCGGTGCAAAGCGGGCCACAAGATTGATTATCTTAAGAAGCCGTTTTTTATCCTTTGCAACGGACGCATCGTGAATTGAAAACTCAGTAATCCCCTTTGCAGAAAGAGTTTCTATCTGAGCTTCAAGTTCGCTTGTTTTAAATTTATATTCAGTAATCATTTTAAAAGAAAGATTGTCGGGTCAAGCCCGACAATGACACTACGGCCCTGTCATTCCCGACTTACACAACCTGTCATTCCCGGGCTTGACCCGGGAATCTCTTACAGTAAAGTTATGCCCCGCTTTTTGCAGTCAGCTTTTATTTCATCTGTCCAGACGCTAACCTGAGTTTCGCCGATGTGGGCCTTGCGCAAAAGGAACATGCACAATCTTGACTGACCGATTCCACCGCCAAGAGTCTGTGTAAGTTCACCCTTCAAAAGCTTTGAGTGGAATTCAAACTTAGCACGTTCAGGACAGCCGCGTTCTTCAAGCTGAAGCTTAAGGCTCTCCGGACTTACACGAATACCCATAGAAGAAAGCTCAAAAGCGCGTTCAAGAACAGGGTTCCATACAAGAATATCTCCGTTCAAACCGCGGTGACCGTCTCCACATTCTGTAATCCAGTCATCGTAGTCTGGGGCGCGTCCATCGTGGATTGTTCCGTCTGGAAGCTTGCCGCCAATACCGGTAATAAATACTGCACCATATTCCTTGGCAACTTTGTCTTCGCGTTCCTTTGGAGTAAGCTTTGGATATTTTTTCTGCAAATCATCTGCATACAAAATCTTTATATCCTTTGGAAGCACAGGCTTGATTGCAGGATATCGGTCATAAATAAAGAATTCAGTTCTCTGAATACAGCGGTAAACCTTTTTTACAATTTCGTGCAAAAAGAAAACTGTGCGATCTTTTGGGTCAATTGCCATTTCCCAGTCCCACTGGTCTACGTAAATAGAATGAATAGGATCAAGGTCTTCATCTGGGCGAAGTGCATTCATATCTGTATAAATACCAAAGCCAGGTTCAAGTCCAAGAGAAGTGATTTTAAGACGCTTCCATTTAGCAAGAGACTGAACAATTTCCATACGGCTTTCGTTCAAGGCTTTTACAGGAAAGCTTACAGGGCGTTCAACTCCGTTAAGGTCGTCATTAATTCCAGTTCCAGAACCTACAAAAAGAGGTGCTGTAACACGATACAAGTTTAATTCAGTGCTCAAGGCAAGCTGAAAAAAGTCCTTAATAGCAACAATCGCGTGTTCTGTTTCGCGTGTGCTAAGAATTGATTTATATTTAGTAGGCAGTTTTATCATAATAATAATCCTTATTTATAATTTAGATTCCCGGGTCAAGCCCGGGAATGAGTCGCACGCAAGCGTGCTTATCGAGTTTTGCTTTGCAAAACTCGCGTCATTGTCGGGCTTGACCCGACAATCTTTATTTATGCACCAGCGTAATTAATCAAAGTGGTAACTTTACAAGGTGCGAGCACAGACTGATAATTTAATTCGGGAAGACCGATTACACCGAAGAAATCAGTTACTTCCCCGCCTCCCTGCTCAATGAGATTTTTGGCGGCTGCGAGCGTACCACCTGTTGCAATTAAATCATCAACAACAAGGAACTTCTGTCCTGCTTTTACATCAGACTTGTGAACTTCTACTGTTGCTGTTCCATATTCAAGGGCGTAGCTGCATTCATAAGTATCGCCCGGAAGCTTTCCTTTTTTGCGGATTAAAACAAGAGGAATACCAAGTTTTTCTGCAAAAGGAGCGGCAAAAAGAAAACCACGGCTTTCAACGGCTGCAACTGCGTCAATCTTAGTATCCTTATATTTTTCTATCATCTGGTCTATGCAGAACTTGAGAGCTTCGGGATTTACGAGTACCCCTGTAATATCATAAAAAAGGATTCCAGGCTTTGGAAAATCTGGAACACGGCGTACTGCCTTATCAAGCATTTCAAGATTCATCATAGAACACCTTCAGAAAAAAAATATGAGACTATTTTAATACTATGCGTGGTTTACATCAAGTGTGCCTAGACATGAAAGAAATTGACATAATAATCATGAGCACAATATATACAACTGCACCAAGTGCCAAAGCTCCAATTCCGGTAGTTACACATAGAATTGTATAATTCATGAGCTTGAACAAAATAAATGCCAATTTATAGAAGAAAGCGCTTATTACAATTATAAACGGAAATCCGAATACCCAGGCAAAACGGAACATCTGGTTACCGCCTACACGATTATCCCAGGCAAAGCAGGCAAGCATAATAAACAGAAGCAGGAAATAAAGCGGGAACAAAATTCTGTTGAGCATTGTCTGTCCGTACTGTTCGCGTGCAAAACCAAATTTATCTGCATTCTTAACAAACTTAAACAGATAGAAAAGCGAATTATTTTCAGGGTTATTAGGTGACTGCTCAAGCAAAAGGAAATCAGAATATTTCAACGGGAAAATCAGATATTCAGGAGTTGTTTCTGTTGAACCGTTCGGATAAGAATAAACAGGTCCGAACTGAATATTTGGGTCATCGCGGCCAACAGATTTGAGCAGCAAATATGGAACAAAGTCTGTTTTTTCGTCTATGAGAAGCATTTCCTTTGTTTCGGCAGTAAGATTTTTTACACTTACAGGCATGAGCTTTGCATATGGAACTGTGAGCTTGCGTAAAAAGCGTCCATGGCTGTTAAGACTTACAATTGTAAGGTCACGCAGGTACTGAATTGACTGACCTGTAGACTGAACTGAAGTAACTCCCTTGAAGTAAACAATTTCCTTTGCCCCGTTATCATGGGTATAAGCAAAATAAACATCATTTGCACTTTCAAAGGATTCAAGTTCAAGAGTTTCGTCAACAAAGAAGTACTGCTGCTCTATGCGGTTTGTAGCAACTTCAAGATAGAAAATTACATCTGAATCGCGTTTAAGATCATCATAGTTTTCGTAAAGTCCGCGGAAGATATAATAAGCTTCAAGGTCGTTTTTATTTACAAGAGCAAGATAGCCCTTATATTTCTGATCATATATTTCAAATTCAGGATTATTTGTATTTTTGTGCTTTTGTGTAATATTATTCCAGGCCTGAGCAGAAATTGTCTTTAATTCATCAATATTAGGATTTTTAGGATCTGTAAGCTTTAATCCAAGCTCTGAATAATAATGTGCATTAAACCACTGTTCATTATCAAAAGCAGAACGTGCCTGAAGCAGACATTTATATGAATCATTTATCTGATCAACATCCATAATAAGTGAATCATCTGTTGTTTCAAGCGGCTGTGCTCTTGTAAGATCAAATTTAAGTGTACTTGTATAAATTCTGTTTATTTCTGAATCTGCACGGCTCTTAAGGTCACGGGCTTCCTGTGAATTTGGATTAAGCTTTAAGGCAGCATTTGCATATACAAGAGCGCGTTCATTCAATCCGTTTTGAAGAAGAAGATTTCCAACATCAATATATTCTTTTATAATCTTTGGTTTGTTTTCAAGCTGAGTACGCTTTTGTCTTGACCACAAAGAAAATGTTTCGTTTGTAAGAGTTATAAGGAAAGTACAAACAAGTCCGGCGATTATTACAAGCTTAAAACGGTCACCCATTGCACTTGAAAAGCCTTGTGAACTTCCCTGAGAATTATGACCAAAATATACAGAAAGTGAAATTATAAAGCCCGAAATTGCCATTGCAGGAAGGAAGCGTGCAAAGTATTCAATACCAATGCAGAAACGGTAAAGGAAAACTGAACGCGAAGAAACAATTTCAGGAACATTGCCGAACATTCCTGCAACAAAACAAACTACAAAACCGAGCCCAAGGAATACAGATAAAATAGTAAAAATCTTTTTCATATTAGCACCTTATCCGCCTAGAGGCTCCTCTTTTTTCTTGTAGCAAAACGCACAATTCCAATAATAACAAACACAAGACTCAAGCTTACATTTACAAGAACAAGAAGCGGGTCATCCATGTATTTTCCAAGGAAAATAAAAAATCCTTTGCTGTTTATATGCTGTCTGCGGAATGAAGTAACAACCGGATGATAATAAAGAGTATTTGCAACATAAATACCAAAGGTCATTACCATCAGAAATCCGGAATTCAAAAGTCTCCAGCGGAAAAGATCTGCCGCACCGTAAAGAGACATAATCAAAAGCCCAAGCGAAAGGAATCCGAGCCAGAAGGTCCAGCCCTTTTCAAATGCATTCTGTGCATGCTGCATTATAAGAGAAAATGAAATTATAGACTGCTTTTCTGATTCGTTGAAGGTTTTCTTCAATAGTATATCATTGTAAGGAGCTGAATCGCGGAAAAGAACAAAATCACGGGAAGATTTGATATTTTCAATTTCTACAGTTCCTTCCGGTGTAGTATCTATTACAATTGTTGGAGTATCGGTATAAGGATTTTTATTGTAATCATCTGTAAAATAGTAAACTTTATCACCATTTTCGCGGAAATAACCTTCTGTAAGTACTTTAGAACTGTCTTTTGTATTGTAAGTAATCTTTTTTTCAAAATGTCCAAGAAGAGGAATAAGAACAGCCCAGGTTGCACACGAAAGGATAATAAACATTATAAAATGAGCAATACCACCCTTGTTACTGATTCGTGCATAAACCATTGCAGGACATACAAAAAGCAGAAGGCAGCCTACAACATAAAAAAGAACCCTGAATATATCGTCTTTTATAAATAAAGGTGCCTGCTGTCCTGCTACAGAAGCCTGAAGATGCAGATAAACATAATAAAAGAACATTCCAATTGCTGTTCCAATTACGAGAAAAAGAAAATAAGTGAGAACAAGTCTAAACGCTTTTTTCATAAATTTATAAAATCCTTCCCAGCTTCATTATCGGCAGTAAGAATTAATTCAATTATACACTATTTTTGTACAATAATCAAAAACAATTTGACATATGCCCCATTTATATAGTAAAATAGAGTATTGATTAGTTTAAAAAAATATTTTGGAGAAATAGTTTAAAATGGATAGTAACAACGTAGTTATTCCTGGCTTTGATCAAGATAAAGATGACAGCCTTCAGATACGTCTGGACAAGTCTTTTGGAGTACCTAACGGACTCATCGTTTATCTTACAGGATATATCGACACGTATAACTCAACATATTTTCAAAAGAAAATCACCCAAGTAATTGAAGCCGGATTTGTAAATCTTGTTTTCAATTGCGCAGCCTTAAACTATGTTTCATCAACAGGCATCGGCTCCTTTACAGTATTCCTTAAAATGGTAAAACCAAAGGGCGGCGATATTGTTCTTCTTGAAATTCAGCCTAAGGTTTATGAAGTATTCCAGCTTCTTGGATTCTCTCAATTCTTTAATATTAAAAACTCAACAGAAGAAGCAATCAATTTCTTCTCTGAAGGCGGACAAACTGCCTCTTCTGTTTTCCCTCTTATTATTGAATGCCCTGTTTGCAGCAAAAAACTTAGAGCAGTTAAGTCTGGTCGCTTCCGCTGTTCCGGCTGTAAGTCAATCCTGGCAATCAACGAGCACGGAGAAGTTTCTTTAGGTTAAACTTTCCCCTGCCCTGCAAGATCCGGTCTATATGGCCGGATTTTTTTTTACCAGCACTCATCAAACGGTGTGCATAACTTGTGGAAAACTCAGTAAAAAGTAGTATACCAGTGCTTTTGACAAAAACACTTCAAAAAATCACCACATAAAGTATTACATAAAAATGTAGTTATTTACGCCGGCAGATATCATAAATAGTGCTAATTCTATATATTATAACAACTTAGCAACTCTTTTTGTATTAATTCTAAAATTGTAAAAATCTGTATTAAAATAAATAATCACTCCTACTGTGTCATTTTTAACCACTTGGCGTTAAAAAAATGTGGATAACTTGTGGATATTAAGTGAAAACAAGTGGGAAAATCCAGTTGCCGCGGGGCGTTGCGAAAAACGAGTTTTCATATATAATATAAATATGAACAAAAAGCTTTCAATGCTGCAGGAAAAAATTGAACTCGCACTTACAGACGCTTTGCCTTACGACTTTGACGCTAAATGGCAGAAGGCATCGTTTTCAAATCTGCCGGATGCAATTACCCAGAACAAAACTTTCATAAAAAAACTGGCAGCTCCAGACATTGACCTTATAAAACTTGGCGGAAAAAGATGGCGTCCTCTTTTCTTAATGCTCTGCTATGACATGGCAAAAAAGCTTGATGAGAAAAACGCAGCAAGAGCGCTTACACAAAAACAAGCCCTTTCACTCACCCCCCTTATAGAATTTGTTCATACAGCAAGCCTTATTCACGACGACATAGAAGACGGAGCAGACCTTCGCCGCGGAAAACCTGCCGCACACATAAGCTACGGAATTGATCATGCATTAAACAGTGCAAGCTGGCTTTATTTTGAAGCCCCGGTATGCCTTGAAACAGCAAAACTCACTCCCGAACAGAAGCTTGCCTTTTACAAGCTTTACACAAACGAACTCCGCCGCCTTCATCTTGGACAGGCAATGGACATTTACTGGCACAAAGAAACAAAGGTTTTTCCTACAACACAAGAATATCAGGCAATGGTACAGAATAAAACAGGAACCCTTGCTTCACTTGCAGCACAGGTTGGCTTTATAGCAGGCGGAGCCACACCACAGCAGGCCGCCACCTACGGAAAAACAGCTGCCCAGATTGGAGTAGGCTTTCAGATAATTGATGATGTAATAAACCTTACAAAAGGAAATCCCGGAAAAAAACGCGGCGACGACATTGTAGAAGGAAAAAAATCACTGCCGGTACTGCTTCATATACAAACCCGCCCAGACGATAAAAAAAGAATAAGCAGCCTTATGGCACAAGCACAAAAAGAAGGAATAAACTCCCCTGCCGTTGAAGAATGCATTGCACTTTTAAATACAAGCGACTGCATACAAAAAGCCGCACAGCTTGGAAAAGAGCTTATCCAGAAAAACTGCGCTAAATTTGCCCAGAATCCGCTTATTTCAGAATTGTTCAACAAGCTTATACCACAGGAGTACAAATAAGGATAAAAATGACAGAGCGACCAGACAAATTGAACAATCAGGCAATCCTTCTCGCAAGCGGCGGTGAATACTACGAAGCAATTGCCTGTTTTAAACGGGCAATCACAATACAACAGGACAACTATCTTTTATGGTACAATCTTGGCATAACCTACCGCGATTCAGGCGACATTAAAAACGCCCGCAACTCCCTTGAAAAAGCACACGCAATTGCCCCGGAACGTCTTGATGTTCTGGATACACTTGCTTCAATCTGCATTAACGACGAAGATTTTGTTGCAGCACTAGGCTACAGTCAGGACGGAATAGAACTTGCACCAGAAAATTCCTCTTTCTGGAACCTTGCAGGAGTAGCACTTTTTAATATGGAACAATACAGTCTTGCAAGCGACCATTTTGAACAGGCCCTTTGCCGTAACCCGTACGATACAAATGCACTCTATAACCTTCGCGACACCTACCAGGAATTACACAACCAGGCAGGCGCCAGAGAATGCGAAAAACGATTAAAAGAACTTGAGCACTAGTGATCTAAATGTGCGCGGGCCAGATGACTTATTTCTGCAGCAAGGCACTCGAGCGGCACTTGTTTTTGAACACCACCCATTTCCCATGCAACCTTTGGCATACCGTATACAATGCAAGAAGCCTGATCCTGTCCAAGAGTCCAGGCACCCTTCTTACGCATTTCGGCAAGCTGAGCAGCACCATCGCGGCCCATCCCTGTCATAATAACACCAAGAGCATGGTTACCATACTGCTTTGCAACAGATTCAAAAAGCCAGTCTGCAGAAGGTCTGTGTCCGTTGCGTAAATCATCCTGGGTTAAACGGATAATAGCATTAAGAGGCCGCTTTTCTATTAAAAGATGATAGTTACCGGGAGCAATATAAACATGACCGCCAAGAACAGGCTCGCCATTCTTTGCTTCTGTAACCTCAAGCGGGCAAATATGATTCAAGCTTTCTGCAAATTCAGCAGTAAATCCTGCAGGCATATGCTGAACAACAAGAATAGGCTGTTTTAATTCAGGGTCAATCTTTGCGAGCATATCGCGCAAAGCATTAGGACCACCGGTAGAAATACCAATTGCAATAATTTCTATGCGGCCGCCTTCACGCTCCGGAGTAATAACAACAGGTTCCTTATTGCGTGGAGCAGACCACGAAGCCGGAACAACAAATTCTGTTTTAGAAATAGCAGCAAGCTTAGCGGCATCCTCACCCTTCTTTTGAACAACAAATCGTTCTGCAGCCTTAAGTTTTACAAGATGACTAAAATAATCAGGGTCTGGAACAGTCTTACCGTGCAAAGCAGCATAAGACGCACCGTAGCTTGAAACATATTCAATAATTTCATCAGAAACATCGCCGATTTTAAGGGTAACAGAAGAACCACCCGGCTTAGTAATAAAATCGGCAGCGCCAAGCTCAAGACATCGCATAGTAACAGCGGCACCCTGAGTAGCAATACTTGAAAGAATAATAACAGGAATATCAATATGCAGCTGCTTTCGTTTCTCAAGAAACTGCACACCGGTCATAACAGGCATTTCAATATCAAGAAGAATTACATCAGGCTTATAGACAGGAATTTTATCGAGCAAATCCTGACCATTTTCTGCTTTAGCTACAACCTCGAGACCATCATAATCAGAAATAATACGGCCAATCAGATTCCGCATGAGCGCAGAATCATCACAAATCATTACAGAAATCTTATCCATAGATGCTTACCTGTTCTTTTTGTAAAGACACGCCCATTCAGTTTTTAAGAATTCAAACTGAGTCTTCATACCAAACAAAGATTCAGAATGCCCAATAAACAAATACGACTGTGCAGCCATAGAATCCCAGAAACGGTTTATAACAGTAAGTTGAGCAGGCTCATCAAAATAAATAAGAACGTTACGGCAGAAAACAACATCAAGATTGCGGGCACCAGAATCGTTCATAAGGTTATGGTAGTCAAAATGGATTGTATCCTGAAGCTCTTTTTTAACCTGATAGCCGCCGTCTACCTTTGTAAAATATTTTGCAAGATAGTCGGCAGGAATACCATCTACCTTATTGTCGCCGTAAAAGCCCTGTTGACCAACCATAAGAGATTTAAGGGAAATATCAGAAGCCGTAATCCTAAAATCAAAACCAGGAGGACATATTTCTTTCATAATCATTGCAATAGTATAAGGCTCTTCGCCGGTAGAACAACCAGCACTCCAGATACGAATAGTTCTGTCTGCACCCTTCTTTTTCTGTTCAATGACAGCAGGAATAACATAATTAGTAAAAGCGTCAAAATGCGGCTGATTACGGAAAAACCTTGTAAGGTTAGTTGTAACCGAATCAAGCATGAGCTTCATTTCTTCAGAATTCTTCAAAACCAGGTCAAGATATTCAGCAGGAGTTGCAATATTTTTTTTACGCAGCAAATCCTTTATGCGGCTGTCGAGAATAGACCTGTTTGTTGTCGAAAATGTAATTCCGCACTGGTCATAAATAACCTTACGGAATTTTTCATAATCCTCGTCGTTAAGTATTTCAAGCATGATATTAAATTATACACCTATAGAAAAGAAAAAACAAATAAAAAAAGAGGGGGAAGTCTCCCCCTCGTTCGCACTGCTGAACTGACCCCCAAAAGTTAGACACTTTTGGAGGTTAAAAATGGGATTTACAATTCAACATCCGATTGACTTGCGTGTAAAAGTTTTGGCAGAATATAAGGCAGGAGTTGTCGGTTACAAAAAACTTGCAGTCAAATAT
>JAGCDP010000051.1 GCA_017651065.1 Treponema sp.
CCCCCCATCATTAGTTCCATTAACAGCATTAGAACAGGCAAAAATAGTAAGAAGCACTGTGAATAGAAGGGTTGCCTTAAAAAACTTTTTGATAGAATTATTAAACATTTTGTTCTCCCTGGGTCTTGAATTCATAGCAAATCCAAAGACTCAATTTTACTTTTTAATTTATATTATTGTATAGTACATTTTAAACAACTGTCAACAAATTATTAATCGCAAAAATTATCAAGAATCAAAATGACAGCGGTGGTAAAATTATCGTATAATTTTGGAGGAGCCAGATATGGATGATTTTAAACCGCTGTTTGAATATGTTGAAAAAAACATTGAAAGCAAACTTGAGCTAAAGGAACTCGCAGATTTTATGGGCTACAGTCCTTTTTACATCAGTAGAAAGTTTATGGATCTTTACGGCATTCCGATTACCGCTTATGTGCGAATCAGGAAGCTGCAATATTCTATAAAGGATTTGCTTGACGGTATGAAAGTGATTGATGTTGCCATGAAATATTCCTTTGAATCTCACGAAGGTTTTTCTAGATCGTTCAAAAGTTTATTCGGTTCATCTCCAAAAGATATCAAAAACTATTTGCAAGAGTACGACATTCCGGAGGTTGAACTTTTTGCAAATTGTAAAACCAAATCTTTGGAGGAAGAAAAAATGACTTTGAGCGATGACATGCACAAAATGATTTTCACGATTCTTGGGAATTCGTTTGAAGAGCTGGCTGCAGGCTTTTGTGCTAAAATTGAGCTTAGTCTGCTGCCTGATAATTGCCTTAAGATTTTTGATGATGGCCGCGGAATCAAACTGGATGACGATGGAGTGATTCACGAAGAAGTCCTGCAGAATCTTTTTTCGGGTAAGCCCATTACAAAACTTGAGTATGCCCAGATGGGTGACCTTCCCTTTGATGACCTTAAACTTGTAAACTCCCTTTGCGAAAAGCTTACAATAACCGTCTGGCGAAACGGAAAAATCTACGAACAGGATTACATCCGCGGAGTTCCACAGCATGCTGTTACAAGTAAAAATAATGATTCTACAATCCAGCACGGAACTCAGATTATCCTTAAGCCGGATACTTCGATTTTTGAAGACACAGCCTTCAGCAAAGAAAAGCTGCTCGTCTGGCTAACCGAAAACTATTCCAACCTGAAGAATAAGGTGAGGATAGATTAGAATATCAAAAAGAGAATCAAATTATCATATGAATAATGTGCTGATTTTCGTATAATGTAAAATCTGTTGACAAAACCACAATATGGGATAAAATATAATAAGACTTTGGATTGTCCCATGGTTAAAAAGGTGGTGTCTATGGATTATGTTAATCGTCATGCAGAAGTAACAATTAGAAGGCTTGCAAACTCTTATCCTAGTGTTCTGGTAACTGGCGCTCGTCAGACAGGAAAAACAACTCTCTTAAAGAAAATAACAAAAACTCATAAAGTTCCTTATATCACTTTTGATGATCCAATGGAAGAAACATCTGCAAAGACCGATCCAAAAACATTTATAGAATTACACCCGGAACCTTGTATATTTGACGAAGTTCAATATGTCCCTGATTTGTTCCGTTATCTTAAAATTGAAATTGATAAAAATCGTCATAACAGTATGTATTTTTTTACAGGTAGTCAGCAGTTCAAGCTTATGGAAAAAGCAACAGAAAGTCTTTCTGGTCGCATTGGTATTATTCAGCTTTATCCGCTTTCTGCTCGCGAAATCCGTGGTGACAAATTTAGTAATACTTTTATTCCTACAAAAGATTATATTCTTAAAAGAAACAAAACTCTGTCTAAAACAAAATACTCAGTACAGGATACTTGGAGCAGGATTTTTCTAGGCGGTTATCCAGAAGTAATCAAAGGAAATGTCTCTCCAAAAGATTTTTATGCCAGCTACCTTAAAACTTATATTGAACGTGATATCCGTAATCTTACACAGGTTGCGGATGAAACACAGTTTCTCCAATTTATAACTGTAGCTGCAGCAAGAACAAGCCAACTTGTAAATTATCAGGATATGGCAAAAGAATGTGGAATTAGTGAAGTGACTGCAAAAAAATGGTTGTCTTTGCTTGTTACGAGTGGACTTGTTTACCTGCTTAAACCATATGCTGTAAATGTTGAAAAACGCGTCGTAAAAACACCAAAACTTTATTTTATGGACACAGGTCTTGCTGCATATCTTACACGATGGACTAGTCCTGAAGTTATGAGAAACGGAGCAATGGCAGGAGCTTTCTTTGAAACTTATGTTGTCAGTGAAATAATAAAATCTTTTACAAATAATGGAGAAGATGCTCCTCTATACTTTTATCGAGACAAGGACAAAGTAGAAATAGATTTGCTTATTGAAGAAAACAACACGCTTTATCCAATTGAAATAAAAAAGACCGCTTCTCCAAATGCAGAAGATGCAAAGAACCTGTACATCACCAATCGCCTTAAAAATATTCAGATTGGACAAAATATAATTATTTGCAATAGCGACAAAGTCTTCTCAATTCAGAAAGGCGAAGTTATGGCTCTCGCAATTCCTGTAGAGTTTTTGTAATTGAACTGCTTATTGCGTTGAGCTTTTAGTCATTACACTTTAGCTTCAGTTAAATGGAGCCGAAAGTCGGAACCATGGATAGCGCGGTTCTTGCCGTAGGCAAAAATGGCCCAAGAGAATATACTTTAAAAAAAGAGGTGACCTTGAAAATCTTGGCGGCGACAGCAAGTACACAAAAACAATTGTCTGCCCTGACGGCTGCGTTATTTTCAAGTTAACGGCAAAACCTCTTGGAAATGAAAACTTTCACAAAGGAAAATTCTGGAGCTATCCGGATCAGACACAAAAAAGTTGATAAATCCCCTTCATTAAAGTATTATTTAAACATGAATGCAAAGCTTTTCTTTTTAGCCTTGGCTAAGTTTTTTTGTGGCGTAATTTTGATGGGGGTCTTGCTTTTTGTTCCTGCAGGAAGCTTTAGGTTTATGGGTGCCTGGCTTTTGCTGGGAATACTTTTTATTCCTATGTTTGCTGCCGGTATTGTAATGATGTTCAAAAATCCTGAGCTTTTGAAAAAACGTCTGAATGCAAAGGAAGAACAAAAAGAGCAGAAGTCCGTAATTGCCCTTAGCGGAATAATGTTCCTGGCAGCCTTTATTGTTGCAGGTTTGAACTTCCGTTTTGGATGGATCATTTTGCCGGACCTGGTTTCTTATATCGCCGCCGGCATTTTCTTACTTGCTTACATCTTGTATGCAGAAGTTCTTCGCGAAAACACATATCTTTCGCGCACTATAGAAGTTCAGGAAAATCAGAAGGTTATTGATACCGGTCTTTATGGAATTGTGCGTCATCCAATGTATATGAGCACGTTGTTTTTGTTCCTTGCAATGCCGCTTGTTCTTGGTTCAATTATTTCATTTGCAATTACGCTTTTGTATTTTCCGATTATTGCAAAAAGAATTAAGAACGAAGAAAAGGTTCTGGAAGAAGGCCTGCCAGGCTACAAAGAATACAAACAGAAAGTCCGCTTTAGAGTTATTCCGTTTATCTGGTAACTCAACAGCAAATTATTGAAAAATCCGTTTTTTTAGACTATCATTTAAACATGTCATCGTATTATTTCTTTATAGTTTTCATCCTCTGCATCTATCTTCCTATGATACATAGCAGGAGACGAAGACACAGACAGCTTAGAAGAAGAACAAGAAAAGGAGAAAAATTTATGGCACCAAAAATGCTTTCGGAATGTATTGGAAAACAAGTAACTATCTATATCGAAGGTGGCTTAGGTGGTTATGTTGCTACAGTTCTTGCTGTAGAAGACAACTTCATCAAGATTGAAGACAAAAAAAATATCAGATATGTAAATGCTGATATGGTTACCGAAGTTAGACTCGCCAAAGAATGATTATCCTTGAAACACAGTCTTTCAACTTTAAGGAAAATGAAATACGCAATCATATCAGATATTCATGGAAACCTTCCGGCTCTGCAGGCTGTGCTCGAGGATGCAAAAAATCAAAATGTCTCTCATTATCTTTTTGTTGGGGATTATTGCCTTAGCGGGCCCTGGCCTAATGAATGCATGGAAACAATCAGAGCTATTCCAAACAAAACAGTTATCCGCGGGAATGAAGAAAAGTACATTGAAGATCTTGTTGGAAAAGACCCTTCGCAATGGACAGACGGGCAGATGCAGATTTCTTATTGGAATTATAAAAACATAAAACAGGATAATCGTGAGTATATGCTGCAGCTCCCACATACTGCTGATTTTGAATGCAACGGGATTCCTGTTCATATGGCACATTCTTCTATGACTTTTGTGGGAACTTACCCGTTTTATACATGGAATTCGGTAGTAGTTGCAAACAGGAACACACAGCCGGGGGCAGATCCGCAACGATTTCTGGACGAAATTCACGCTGAATGGGACAATGATCCTCAATTTCAAGAATGTGTTTCAAAATTAGATAAAGGTATTTATA
This sequence comes from Treponema sp., assembly GCA_017651065.1. GTDB lineage: Bacteria > Spirochaetota > Spirochaetia > Treponematales > Treponemataceae > Treponema_D. Next base: position 4,498 of record JAGCDP010000051.1, read on the forward strand.
TTTTTGGGCATGCACATATTCAGTGGTCGTATAAGGTAAAAGAAAAAGATGTGTATTTGATAAACCCTGGTTCCTGCGGGCTTCCGTTAGACGGCAAAAAAGACAGCATGCCTTATACAATTCTTGAAATCACTGATGACGGAAAAGTGAGCATAGAAGAAAAAAGAGTTCCTTTTGATAAGGCTTCATATATCAATTCTTTGAGGCAGTCGGACCAGTATAAACAGGCAAGAGTGTGGACCGAGCTTATTATTGAGGAGCTTTCTACATGCCGTGAACGGTTATATTTTTTCCTGGCCTTTGTAAAAGAATATGCAGAGAAGATTGGTGATGAACGAAGACCATACGCACTTGATACCTGGGAAAAAGCCTATGAAGCTTATGTTCTAAATACTGTCCCTGATAATTTTCCAGTCTAAACAACGTTTGAAATTTGAGTTTGGAAATTCACATTCACGGTTCCACGGGCGGTCAAAAACCATAACCTTAAGATTTGGCATATGGTTAAATAACTTGAATGCATCCGGCGAATCTTCTACAGCATAATCAAAATGCATTTTGTAATAGTCTTCAAGTTCAAGACTGAAGGTGCTGCCTTTTAAAAAGGTATCTCGTCCATATTTATTCAGGCAGTATAAATTTACGCGTTCAAGTCCATGTTCATTAAGCCAGGTTCTTGAAGCATCATAAGCAGTAGAAGCGCGGCCGGTTATAATCTTTACATCATGGCCTTGGTCAATCCATTCATTAAGAGTCTGAACAGCTCCCGGAGTTTCTTCAAAAGACAAAAGAGATTCAGGCTTGTGGGCAATAATCATCATTTTTTCATAATCTTCATCAGACAAAGAAAATGACTTTTGCAAATTAAAATATCTGATTTTCTCGTAAGGAATATCAAGGCCAAAAAGGTCAACAATCAGCTTAGAAAAATAACGTGCAGTTTCGCACAGACAATCATCAAAATCAACGTAAATGTTCATATGTGTATTATAGCAGAAAATGCCGGGCGAAACACTGTATTAATTCAAAAATCATGCTAAAATAAATTCATAAGGAAAAACAAATGGTAAAACATATTATTTTATGGACATTAAAAGACATGAGCGATTCTGAAAAAGAATCTGTAAAAAAAGGAATCAAAGAAGGACTCGAAGGGCTTAAAGGAAAAATCCCGGGCCTTGTAGATATCAAAGTAAACGCAACAGGAAGGCTCCCATCTTCAACTGCAGATTTAATGCTGGACTCAACCTTTGAATCGGAAGAAGCGCTCAAAGGTTATTCAAAACATCCTGAACATGTGGCTGTGGCAGATACAAAAGTTAGACCTTTTACTGCATCGCGTGCCTGTCTGGATTTTGAAATTTAAAACACAAAGTGACATTTTGGAGGAAAAAATGAAAAAAATAATTGTATTTATTCTGTCTGTTTTTTTAAGTACCGGTTTGTTTGCTCAGATGACCTTTATGGATTTGAATGACCTCGCCGGACTTGGTGTCGTTTATCGTGAAAGCAACGGAAACTTTATTAATCTTGTAAACATTGGAACCGGCTACATGGTACGTTACAGAGATATGGAAAATCAGACTGCATGTACCGCAACTGTAAATATCACAAAAGGCTTCATGACATCTATTGAATTGATTGAAATGAATGAAGGCACAGAGGAAGATTTCAACAAAATCTTAAAGCCAAAGCTTTCGAATCTTTTTTTCTATACAGACATGAACATGAGGGCCCAGCTTCCTGGAAGTTTTGTAAGTAAAAAAACTGACCTTGACGGCAACGTTATAAGATCTGGCTTAGTTGATTTCTTTGTTCCTATTACAAATCTGATCTGGGAAAAAGATGAAAATGAAAATATCATTACAGAATGTATTCAGTTTGGCTCACTTTCTCCAAATGAATTATCATACTTTTTAGACTCTGCAGACATCCCGGCTCCGGTAATCCGCGAAATGAACAAGGTAAAGGTAAAAAAATCTGCAAAGGTTAAATACAACAATTTCCAATTGCAGCTTCCAAAAAATTATGTTCTTGACGGTCAGTATTATGTTTTGCCGGATACAACAAAAATGGATTCTGTAATTTATACCGAAAAATTTTCATTAGCAGATTACGGTTACGCAGATTATTATACATATATTCTGGGAGACATGTTGTCTACTTCAATGAATGCCTGCGTTGTTCCAACATCATACAAAATGGAAAAAATCGGTAATGCTATTGTTGTAACTTATGATGCAATAACTTATCAATACTGGGAATTGAACACAATAAAACTCTGCTTCTTTTCAGAAGACGGAGAAAACTTTGATGTTTTAAGAATCAACGGTTATTCATCGTTCATCGAAAAGAACATTGACATGATTAATAAAATCATAGAAACTGCAAAGGTTTTATAGTTCTTTTACCAGCTCGCGTGTAATTGTTTTATTCTCCGTTACCATTTACTCTTGCAGAATACGAAGCGCCTTCATCAAGATCAAAAATCTGAGCAACGCCTTTTTCCAGTTCTTCACGGGTAATTCTGCCATGAGGATAACATTTGTTTCCAACGGGTTCTACAACTCCCCACTGAATTGACCAGGTAAAAGGTCCCCAGGCATAAAACTCTATATCGTAAAAATCATCAAACCAGTCTGTTCTTCCGTAATCAAAGGCGGTGCCAAAACCAAGATACTCTGCATAGCGGTGTGCCATAAGACCAAAGTCTTCTCTTGTGAGCGGCCTTCCAACGCCAAAAGAATCGGAACAGATAATTGGAAATCCAAAACAGATTTTATTATCTTCTGCCCATTTGATTGCTTTTGCATAAGGAGCATTAGGGGCAACATCTTTAAACCTGGAGGTTCCGCTTACCTCAGGGCTTCCGGCCATTTCATATAAAAGCTGAACGGCTTCTTCTCTGGTAGCAAATTTATCAAAAACAGAGTGTCCGTCTTTTTTATTTACATAAGAGTCGGGAACTCCATCATCTGGAACAGGATTTACAATAATCATTTTTCCATCATCTACAACCAGCTCGTGCTTAAGGTCATCAAAATAATCCCCGCTGCCACCATAATCAAGAGTATAGGAATGAACATAACCAAGGTGCGGCTCTTCTTTATACTCCCCTTCCTTGTAAGCTTTTACAAGACGACGGTTGTAACTTATATTAATTGCAGGCAAGGCAAGAAGTCCAAAGGCATACAGGTGATAAAGTTTTGGATTTTTAGAAATATCAAGAGAAGTAAGTCTGTAATCGCATTCAAGATTTAAATAAGCAAGCTTTGGATTTTTTGTTACGTTCAGGTATGTAAGGTTTTCGTTATAACTGCACACAAGCATTACAAGTTCTTTGTTGCCGCTCATATCAAGACTGGTAACATTGTTTTTTGCACAGTTGTAAAACTGAAGTCCTTTAAGGTTGCTTACATCAACATTGCCAAGCTTTGGGTTATTCCAGATATCAAGGCGTTTAAGATTTTTGTTGTTTGAAAAATCAAGAGTGCGTAAATCATTGTTAAAAGCGTCAAGTTCACAAAGCAGCGGATTATTTGAAACATCAAGAGAGGTAAGCCCGCAGTCACTGCAGAATAAATTTTCAAGCTTAGGATTTTTGCTGATATCAAGCTTTGTAAGATTTGGATTTGCATTACACTCCATGTAAGCAAGCTCCGGATTGTTTGAAACATTTAAAGAACGAAGGTCGCAGTTGTAACAATAAACCCATTCAAGTTCAGGGCAGTCAGAAAAATCAAGGGATTTAAAATCATTAAAGGAGCACCAGATTCCCTTAACATGAGGATTACCCGAAAGATCCCATTCCGAAATATGATTGTTCAGACACCAGATTCCTACAAGAGACTCAAAGTATTCTATTCCCTTTACGGAATGTATACCAAGATTTTCACAGTGAATATTATAGGTTATGCCAATTTCATATTCAGAAAGAAAGCCGTCTTGATCTTTGTCATAATCCGGACCAGCGATTACAGACCTGAAAATCGGATCAGGGAAATTTGCTTCGTTAATGGCAATTCCGCCGGCAGCGTAAGCCTTGTTGATTCCATAACAGCATAAAAAGATTGCTCCTGTTAAAAATGTTGATAATAATTTTTTTAAATATTTTTTGTTTGCCATTTGTTATGCCTCACTATATTTAAAATTCTTTAACAATTTCCTTACATAGCATTACAAGATTAAATCGTATTCCTTCTCGTGTATTCCAGCCGCGGTGATTCCATTCTTCTGAAGCAACATCGTCGCCGCCGTAAATGATTGCACCGTAATCAAAGCCTCGGAACTGTGCAACGGCAATACATCCTGCCTGTTCCATTTCTACGATTTTTGCGCCTTCGCTTTTTCGTAGTTCCACTTTTTCTGCGGTCTCTCGGAAAAGGGCATCTGTAGTCCAGGTAAGGCCTCGAAGATAAGGAATATTATATTGCTCAAGATAAGCTGCAATTTTGTCGCTGATTTTTTTGTCTGTATAAATGAAGCGCGAAGGTTCAACATAATGATAAGAAAATCCTTCGTCGCGGATTGCACCGTCTACAACAAGAAGCTGGCCTACTTTAATATTTTTGTCTAAGACTCCACCGCCGCCACAGAACATTACTTTTGTAATTCCAAAGGCATAAAACAAATCAAGATTTCCACCACAGGAAGGACAACCAACTTGACCCAGAACAATTAGGACATCAGGGTCTTTTACAAAGCGGTAAATTGTAAAAGGATTTTCTCCGCCAATTTTGTAATAAACTTCAAGCTCGCCATTTGCAATAAGTTTATTAATTGCATCAGGGAAAAATGTAATAATCATTCTTGTTGAGTCAAACTTTTTATCAACAAGCTGACTCGGATTCAACTTGGCAACCTTGTCTGTGTCAAATTCTAAAACGGGAAAATCATTTTTGTTTATCATATTTACCTCGCGCTATTTTATGATTATATCATTTTGTTTCTAAAAAATCTGTTGTATAATTTTGTTATGACAATTTACGACAAACTTATAAAAGTACAGGATTTAAAATACCGGGAGTTTCAGATTCCGCTTGTTCCGAATATTAACAGCGACACGATGATTGGGGTTCGCACTCCTGATATGAGAAAAATTGCAAAGGAAATTTCTGGTTCCCCAGAAGCTAAGGATTTTCTTGCAACGCTCCCGCATAAATATTATGAAGAAAATCTCATTCATTTTTTTATTGTTTCTATGATTAAAGATTTTGATGAATGTATTTCTGCTGTTGAAAAATTTCTTCCTTACATTGACTGCTGGCCTGTTTGTGATCAGTCGAGTCCAAAGGTCTTTAAGAAAAATCATGAACGACTTTTGCCTTATATAAAAAAATGGATTTCAAGCAAACACGTTTATACAGCGCGTTTTGGAATGCGCATGCTCATGAACGAATTTCTTGGTGAAGATTTTAAGCCGGAATATCTTGAGCTTGTTGCTTCAAAAAAAGGAGACGACTATTACCTTAAAATGATGATAGCCTGGTACTTTGCTACAGCACTAGCTAAACAGTATGATGCAACGCTTCCTGTTATAGAAAAGCACCGCCTGGAACCATGGACTCACAACAAGGCAATTCAAAAGGCCTGCGAAAGCTTTCGTGTTTCTGATGAGCATAAAGAGTATTTAAAAACTTTAAAGACAGATAAATTATAGGAACTTCAGAATATCCAGTTGTTTTTCTGCGTGTTCAAATTCATCAAGAATAGGGCAGGGTACATGCGGCTCAAAGGCAAGGTCATGGAACCAGGTGCATTGAACAGGATTCATACCAGCTTCTCGGGCAGCGTATAATTCGCGGGAGCCGCCGTCGCCAACATAAAGGCATTCAGCTGCAGAAACACCTAATCGCTTTGTCATCATATCAAACATTTCCTGGCTTGGTTTACAAATTCCAATTTCATAGGAAATAAGAGGCACATCAAAATAAGGAAACAATTCACATGCTTTTACAAAATCGCGTTCATCAGAAAAGGTGTTTGTCATAAGACCAATTTTTATTCCACGCTTTTTAAGCTCCTGGAGCAGTTGAACAGACTCCTTTGGAATTGCAGAAAAAGTATCTTGCAAAGCGGCAAGACTGTGAGATATTACAAGTTCAACTTTTTCGGGAGTATACTTACCAAGCTCGCGGAGTGCAGTTTCTATTCCCTGTGCAAAAGTGATTTTACCAAGGGTCCTGTCATTTTCAGTTGCGTGCCATGCTTTTCTATATGCGTCAAGTTCATGCTCAAGTCCAAGATCTGCAACTACATTTTCACTAAAATAAGTTTTTCCAACAAACAAGGTAACAAGCGTTTCGAACATATCAAAAATAACGGCTTTAATCATATTTGTGATATTAACATATTTTGCAAAAGCTTTCAAAGCAGACAAAATTTTGAAGATTTTTTGAATCTAGGTTATAATAATTTATTATTCCGAACAGGAAGTTTAAATTATGGAAAAACCAATTCTAAAAACAAAAAGACTCACTCTGCGCCCGGTCCAGCTTGGCGATGAAAAAGAAATCCACGAATACGCAGGCGACAAAGAAATTACAATGATGTTCTGGCTGCCAAATGATACTTTTGAAGAGACCTGCGATTTTGTAAAACGAAATGCAGAAGAGTGGGGGAGTGCAAACCAGCTTGATTATGAGTTTGTAATTGTGTATGAAGGAAAAATTATCGGCGGCTGTGATGCGGACCTTAGCCATAGCGAAGACCATTCTTATGCAACGCTGGGGTGGATAATCAACAAGAATTACAGGGGTCAGGGCTTTGCGTCTGAGGCTGCGGCAGCTCTGCTTGATTTTACATTTGAAAATCTTTCAATTGACAAGGTGTATGCCCAGTGTGATTGTAAAAATCCGGCATCGTTTGGTGTTATGAAAAAAATCGGGATGACGCTGATTGATGATAAAGGAACACGAACTTATCCTAAAACGGGGATTACTTCCGGCGAGCTTACCTGTTTGATTACACGGGATGAGTGGGAAAAGAAAAGGGTTTAAAACTGTAGCACCGGCTTGTCTTGATTTTTAAGAAAGTTTTTGCTAATCTGTGAATATCTTATACAAAAGGAGGTTGAGAAAGATTTATGATTGATTCACGTTTTATTAGTTCATCGACCTCCGCTTTTCTTTTCTAAAAACTAAGAGCGGAGTTGTACTGGAATGCCCGCCAGGGTGTTTATTCTTGCTTTTAGGAATCTTAAAATTGAAAACAAATAATACAATTACCGCGCGCGTTTCCTGCGTGCAGAAAAATCTTTTTACAATTTTGCTACCTTCTGGGCAAGAACTGCTCGGAAAGCTTAAAGGAAAATTTTACAACCTCGGACTGGAACCGCCTGTTGTTGGTGACTATGTAAAAGTAATTACAAATGAATATGGCGATGCACTGATTGATGAAGTGCTGCCTCGTAACACCGTATTCAAACGCCCTAATCGCAGTGGCCACGCAGAAGCCTTTGTAAAAAATCTTCTGGAAGAAACTATCGTTTCAAACTTTGATTATGTATTCATCGTTACCTCGCTTAATCAGGATTACAGTGAAAACAGAATTGCGCGTTATGTTTCTATTACGCTCAACACCGGGGCCAAGCCTGTTGTAATTTTGTCTAAGGCTGATTTGTGCGATGATGTTGAGCTCAAAGTAGAAATCACTCAGGCAGTCTGCGACAAGGCTGATGTAATTGCAATAAGTTCTTTGACCGGCTATGGAATTGAAAAGCTTGAACCTTACATGCAGAAGGATAAAACAATTGCGCTTGTTGGCTCGTCGGGGGTCGGTAAATCTACTCTGCTCAACACCTTGAATGGCGGAGACTTGATGAAGGTAAATCAAATCCGCGATTCAGACGGCAAGGGACGACACACCACAACTTACCGCCAGTTGTTCCAGCTGCAGAATGGGGTTTGGATTATGGACACTCCGGGCCTGCGAGAAATCGGCGTGCTCGACATGGAAGAAGGAATTGATGAAACTTTTTCTGATGTAGTCGAGCTGTTTGACCAGTGTAAGTTCAACGACTGCTCTCATACGAATGAGCCGGGTTGTGCTGTTCTTGCGGCTTTGGCAGACGGAACACTGAGTGAAGAACGCTGGGCAACCTACCAGCAGCTCCACCAGGAAAGCGAATGGGGCAAAGCCAAGATGATGCAGATTGCTAAGTTCACCAGGGAGTATCAAAAAAACCGCTATCAGGGATGGGATTTATAAAATGACAGACAAAATCAGGTTTTTAGAAGAAATTGCTTCAAATGGACATGTTGCATTAAAAATCATGCAGTATGATGGCTGGATTATGCGCTTTTCAAACGGCTACACTGGTCGTGCTAATTCAATAAGCCTTATTTATCCTTCAACTATTCCGTTAGAAGAAAAAATTTCTTACTGTGAAAAATGCTATGAAAAGCAAGGGCTGCCTGCAAATTTCAAGCTTACAGAAAATGATAAGGAATTATCAGATTTGCTGGCCAAGCGCGGTTATCAGATTGTAACGCCAACAGATGTAATGCTTCTGGATAATTTACAGGATGGCAGTGACCAGCTTTTCAAAGATACTTGTTTTTCGGATAAACCTGATGAATGGCTGCCATATTATTTTGATTTTGAAAATATCACTGAAATAAAAAATCAGGATACTTTCAGAAAAATGCTTTCAAAAGTTTTGGTAGACACAATTTATTGTTCTGTTCTGCATGAAGGTAAAGTGGCCGCCTGTGCTTCTGCCGCAATTGAACAGGGTTATGCACTTATTCAGAATGTTATTGTGAATGAAAAGTTTCGTGGCTTGGGCCTTGGAGAAAAAGTCTGCAGGGCCTTGATTGCAAAAGCGAAGGAGCATGGAGCAGAATATGCATACCTTCAGGTAGTTCAGACTAACGAAATTGCGGCAAGGCTTTATGAAAAACTTGGATTTAAGAAGGTTTACAGTTACTGGTATATGAAAAAATAATCTTCGTCATTGCGAGCCGAAGGCGAAGCAATCCATAAATAAAGATAAGTGAATTGCCACGGGCTTTGCCCTCGCAATGACGGATGAGATAAGGAGGAGTTATGCTTAACGTAAAAAGACTTAGTATAAATGATAAAAAAATTATAACTGACGTGTTTACCAGCGTCTTTACAAAAGAGCCGTGGAACGACGACTGGTCGGACACAAAGCAGCTTGATATGTACATAAACGATCTTGTTGGTCAGAGTTATTCGTTGACCTACGGATTGTTTGATGATGACCAGCCGATAGGAATTTCTATGGGATATATAAAGCACTGGTACAGGGGAACGGAATATATCATTAATGAGTTTTGTGTAAAAACTGAACGGCAGGGTGCGGGAGCTGGAAGCTTTTTTATTGCGGAAATTGAAAAGGCGATAAAGGAGATGGGGCTCAAGCAGATTTTCCTTTTGACGGATTCAAACGTTCCGGCTTATAATTTCTATAAGAAAAATGGATTTGTTGAATGCACGACAAATGTGGCTTTTGCAAAATGGATTACTGACTAGAGGAGAGAAAAAATGGAACTTAAAAAACTATCTGAACACATATGGATCATGCCTTTTGAAGAAGAAAGAGACCGCCCGAATCTGGGATATGTTAAGGGCGATAACTGGAGTCTTGCAATTGATGCAGGACATTCTGATATTCATGTAAAGGAATTCTATGCGCTGCTGGAGAAGGAAGGTCTACCTCTACCGTCGCTCACGGTACTCACTCACTGGCACTGGGATCACACTTTTGGAATGCATGCGGTAAACGGTTTGTGCATTGCAAACGAAAAAACAAACGGACACTTGCTTGAATGGAAGTCGAAAATTGAAACCAACGGCCCGGCTGAGTTTCTTTCACTTCACGAAAGCATCAGAAAGGAATATGCGGGCGGCAAGGAAGTGATTGTTGTACCGGCTGATATTTTGTTCGCTGGAGAAATGACACTCGACCTTGGCGGCTGTAAGGTTCGTGTTGTGGAAAGTGACGCACCGCATACCGAGGATTCTACACTTGTCTATATTGAAGAAGACAAAGTGCTTTTCCTTGGAGACTCAACCTACAGTGATTTCGTACATGATAAAAAAGATTCTGTTCTCTGTCAGAAGCTCGCAGATAAAATCAAAGCGCTTAATCCTGAAACCTGCGTGGAAGGTCACTGGGAGCCAGTAGAAACTGAAGACACATTAAACGATCTGATGAATTCGTAAACAGGAGGAGCAAATGAAAAATCAGATTATCGAACGATTTCCTGGAATTGGTTGTGCCTGGGTGAATGCTACCGGCGAGTATGCAGAAGAGTATTTTGGATTTGCAGATATAGAAAACAAAGTCGTAGTTGATGAGAACACTATTTTTCCTGCGTGTTCTGTTTCAAAATTTATTACTGCGCTTTGCGTGATGAAGCTGCATGAACAGAAACTGATTGATATTGATAAACCTGCGAATCTGTATTTGAAGCAATGGAAGCTGCGAATGTCTGACGGCAACGAAAGCAGTGCCACTATCAGGGCAATTCTATGTCACACTGCAGGAATCCTTGATGGCGAAGATGCTTTTTATGGTCTTCGTCGCGGCGATCCGGAAATTACACTTATAGATATTCTTGATGGAAAAACCTCTTACAATAATCGTCCAGCCTGTTCTGAAAAAAATCCGGGAACTGCTTTTGAATATTCTGATGCCGGCTACTGCGTACTGCAGCTGCTTATTCAGGAAATTAGTCAGAAACCTTTTGAAGATTTTGCAAAGGAAATGATTTTTGATTCGCTGCAGCTTAAAAGCACTTTCTTTATTTCCTCAAAAAATGCAGAGCGCTTTGAAAACAAAATGGCAATCGGTTATGATGATGAAGGAAATCCAATCCCAGGAAGATTCCCTGTCATTCCTGACCTCGCTGCATCCGGACTGTGGACCACACCAAAAGAACTTCTTGCAATTGCAAAAGCCTTTATTGCTTCGCTGAATGGACAAGGCAATTTCTTAGCCTCAAGTCTGGCAAAGGAGATGGCAACTCCTGTAAAAGATTTTTCCTGGACAGGCCTTGGTTTATTCATAGGCGGACAGGACATTCTGGTTTCTCAAGGCTGGGGCGAAAATGCTCAGTGCATGCTCAAAATGAACTATCGCACCAAAGAAATTTCAATAGTTATGACCAACCGCAACCCAGGTGTAGATCAAACAGAATCTGGAATTGAATGGCTTGTAAATCAGAGGATGCCGGCAGAATGAAAGATATGATAGAAAATCTACCGGTAAAAATTCAATCTCTCGTTTCGGGCAAAAAGTACACTTGTGATGATATGGGAAAGTCGCAGGCAAAGGTTTTGATGTTTGATGACTGTGTTCTTAAAATTGAAAAGGCCTCTGCAAAAAATGATGAATCTGTTGCGATGATGCGCTGGCTGGAAGGTAAGGTTCCGGTGCCTAAGGTTATTGCTTATGAAAAGGATAAAGCCGCCGGGCTCCAGTACCTTCTTATGAGCAGAGTGACAGGAAAAATGAGCTGTGATGATTACTACATGTCGCGACCAAAGGAACTTTGCGAACTTCTCGCCCAGGCGCTCAAGCTTTTGTGGAGTGTGGATATTTCTGATTGCCCCCGTAAAATCACGCTTGATGACGAGCTTGCAGAAGCAAGGTATCGAGTGGAAAATAATCTTGTTGATGTGGATGATGCCGAGCCTGACACTTACGGACCGGATGGTTTTGAAAATCCTAAGGCGCTGCTTAAGTGGCTTGAAAACAACAGACCTGAACGTGAACCTGTTTTGTCGCACGGAGATTTTTGTTTGCCAAATATTTTTATAGAAGACGGTAAGCTCAGCGGTTTAATAGATTTGGGAGATACTGGTGTAAACGACAAATGGCTGGACATAGCACTATGTTACCGAAGTCTTAAACACAATGCAGACGGCACCTGGGGTAAAAAGATTTATCAGGACTGTAAGCCTGAATTACTTTTTGAAGCTCTTGGAATTGAGCCTGACTGGGAGAAGATCAGGTATTATATTCTGCTGGACGAGTTGTTTTAATTGACAATCCTCCAAAATTGACGGTAGTTATACAAAAAGGAGGTTTGTGCTAAAATATTAAAAATAGATCATGAAATATCCAATATCTAAAGAATTAAAAAGCATCTCGATTTACAGCGGCTCAATGGTTGGGCGTTTATATCCGATGGTGAACTTTGCTTACGGTTTTATAAAATGTAAATCGGATGATTATGTAATGGTGAAAAAATACTCTACTCCAGGTTATGATGGAGCAAAGCTTTCAACCTTGGTAATCGAACCGCGTCAATATGAAGGTGAGCTTCCCTGCATTATGTTTTTTCATGGCGGTGGATTTTTGATGAGGGCTTCGGCTGCTCATTATCAGATTGCAAAATGGTATGCCCGTGAATTGAAATGTAAGGTTGTCATGCCCGATTACAGACTGCTTCCAAAACACCGCTATCCTGTTGCGATTGAAGACTGTTACAGCACTTATATGTGGGTTTTGCAAAACGCAGAATCACTGAATATCAACCAAGAAAAAATCATCGTAGCCGGAGACAGCGCCGGAGGAAATATTGCCGCTGCGGTAACAGTAATGTTGCACGACAGAAATCAGCCGCTTCCAAAAGGTGCAATGCTAATATATCCGGTTCTTGATAAAAGAATGTGTACAGATTCAATGAAACACTTTACCGACACTCCAATCTGGGATTCGAATTGCAATAAACTATTCTGGGATATGTATTTGAAAGGAGTGGAGAACAGCCAGGCAAAATATGCATCAATTTCAGAAATTGAAGATTTGCTATTTTTCCCGCCAACCTATATTGAGTCTGCAGAATACGATTGCCTCCACGATGAAGGAATTGAGTTTGCAGAAAAGTTAAAAGCCCAGGGTATTACCGTTCAAGTTCATGATATGAAAGGCACCTGCCACGGCTATGAGACAGCCTTAAAAAGTTCGATTGTCGAAAAGTGTATGTCGCGGCGAGTTGAATGGATAAGGAATTTCATTTTTTAACTCCATTTGCACTATAGTAAACAATCCAAAGATTTTGTACTATGAAAATAAGGAAATATAAATATGATTTTTAATATACAGGACAGACAGGAAGCTTTTGATTTTATTCTTTCTATTGCAAAAGCGTGTGAAAAAATTGTTGCGCTGGTGCAGGTTGGTTCCGGGGCTGTGGGATTTACGGATGAACACTCCGACCTGGATTTTGTTGTTGCGCTTGATTCAAATGATTCGATGAAAGAAGTGATGGATTATTTTCATCAGAAGGTTTCCCAAAAATATGAAATTGTTTACTTCGGGCAGATTGAGCAGAGACGGCTTGAGGTTTTTGTGCTTTCCAATCTGCTTGAAATTGATCTTGGTTTTGGCTGTTATGAACAGGCCGCTGCAATGAAGCCTGCGTTCAAGGTGTTGTATGATAAGACAGGTGTCGTAGAACAAAAAATGATTGATTCCCGCAAGTGGATGGACGATGCAATCTTTGGAGACAAACAGAAAAAAGATATTGAGTTTATCTGCAGTCTGGTGTGGCATCGTTTGATGCAGGCTGCGGTTGCAATTAATCGTGGGTCGCTGCTCAGGGCACGAGGCATTATTGAATATGTCAGAACCTTGTATGTTGATCTGCTCGGTGACCGCTACAGACTCGAAAGCAAATTGAACCGCGAAATGGACAAGCTGCCACCAGAAGAAATTGCTGCAATCAAAAGTACTTTTATTACCGAAGACACCCCGGACTCCATGTGGACAAGTTTGCTCAGACTAACAGATTTAATCTATAAGGAACTCGAAGGTCAGCCTATTTCAATTTCAAAGGAAATGCTGCTGGAATATTATGAAGATTTAAATGGGAAACGATTATGCCTGATATAGAATTAAAACAACTATCGCTGGATATGGGAAAACCGGAATATGATATGCTGCAGGGCATTCTTGATGTGGAAAACGGTTTTACCAATCCGGCATATGACCTTTCCTATGACGAGTATAAAGAGTGGCTGCGGATAACGGACAACAATTCCAGAGGTATTGATTTGCCGGAAGGTTGGATTCCTTATACCACATATGTTCTGTATGTTGACGGTATTCCTGTCGGTTACGGCAGAGTCAGGCATTCGTCATCTGAGTATCTGGAAACGGTCGTCGGCGCAGGAAATCTGGGGTACGGCATCGCTAAAGAATACAGAGAAAAAGGATACGGAAACATTTTATTCAAAGAGTTATTGAAAAAATGCAAAGAAATCGGATATAAAGAAATTAAGCTGTTCCCGATGAAAACCAACGAGCCTACCATAAAAATCATGCTGAAAAACGGCGGCCAGATTATTGGAGATTTCAAGAATCAGAAACATATCATCCGCATACCATTGGAATGAGATGATGGTACAAATGCTATTTTCCAGGCAGCTTATGAATAATTTTTATTCCGAAAATCCTAAGCTTTCCCAATCATTATACAGTTTTGTGTAATTTAATGCATATTCGATTAGTTTTTCGCGTGGAACTTTTTCGGCTATTTTTCTGACTATTTTTTGAGAGAAAGAATATAAACCATTTGTAAGTGTAAATAATTTTTCAAAATTGAAAATATCTTCTTTGGGGTAATCAATTTTTATATCATGATTATAACGCTGGTCAGCAAGATAAGTAGCAAGTCCTTCACCCATGATAAAAGAAGGTGTTGATTCAGGTGTAGAAATCTGATTCTGACAAATGTGAACAAATTCATGAATTATAATTTTCTGGAAATCTTCAACGGTATCATTTTTGTGCACATTTGTTTTTTTGTATTCATCATAAGCAAGTACATAAATTTTTGAACCATCAGCACAGCCAATAATATAATCCTGATAAGGGCCTCTTTCAAAGCTTTCGTAAAATGTTTTCCACTCTTCAAGATCAGAAAAAATCCGGATTTCTACATAGTTTTCGAGCTTTTGAATTTCCCAAAAATCCAGAATACGTTTGAAATTTTGATTGAGTGCTTCGTTTACAGTTTGAACAAGAGATTTGCTTTTTTCATCATATTCGATTGAATAGAGTTCTGATTGAAATAGCATGATTTTAACTCCTTTGGTTTTATTAATAAATCATAATCCCTGGTTGACCAGGTCTCCAGAAATGGAGCATATTAATACAAAGAGGGAATGTCGTTTGTGGTTGTTTTTTTAAGGAGAGTTGCTTGATTTACCCACTAAACTGGCATTTTTGACATTTTAGTAGGTAAAAATTGAAGAAATTATGGTCAAAGACCTGTAAATTCAGGCATTTTGGAAGTAAATTTACCTACTAAAACATCCTTTTTGTTATTTTAGTAGGTAAATTGTAAAATTTTTTACCCACTAAACAAGTGTTTTTTGCATTTTAGTAGGTAAAAACTCTCCAGAACCTACTCCTCAAACTCCTTATTAAACTTTTTGAACTTTTCATAAACCTCAAGCGCTAGTTTTACTGCATCTTTGTATTCCTCGTGCAAAACTGCCTTGCCGTTGGCGTTTCGGAGTTTGTATTTTCCATCTTTGGTATGTTCTATCATCGGGACATGTTTGTGGTCACACACTGAGTACCACTTACCGTTAATCTGTTCTTTATGCCATTTGAAATTGTTTTTCATTCTTAAAGCTCACAAATCATCTTTACCCTCAGAGGACGCTTCGTCAGAAACTCGGCATTTTTATCCATTGTGGTGTGCGGATGTTGGTAGACATCTACATCGACGGTGATCGGTTCATCAATGATATACAGATATCCTTTTTCTGTTCCGTTGTGGCTGATTACACCATCATCATTGTAGCTTAATCGGTTGGGCTGGTGTGAAAATGCTTCGGCAAGTTCCTTCCACTGAGTGATAGTACTGCCTTCTCTCAATTCAGTAAAAATCTGATTTGAACCGTGATACCAGATGCCATTCGGGTTAATTGTTAATTCCATTTTTCCATTCCATCAATTATACTTTGAGCCAGCCTTTTTCTATTGCATTATCCAGATTCTGTTCTACCCAGCCGTAAACGCCAGGCATAAACTCTTTTATAATACTCATTCGCTTTTCTACCATTGGACGGCTTGTTCCGCCTTCTACCCAGGTATGGCCTTGAGTCAGTGTATTATGCAAAAATGGTTGAAGTCTGTCCATACATGCGGCATATTTTGCATCCGGAGTTTGCATTGCATCAAATTCTTCCCAAAGCTGGCGGATTTCCTGTCCCTGTTCGGAAGGAAGCATTGCAAAAAGCTTGTCTGCGGCTGCCTGTTCACGCTGTGCTTTATCCTCATTTCCTTTTGTATCATAAGCAAAGGTGTCGCCTGCATATATTTCTATTAAATCATGAACTACACACATTTTTACGGCACGGTTTACATCAACCGGTTGGCTTGCATATTCTTCAAAAAGAAGGGCCATAACCGCAATATGCCAGGAATGCTCTGCATCGTTTTCGCAGCGTGAACCGTCTACAAGCAGGGTGCGTCTTAAGATGCTGGTCATTTTATCTATTTCGGCAGTAAACCTTAGCTGCTGGTCTAATCTTATATTTTTACTTGGGATAAAATCTTGAATTGCCATATTTTGATTATAACATAAAAAAAATATAAAAAAAATTAAAATTTTTCTTGAGAAAATCTACCCACCAGATTTCACCATTCATAATTCTTTAAAATCTCACTTATGGCAGCTACACTGCAAAAATAATATCTTCATAATGAAGCGGTCTGCTGGTTGCTGTGGCCTGGGTTACTACTATTTTTGACTGGGATGGAAAAACGGTAATTGATTGACCACCAAAACCACGGCATCCGTACCAGCCTTCTCCCAGCCACCATAAAAAGCCGTAGTCCTTATTCTGAGGAGACGGAGAAACTGCCAGATCTATATATTCCTTTGAAATTATCTGTCTGTCATTCCAGCCCCCATTTTGAAGAAATAGTTGTCCAAGCTTAAGCATATCCCTTGCTTTCATTGCGGAGACCGTTTCCAGTTTTTTATCAAGGGCGGGACTGTAATAAACACCGTCGGGACTTTTTATCCATCTGTCGTTAGTTATTTCCAGAGGCTTAAAGATTTTTTCATTGATATAGTCAAATGCATCTCCGGTTACTGTACCTAAGATTGCAGAAAGGAGGATAACGTCAAACTCCTTGTAATTATGAAGGGTTCCAGGCTGACTTTGAATCTGACAATCGGCAATATGATCAATCCAATTTTTTGAACGCTGCATTGCATCCATCATTGGACAATGATAATGAACTCCGCCCTGCCAGAAAATTCCTGAACTCATGGTAAGAAGGTGTCTGATAGAAATAAGTCTGTGCTTCAAATCCCTTTGTTCTGCAAATTCAGGAAGATATTTTGAGATTCTGTCATCTATATTCAGTAAACCTTCATCCTGTGCTATTCCAATTGCTGCAGAAAGAAAGCTTTTTACTACCGACTTAATGTTATGGCGGCTTTCGGCATTAAAACCGTTGAAATAACATTCTGCAGTGATTTCTCCTTTTTCCCAGACCAGAACACTGTTAATTTGAGGATGATGAGAGCTTATTACCAGATTATAAATCTCGTTTTCTGTCATTATGAAATCCTTACGGCTTATGCATTAATTATTCATTTTTTGTTTTCAAGTATTTTCCTATCATTGAAGTAGGGTTGTGTTTTAAGTCCAAAGCGGTTCCTTCTGCAATGACATAACCACCATTTCTACCGCCTTCAGGTCCCATTTCAATAATCCAGTCACAGTTTGAAAGCATGTTAACATCATGTTCTGTAAGGATGATTGTGTTTCCTATATCAACAAGCTCGTTCAATAATTCAAGGAGCTTCTGAGAATCGGAGAAGGAAAGTCCTGTAGAAGGCTCGTCAAGAATATACAAAATGCCTTTGGAGCCTTTACCTTTTGCCAGTTCTTTTGCAAGCTTAATACGCTGGCTTTCACCACCAGAAATTGTGGGTGTTTTTTGTCCCAGTTTTATATATCCCATTCCAACGCGGATAAGAACCTTTAAAATATTTTCAATAACCGGATCTTTATCCCTAAAAAAATCGTATGCTTCTGTAACGCTCATTTCCAGACAGTCTTTAATAGTTTTTCCATCCAGATGAATGGACATTGTTTCTGAGACGAATCCAAAGCCATCGCATTTATCGCATTTTAGATTGATGAAATTACCGAATCCAATGTGACGATGAATTACACCATCGCCGTGACACATTGGACACCCGCCCTTGCTGTTTAACGAAAAGTGTCCTATTCCAAGATTTTTTTCCTTTGCTTCATCACTTTCTGCAAACAGCTTTCTCATTCTGTCCATAATTCCGGTGTAGGTTGCTGGACATGAGGTGCGGGAACGTCCAATAGGTCTTTGATCAATTACATAACAGCGTTTGATTTTTTCCCAGCCGATTATCTGAGTTTTAGAGTCAAAATCCTCTTCCAAAAGCTCATCATTTTGAGTATCGTCGTCTTCATCAGTTGCAAATTTCTTTTCTTCAATAAAATCATCTCCAGCCACACATTTTGACTGCATTAATTCCTTAAGGCATGGAACAAGAGTGTTTGATATGAGACTGGATTTTCCTGAACCAGAAACGCCTGCAATACCAACCATAATACCTAATGGAATATCCACAGAAACATTTTTCAGGTTGTGCAATGTGGCATTCAAAATGGTAAGGGTCTGTCCCCGTTGTTTTCGGTATTCTGCTGGAACAGGGAACTTATTCTCCGAAAGATATGGAGCTGTAACTGATTCTCTGCATTTAAGAAAATCCTGAAGTTTTCCCTGAAAAATAAGCTTTCCACCATTTATTCCGGCTCCGGGACCAATATCAATAATATAGTCTGCGGCTTTTATAAAGCTTTCATCGTGCTCTACACAAACAACAGTATTTCCGTTTTCAACCAGGCGCTTGATTATGGAAATAAGGTTATTTTTTTCGTTTTCATGTAATCCTATGGTAGGTTCATCAAAAACAAAAATGATTGAATCCATTTCGGCTATGATATAGGAGGCAAGGAAAAGACGCTGGATTTCACCACCAGATAAGGTAGGAACCGGACGTGATAGCGAAAGATATGAAAGACCTACATCGCACAGACATTGTATTTTCTTTTCCAGTTCCTTCTGAAGAGGTGATTTTTCTATAGGTAGATTTTGCAGGAATACAAGCAGATCCCCAAGATACATGTTTTCCAGTTCTGTAATTGTTTTTCCGCCAACCCTTGTATGAGCAACCTCTTTTCCAAGACCTGTACCTTCGCATCGCTTACAATTTTCTTTATAACAGCAGTCAATTTGCCTTGTCCAGGAAGACATCTGGGAACTTGAATGACCCCAGGCATAGGTATCTATAACGAATTTTGCCAGACCTTCGTAATGCTTTCCTGTTCCGTACATTAATTCTTCATAATCTTCCAGAGATAATTCTGCAAAGGTTTTTTCTGTTGATTTATGAAAGGTGCGGCGGTATCGTTCAAAAAAACGCCACATGTGACCATTGTTACAAATATCACTGAACAAAGAATCTATTCTGATGTTTTTATCTGGAAGCATTTTTTCTTCATCAAGACGATAATAAAAACCTTTTCCCATACAGCGGGGACACATCCCTTTTGGAGAGTTTTTCTGGAACATATAAACATTCAAAGGTTCATCAGTTTCATATCCTTTATCCATAACTCCGAAATTTGCAAAAAGAGATGAAAGAAGAGCTTCTATTTGAGTTCGTGTAGCAACTGTACTGCGTGGATTACTTTGTCTGATTATTCGCTGTTCCACTGCAACAGTAGGGGACAGACCTGTAATATCATCAACCCGGTTTTCACTTTCAACCATAAGCTGAGTACCAGAAAACATCAGGTATCTTTTTCTGCCTTCTTCATAAAGTGTATCAAAGGCAAGGCTGGATTTTCCACTGCCCGAAACACCAGTGGTTACAGTCAATTTGTTTTTAGGAATTGAGACATCTATGTTTTGAAGGTTATGAATTCTAGCACCTTTAATTTCAACGCAGTCTTTCATGAAATCTCCATGCATAATATTTTAGGTGGTTCTTTAGATTTCTGCAATCGGCTCAGTACTGCTTGAACAACACCCAAGCCAATGATAGTCTTTAACTATACACAATATCAAAGAGGTTGAGAAAGATTTATGATCGATTCACGTTTTAAGAACATCACAACAAAACAATTTCAAATATTATCAGACATAAATCTGGTGTGGGATTTCCTTGTAGAAACTTACGACTGGAAAAATGCGAGTGGACGACCGGCGCCGTTTTTTGAATATGCGCTTACTGCGACCTGGATGGATTCGTCATATTCTTTTTTGGACCGCTTCTGGTTCGATGGCGATAAGGTTGTTGCTTTTGCTTATTATGAAGCACCGGTGACAGATATTTATTTTAATGTTCGCAAGGGTTATGAATTTTTGGCAGACGAGCTCATTGAATATGCCGTTACCAATATGCCTCATTTTAATGACGAGCAGCAGTTTGTTTTTTCGGATGGTCAGCAGTTCTTAAAGGATGCGGCAGCAAAGCGTGGCTTCAAACAGGTTTATGAATATGAGGACATGATTTTTGATTTTAAGAATGAACTGAATTACGAGCTTCCGGAAGGTTATCATTTTGTGGACCATAAGGATATTGATATCGTAAAATGTTCAAAGCTCTGCTGGTATGGTTTTGGCCATGGCGAGCGTGGTGAGTTTGTGGGCTGGGATAAATATGACGATTCTCTGGAATGGACTCCGGCAAAATCTCATAAGGACGGCTGGGCTTCTTTTATGTCTCCAACTCCTCATGAAACTCCTCAGTACAATATCATCATTGCAGATAAGAACGAAGAATATGTCTGCTTCTCTGGTATGTGGTGGGTTCCTCAAAACCATCTTGCTTATATGGAGCCGCTTTGTACTCATCCGGATCACAGAAAGCGTGGATTGGCGGCGGCGGCACTTACAAAGCATTACCGCACGCTCAAGCCTCTGAGCGCAACTCACATGACCGGCGGAGATGATGAGTTCTATAAGAAAATTGGATACGGAAAAGGATATCACTGGACAATATGGAGAAAGCAATAGAAACAAGCCGTCTTATAATCACAAAGTTTACTCCTGATATGGCGCAGGCTGTTCATCAAAATTCGCTCGATGAAGATACACGCCGATTTTTGCCCGACGAGGTTTTTGAAACTGTTGAAGATGCAGCTGAAACAATTGATTTTTTGATGTCGCAGTATGAAGGAACTGACGGGCCACTCGTCTATCCTGTACTGCTGAAAGACAAAACGAATATCGGTTATGTGCAGGCGGTTCCAACTGAAAACGGCATTTGGGAAGTTGGCTATCATATTGCAAATCAGTTTACAGGCAAGGGCTATGCGACAGAAGCTCTTAGCGCGTTTCTTCCAGTGATAATGGAACAGCTTAAGATTCAAAAAATATACGGAATCTGTGATGCCGAAAATGTTGCTTCATGCAGGGTTCTGGAGAAATGCGGGTTTAGTTTGGAGTATCAGGGAGCCGGCAAATATCAGGGGAAATCAACACAAATAAGAAAGTATGTGTATGTGTTTTGTTGAATATAACGCAAGCTGGCTTGGTGAAAAAGTTACCGGCGAAAAAGCTGTGTGGTAATTCGAACAAAATCTACTTTAAAAGTTTGCGCTTGAGTTTATAAAAATACTCGGTTGCAAACTGAATCTTTGTCGGATTAAAGAAGCTGTATTTTTCTTCTACATCTCCAAACTGATTCGGATCTTCAACCGGCGGATTCATGTGCTTTGCAGAAAGTTCAGCGGCAACTTTTTCATTTTGTTTTGGAAAAAGATAATATGTGTTGTCCAAAGTTGAAAGCGTAATGCACATTCCGTATTTATCGCGATAAGCGTATTCAGTGTGAAGAGAAATAAGCGTTTCAGATGCAAAAAAGAGCGTTTCAACTTCCGATTTGTCGTAATCTTTAAATGTAAGATAAAAACCGTCCGCGTTATGAATCAAATGTCCGGTTCCGCAGTTTATAAAATTCTTTGCATTCGGAAGAGATTCAACGTGAACAAGGCAATCAAGTTTATAATTTCCGTTTTTGATTTCGTCTTCGACAGTTTTTCGTTCCCATTCATACCAATCAGGAATATGGATTTTTTCACAAGATTCGCTCGAAGAATTTTTGCTCTCCAACTGACCGTATTCATTCATATTCCAAGAGGCACCGCAGCTCGTACAGAAGATTTCACTTCCTTTTGACTGCATCGTTCCTTCTTTCTGGCACGAACGGCATTTGTACAGCGGCATGTGAAGACCTTCTGCGCGGAAAGGTAC
This sequence comes from Treponema sp., assembly GCA_017651065.1. Classification (GTDB taxonomy): domain Bacteria; phylum Spirochaetota; class Spirochaetia; order Treponematales; family Treponemataceae; genus Treponema_D. Next base: position 26,810 of record JAGCDP010000051.1, read on the forward strand.
ATCGATTTTCATTTTTTGTTCCAGCTGCCATTTATATTCGTCGTAAGAAAGCGCTTCTTTTAAAGCATTGTTAATTTCATCCACCGAAGCAGTTTTCAATTCTTCCGAAGTAAACAAAACTTTCATTTGGGCTTCCAAACGAACACCCTTTCGTATTTTAAGATTCCAGATTGGCTGCTGAAGGTAATTTCCGTGCATGTTCAAAGTTACAAGCGGGACGCCCATCAATTTTACAAGTTTTCCAACAGAAACCGGCAACTCAGAAGAAGTTCCGACATTTGCATAGCGCGCTTCGGGATACATTACCAAAATATCGCCGCGATTTAGCACGTTTTTAATATTTCGAACTAAAGCAATGTCATTTACAAATTTTCGGGTGCCGAGACATCCAACCTGACGATAAGGCCATTCTCCGTAATTTTTAAATCCTTCAAGCTCAGAAACATAATTTGCACGATGAGGAAAAATCGCAAGCGGCGTAACACAAAAATCGTTGAATGCATGATGACTTCCCAAAAGTATGAACGGCGGCTTAAGACTCTTTGTATTTTCTTTGTGAATTTTCAGATGAGTTCCAAAAGTTGCATATAAACTCCAAATCCAGACAACCGGCATTCCCCACCAAGCCTGTCTCGGCGGAATTTTTTCTCTATCAAACGGTTTAGTAATAATCTTTTTCATAATGTTTTTTATTGTAATACGAAACAAATATTTTTCAAGAACCCCGAAAAAGTTTGAAAAAACTATGTTATAATTCAAAAGACAAAAAAATTGGTGTTGGAAAAATGACAGATTTTGAAAAGATAAAAAATTATTATAAACATTTTGATGAAAAAAACAGACTCCAAAACGACAACAGCGGAAAACTCGAATTCTTGATGACAATGCGGATTTTGGAGAAGAATCTTCCTCCTTTGGCTGATGGCGCTGAAGTTTCAATTCTCGACCTTGGTGGTGGAGCCGGCGCCTATTCTTTTCCACTTGCCAAAAAAGGATATAAAGTTACGCTCGCGGATTTGTCGGAAACTTTGCTTGCACAGGCGAAAAAACAGAAGGACGAAGACAAGGTGCAGAATCTGATTTCCTGTGACCAGGTGAATGCCACAGACTTAAGCTGTTACAAGGACAGTTCTTTTGATGTTGTTCTTCTCTTTGGCCCGCTTTATCATCTTACAGAAAAAGATGAACGCGAAAAATGCGTTGGCGAAATCCGGCGAGTTCTTAAAACCGGCGGAAAAGTTTTTGCAAGCTTTATTCCACATTTGGCCGGAAGCATTGCTCTTGTTCAAAGATTCTGCTGGAGTCCTGACCAGGTAGATATAAATACACTCGAAGAATGCTTTAATTCGGGCAAGTTCAAAAATCTTTCGGACAACGGCTTTCAGGAAGGCTATTACCCTGCCTCAGAAGAAATTGAAAAGCTCTTTACCGCCAACGGATTTGAAAAAAAACTGCTCCGTTCCATCCGCGGTTTTGGTTACGAAAAAGAAGATGTAATTTATAAGTTCAAAAACAAAAACGTCTTTTCAAAAATCCTCGACCTGATTGATTCAACTGCCCAGGAAAAATCAATTATAGAAATGTGCGGACACGCAATGTACGTGGGAGTTAAAAAATGAAAACACTTTTCTTTGATGTGGGATATACTCTTGTAAACGAAGACGCAGTTTGGGAGCGGCGCTGCAAAGAGCAGGCTGAAACTGAAGAAGCTAAAAAACTTGGCGTAACTGCACAGGATATTTATCACGAAATTGAAAAGGCAACGATTGAAGGGCTCCCGCAATTTCGTACGGCAATTGACAGGTTTAAGTTTTCCCAGATGGTGCCGTATCATTCTGAACTTGAAACTATGTATGAAGAAGTCCCGCAGGCTCTGGAGGCCCTTTACAAAAAATACGAGCTTGGTGTAATTGCGAATCAGCTAGATGGCTTGAAGGAGAGACTTGAAAGTTTTGGGATTCTCAAATATTTTAAATATGTAATTTCATCGTGGGATGTCAAAGTGATGAAGCCTGATATCCGCATTTTTGAATATGCACTAAAGGCTGCCAACTGCAAGCCCCAGGATGCCGTTATGATTGGAGACCGAATTGATAATGACACAGCACCGGCACAATCACTCGGTATGAAAACCGTATGGATAAAGCAGGGGTTTGGAAAACTTCAGACGGCACTTGCAGCGAAAAATCCACCGGATTATGAAGTTGAAAATCTGACTGAACTTTTGATGATTTTTTAACGGAGAAACGAATGAGTAACATCGAAAACTACAGAAAATATTTCACAAAAGATTACCTTATGGGTCCAAACTCGTTCCGACTGCTAGACGAACTTATTCAGCGAAAGCCTGCTGATGCAGTTTTTGACAGGACTCTGGATCTGGGCTGCGGCTACGCTTTGACTTCAATGTTCATCGCAAACGAAACAGACGCAAAGTCTGTATACGCTTTTGACCTATGGATTCCTGCCACAGAAAACTACAAGCGAATAAAAGAAAACGGTCTTGAAGATAAAATCATTCCTATTCACGGTGATGCGATGGACATGCCTTTTGCGCACGACTATTTTGATGCTATCGTGAGCGTTGATTCATATCATTACTTTGGCTGCAAGGAAGGCGTATTTGGCGAAAAGATTTTGCCCTTTGTCAAAAAAGGCGGCTGTGTGATGATTGCAATTCCTGGACTTAAAACTGAGCCTGAGGGCGAACTCAAAACTATTTTTGAAACCTGGGCCGAAGGTGATGATTCGCAGTTGTTCAAAACAGTTTCATGGTGGGAAAATTTCCTCAAAAAAGAATGCGGCAGCTCCTGTGAAATCTCTGTAAAAGAAGCAGACTGTTTTGATATTGCATGGCAGGAGTGGTTTGATTCCGGGCACGAGTTTGGTATCCGCGACAAGGAGTTTTTGAGCAAGGGATTGGACCAAATCTTGAACTTTATTCTAATCTATGTTAGAAAAAATTAGGCGAGTTAATTCTCACTCCCTTGGGAGTTATCATTGAACAGCATCGAAGAAAAAAGAAATAAAACAGTTCACGAAAATCAATTTGATAAATCTCTCAAGGAAACAAAAGAACAAATTGAACAGATTACCAAGGGTATCGAAGTAAAAAAACATCTTGGCGAAAATACTTATTGTCATTATACATATGACAAAAAATATTATATTGATGAAGTAATTAAATATTTTGAAGGAAAAGGCTATAAGGTTCAACGACTGCCAACAGAATGTCCCGTTTCCTATAAAATCAATATTATCTGGTAAAAAACTACCATTACACAGGAGGACATTATGATCTACCAGTTACCTGAAGAAAAGAAAGCTTTGCTTTTCCCATTATTCAAAAAAACACAACCGAATCGTTCTGCACTGGGCTGTTATCTTAATGGAAAGATGACCGGAAAAACTTTTGTTGATGATCTTAATGCACCTACAAAAGCAATCATCAAAATGGACATGAGCTGGACATATATAAGTGATGATGCAGACCTCCCTTGGATTGAAGAAACCTTACGCGAAATAATCAAAAGTGCCTGGATTCAAGTTGTGTGGGCACCGGAAAGAAAAGGTAAGTATCCATTACCGGAGCTTGGAAAAGTTATTCCGCGTCATGAATATATTGAACGAAAGGAAGCGCTGCAAACCCCTCGTGATGCACAAATCGTTCCTTTTTCGAGTGAATGGTTTGACAAACTGGAGCCTGATTTTCAGAAATGGCATATCCAGAGTTACGGCTCTAAAGAAAAATTTCTTGAACAGGCTTTTGGATTTTATGCAGTTGAAAACGGTGAAATCTGCAGTGAGTTCGAATCTGCCTTTACATCAAACGGATATACAGAAATTGGTATTTACACATTTGACCCGCATCGAAGAAAAGGATATGCCTATGCAGTCTGTGTCCACGGATTAAAGGATCTTGATAAAAAGGGCTTAAAGGCAATCTGGGCCTGCGATGTAGAAAACACAGAATCAATGCAGCTGGCCGCAAAGCTTGGATTTGTGAATCCGGTGGAATACGATTTTATTTTCTTCCCACAGAAAAATGATGACAATAATTAAACAGCTTTTTGAAACTCTTTCGCTTGGGGATGTTGCGTTGCCTATTGTGTCTGTTTCCGGCGGCTTTATGCACAGGATGTATAAGGTTTGTACGGCGAATCACACTTATGCCGTAAAGCATTTGAATTGTGAAATTATGAAGCGGCCGGCTGCAATGGATAATTACAAAAAGGCTGAACGGCTTGAAGCGATTTTAGAAGAAGCTGGAATTCCGATTGTCCCTGCCCTCACCTTTAATGGAAAAAAGATGCAGGAGTTTCAGGGCAATTACTTTTACATTTTTGACTGGCACGAAGGTAATATAACAGACTGGAATAATATTACGGCTGAACAATGCTGGAAGGCAGGAAATATACAGGGAAGGATTCATGCGATTGAGGCAAGGCAGTCTGAACCATCAGAGCCGACTGCTCCCGAACTCAGCACAATCGATTGGAACGAATATATCAAGAAGTCTGCTGGTTCAAATACTGACGTGCCGGCAAAAGAAATCGAGTCTCTCCTGAAAGAAAATCTCCCTCTCCTCGAATACGCCCTGTCAGAATTAAACAAAGCCCGCCAATCCCTCCCGAACATCACAACAATCATTGACGAAGACATGGACCCGAAAAACGTTATGTGGAAAAACGGCGAACCTGTTGTGATTGACCTTGAATGTCTTGATTACGGAAATCCTGTTTCGAGTGCAATTCAACTTTCACTTCAATGGTCGGGAATTACGCTTTGTGATTTTGATGCGGAAAAACAGAAGGCATTTTTCGAGGGTTACTTCCAGGCTTACGACAATGGCTTTAGAGATTACAAAAGCGTCTTTGGCCTCACCTATACCTGGATTGAATGGTTGGAGTATAATATCCAAAGGGCGCTGGGAGACTGCCAGGACAAGTCTGAACAAGAGCTGGGGCTCACCGAAGTAAAGAACACAATAAACAGAATTAAATACATTCACCAGATGGAAGACAAAATAAAAAGTAATCTGCAATTTTAGGAAAACGAGATAGGATAAAAATGAGTTCAATCAATAATCAAAAAAATGTAAAAGAACAGTATGCCAGTGCAGGAAACTTAAACACACGCATTTCAATTCATCAAAAATATTCAACAAATAAAATGGGATTCGGCAACTGGATTTTTTCGAATTATAAAATCACAAAAGGAATGAAGGTGCTGGAGCTCGGCTGTGGTACCGGCGATATGTGGAAAGGCCATGAGGATTTGATGAAGACCTGTTCTAAACTTGTGCTTTCTGATTTTTCTGAAGGAATGCTTGAAAACGCAAAGGCCAACCTCGGGGACAATTCCAATGTTGAATATCGAGTGATTGATATTCAGAATATTCCTTTTGACGACGAAACCTTTGATGTTGTGATTGCAAATATGATGCTTTATCATGTACCTGATATGGAGCGTGGTCTTTCGGAAGTTCAGAGGGTTTTGAAAAACGGTGGTGCTTTTTACTGCGCAACCTTTGGCGAACACGGAATCATGGAATTTCTTTCTCAAGTTCTGAATGCTTATGGTGTTGAAGATAATGTGAACAAAAACTTCACACTTCAAAACGGAAAAGAAATTCTTGAGCCATTCTTTTCTGATGTCCAAAGACTCAACTACGAAGATTCTCTTGTCGTGACAGAAATTGATGATCTGATTGAATATATTTATTCTCTTTCCAGTATGACGACATTGAGTTCCGTACCGAAGGAAGAAATCCGCGAAGTTCTTGCAAAACACATGGAAAACGGTGTCCTGCGAGTTCCAAAAGAATACGGCATGTTCTGCTGCAGGAAAGGATTATAATTCCCTCTCCATATAACCGCAGGTGAATGGGAAGAAATCAAACTTTTCTGCATGGGTGTGAATAAACTCGTGAGCTTCATACCAGCGGCGCAGAACCTTGTTTTCTTCCACAATGCCGATTTTCATTTTTTTGCAACCAGCACTCCTGGCACGGGCGACGGCATCTTCTAGTAAAGCCTCCCCAATCATCTTATGTCTGAACTCTGGTAGCACGCAAAGATTGTTTAACTCACACTCAGAGTTTTCTAAATACTGCAGCGAATAATATCCAAGGATTTTTCCGCCATCATCATAATAAGCTGCCATCAATCGGTGCTCGTATTCAAGCTGATAACCAAGCCTTTCTTCAGTTGTTGCATACGCGGTAAAGCGCGGGGCATTTTCGGGAGTAAAACCAAACTCATCTGCAACAGTTAAAAAGCTTTTTCTGATAACGTTTACACATTCTGCGATTTCGTTTTTATCAATTTCCTTTATCATATTAATCCTTCCTTTTCGCAATTTGATTCAGCCCCCCAAAAAAAAAGACCACTTACCGAAAAGATAAGTGGTCAGTTTATATCAGCTTATAATCTGCAATCTTATTCTTTTCTGTAATCCAAATGCATACCAACACCTGCAGTAGTTTCGATTACAAAAAATTTCATATTGACTTGAACATATAGGAAAAAGATTTTTGTGTCAATTAGAAAAAAATCGTGATAAAATAAACTTTAAGCACAAGTATATCGCCCGGTTATTTTTTGGAGAAAAAATGAAGAAAGTTTTTTTATTTACCTTTTTGTCTTTTTTTATAGTAAGCTGTGCTAGTGTAAAATCAGTTTCGTCTTCTGATATAATTCCTGATGATTGTATCGACTCTGTGATATTTTTAAAAGACTACAGACTGGGAAATTATAACAAGCAGGAATATTATTATCTTGATGATATTGATGAAATCAGAAGCATCTTTTCTGAATGGAAAGATTTAAAGAAAATTCCTGTTTTCCCTCGTTATGTTGATTCTGGCTTTTCTGGTGATTTTAAATTTTATCTGATAATTGATAAGGATGTTCAGCCTTGTCCGATAGAGGGAATTTCGCCGGATGGAAACCTGATTGTCATAAATGGACAGGGCTATGAATATAATAGCGAATACTGGGAGAAGTTGAAATCAAAACTGAAGGTTGCAAGACCAACAGAAATATTCTGTTCAAACGCAAGTGAATATCGATTCAAATTGGGAATAATTAAAAAAGATGCAAATTACATTTTTTCACAAATCAATTTCACTGCAGCAACACAATCTTTGCCAGAAAAATATGACGGATATTTTTATATCACAACAAAGAGTTCTTCATCGTCAGGCATCAGAAAGAAAATTTCAAAAGCATATCCTGATGCAGACTTTATTATAGGCGGACAACGCGGCGGAGGCTTGTTCAGGTCGACTGATTTACAAATCTATGCATCAAAAGACTTTTACGAAAAGTTTGATTTATATCCAAAAGCTGAATATGTAGAATTCAAAGATATAAAAATAACTGTGTATTTAAAACCCGAATTTCCAACTCCACCAATTGTATATGTCGAAAATCATAATTAATCAGGTTTTTATAAGGATTAAAAATTGGAAATAAAAGAACTAAATGAATTATCAGACCGGCAGAGGCTTTATGAAAACAATAATCACAATCCAGCACACACAATCACTTCATCACACAAACGGGATGGTTGGTTCCTGGACAGACTGGGAGCTTACCGAAAAAGGAATTGAACAGGCAAAACGAATTGGCGAAAAACTGCAGGCAGAACTTGCAGACCGAGCTAAAGATTTTGTTTTGTATTCCTCTGATTTACTCCGCGCAAAACAAACAGCAGAACAAGTTGGCAAAGCGCTGAATCTTACACCAAAGCTGCGTACAGAATTACGAGAAAGAAATCTTGGCAGATGCTGCGGAAAATCAGTTCAATGGCTGCGCGAAAATCTGGAACGCGATGAAAAAACTATAGACGACAAAATGTTTTCTGATGGAGAAAGCCGCCGCGACGAATGGAACAGGCTCAAGCCATTCTTTGATGAAATCATGTCGAACAACGAACAAAACATCATCATCGTTTCGCACGGAGATATGCTAAGCGTATTCAACATCATGTTTTTAGGGCTGGGCGTGGAGGCACTGAACAAAAGTGAAATGCACGGTGCTGCCGGTGGCGTTTCTTATATGTTCGAGACCGACGACGGTAAGCGCATCATAAAAAAGATGGGTGATATGTCATATATCTCTTTTACTGAGTCATCATAATGGCAGTGAGCATTCTTTGTGTTGCAGATTTTGTCCGCCTGTAAGAGCAGAAGCTGTGACCTTCAATTTGTGAATGAAATGTGCAGACGCTTGAAGGAATTATATTTTTTTCAAGAATGCCGTTTTTCAAAAGCGTGAGCTTTACTGCTTCCTGCAGATTCAAAAGATATTTTTCTTCATTTTTTCTGCTGAAGATTTTTTGCATTTCATCTTTGGTAAAGGGCTGTGCAAACTCTTCAAAAACATCCTGTCCAACTTCGTAACAGTCTTTGCAGATGTGAGGACCAATCGCAACTTTTATGTCTGCTGCTGCACAACCAAACTCGCCGCTCATTTTTTGAATAGTCACTTCCGAGATTTTTTGTACAGTTCCTTTCCAGCCGCTGTGAACCATTGCAATAACTTCTTTTACCGGATCATAAAAATACACCGGAACACAATCAGCTTCAACAGTACACAACAAAAGATTTTTTTCATTTGTAATGAGCCCGTCATAAGGATCGTTTTCATCTAAAGGACGCAGGATTCCGTCGCCGCCTTTTTTCCGTGTGGCAATTTTTATTTTTGCTGTGTGCTTCTGTTTTGTTTTAATCATGTTGCCAGGTTCAATGCCTAGCTGTTCGCCAAGCGCAATATAATTTTCGCGACACCTGTCGTCTTCAAAATTCCAGGCAATGTCTTTTGTTGTTGTAAAGAGAGTTTTTAATTTACCGGTTGCATCAAGTTCAGGAATAGGAAAATATTTTATATTCATTTTTGATTCCGTTTGTTTTAAAGATTATAACATATTTTGAAGATTATATGTTATAATAAATATTCAGATGGCTTTACAATATACTAAAAACAGAATTTATGAATGCGCATTAAAATTGGCAGAGAAACGTCCACTCAATAAAATAACCGTTCGGACTATTGTTGAAGAATGTCAGATAACGCGTAATACTTTCTACTATCACTTTCACGATTTGCATGATGTTTATGTTTCTTTTGTAGACAGTAAAATAGATGAACTTCTGAAGCGTGCAGATACAGATGCCGAAGCTGCCTTTTTTGATTTTATAGAGCTTGCTGTCTGCTACAAAAAAGTCTGGTTAAATCTTTATAAGAGTGTAGGGTATGAACGGCTTTCGGGCTTTGTTACAGAAAAGGTAAAACAATTTATACTGATGTCTATTTCTAAAGAATATGATATCGAAGAAATCCCGGCGCTTGATCTTGAAATAATCTGCAACTTCTACGGCGAAGCTATTTTTGGACTTCTTATACGCTGGTTAAAGGACAGCCGGTTTGATTCCAAAGATAAATTAAAATATTCTCTTGGACGAATCAGAGTTTTATTTGACGGACAGCTTGAAGGACTCATCAAAAACAGTCTGAAAAACTAATTATTTCTTAGTACAATTTGGGTTAAGTGTACTAAATTTGCACACTCAATAATCATTGTACATTTACCTTCCACCATAAAGAAAGTAGTATTAACTAATTTATAGTATATGCTGGAGGTAAATCATGAAAAAAATCAAAGTACTTACAGATTCTTGTTCTGACCTTAGCGGAGAACTGCTCACAAAATACGATATTGATTATGCAAGAATGAGCACAATATATCAGGGACAGGAAAAACCGGCTTCTCTTACCTGGGAAGAATATACTCCACAAGAGCTTTATAACATCATGCGAAAGGGCGAGCGTATTACAACAGCACAGGTTACTACTCAGGAGTTCATGAGAATATTCAAGGAATACCTTTCAAAAGATTATGACATAATTTACATCGGTTGTTCTTCAAAGCAGTCTGGTTCTGTTAATACTGGAACTGTTGTAGCAAAGGATGTCCTCAAAGATTTTGCCGATTCAAAAATTACATGTATAGATTCACTCAATGCCTGTATTGGCGAAGGAATGCTTGCTATTTATGCAGCAGAACTTGCAGCAGCAGGAAAGAGTTATGAAGAAGTTGTTAATGAAACATTGGCTGCAAGAAATCGTGTAAACCAGTATGTTACAGTTCACTCGCTTGATGCTTTAAAACGCGCAGGTCGTGTAAAGGCAAGCAGTGCCTTCCTTGGAAATCTTATGGGTGTAAAACCTATCCTTATTTCAGATGCAAACGGCTATCAGACTCCTATTAAAAAGGTTCGTGGTCGTTCAACTTCCTTTGAAGAAATTGTAACACAGCTTGCTGCAACAATTGAAAACCCTGCAGATCAGACAGTATATCTTGCTCATGCCGACTGTAATGCAGAAGAGCTTGAAATGCTCAAAAATATGATTAATGAAAAAATTAAGTGCAAGGATATTTGTACTGTATATATTGGCCCAATTATTGGTGCTTCAATCGGACCTGACGCAATTGGTGTCTGGGGATTTGGAAAAGAAATAACCTACAAGGTTGGCGAGGGTAAATAATGAATACAAAGTTTCTTACCGGAGACATGCTTCTTGAGATGGTAAGATCCGGTGCAGAATGTTTACAGTTACATTGTGATGAAGTAAACGATCTTAATGTTTTTCCTATTCCAGATGGCGACACCGGCAGCAATATGTTTATGACAATTCAAGGCGGTGCTAACACAGAATGTTCAGTTGGAAAGATTTCTGACACAGCACAGAGCATTGCTCATAACATGCTTCTTTCTGCAAGAGGAAATTCCGGTGTAATTCTTTCGCAGCTTTTTGCAGGAATTGCAGATGGTTTGAAGGGACTTGAATCGGCTGGTATAAGAGATTTGGAAAATGCATGTAAAATGGGTGTTGAGCGTGCATACAATTCTGTTTTGACTCCTACAGAAGGAACAATCCTTACAGTTGCAAAAGAAACAAGCAATGCAGTTTGTCAGGGCGATTTTGACTGTATTGAAGAAGTTTTTGAATTCAGTCTTGATGAAGCAAAAAAGGCTCTTGAAAAAACTCCTGAACAGCTTGAAGTTTTAAAGCAGGCTGGGGTAGTTGATTCTGGTGGAGCCGGTCTTGTTTACATAATCGAAGGAATGCAGAATTTCCTCACAGGAAAAAAATCATCTGGCAGGTCTGTTGTTTCGGCTCCTGCACCTGCAGACTCTTTGAATGTTGATCTTTTCACTGCAGACAGCGAGCTTGGTTTTGGTTACTGTACAGAGCTTCTTGTTCGTTTGCAGAACAGAAAATGTAATCCTGATGAATTTGATATAAACACACTTATTGAATATTTGAACGGACTAGGGGATTCCATCGTTGCTTTTAAAGACGGGACAATTGTTAAGCTTCATGTTCATACAAAGACTCCGCAAAAGGTTCTGGATTACTGCCAGCAGTTTGGAGAATTCCTTAAAGTAAAAATTGAAAATATGCAGCTTCAGCATAACGAGGTTGTGGCCAATGAGCAGGCAAAAGAAACAGAGCGCAAACAATATGCAATTATTGCTGTTGCCAACGGTGAAGGAATTAAACAGGAGCTGACTGATTTTGGTGCAGATATAATCATCGACGGCGGCCAGACAATGAATCCTTCGGCAAGCGAACTGATTGCTGCTTTTGATAAAGCAAATGCTCAAACTATTTTTGTTCTTCCAAATAACGGAAACATTATTCTTGCTGCAAATCAGGCTGCTGAGCTTTATAAAAAATCTGATGTAAGGGTAATTCCAACAAAAAATATCGGCGACTGCTATTCTGTTCTTTCTATGATGGATCTTGAAGCAGGAGATGCCGACGCAATTGAACAGAACATGAATGAATCTATGGTTGGCACACTTACAGCAGAAATTTCAAAGAGCATCCGCAGCACTCAGATGAACGGAATTGATGTTCGTGAGGGCGAATACATTGGAATCCTTGGAAAGAAAATTGTTTCTTCCGATACAGACTGTTATGATACAGCTTTGGCAGCACTTAAGCTTATGGAGCCGAACGAGCATTCTTCACTTATAATCCTGAGAGGAAAAACCGGTGATGAAGCAGTTGCTGCAGATATTGCTTCCTTTGTAAGACAAAACTATCCGCGTCTTGAAGTGTATGAAAGCTTTGGCGGACAGAATGTGTATGATTTTATTCTGGTGGTAAACTGATGAGCGCAGGATTTTATTTAATTTGTGCGGCCTTTGCAATTGTTGCTTACCTTATTGGTGGAGTAAATGCCGCAATAGTAATTTCAAAACTCAAATACAAACAGGACATAAGAACTCAAGGCAGCGGAAATCCGGGATTCACAAATTTCAAACGTGTATACGGGTTTAACGGCTGGGCATTATTTGTAATGCTTTCTGATATTATTAAGGCTGTCGTGCCTGTAAGCATTGCAATGATTGTCTTTGGAAAACTTTATGACATGGGGCAGTTTGGTGCTGCTTTTACAGGCTTGTTTGCAATGCTTGGTCACTGCTTTCCGGTATGGTACGGCTTTAAGGGTGGCAAAGCTTTTATGACAGGCTTTGGAACAATCTGGTTTGTAGACTGGAGAATGGCGCTCATTGCAATGGTTTTGTTTCTTGTTCTTCTTTTGATTATTAAATATATGTCTGTGGCTTCGTGCATTTCTTCTGTTGCGTGTCCTATACTGCTCTCTTTTTTCGGGGCAGAAAGTATTGCAGTTTTGATTATTTCTGCGGCGTCTGCTTTGCTCGTTGTAATCAGACATAAGGAAAATTTTAAAAACCTTAAGAACGGAACCGAGACAAAATTCACTTTGAAAAAGAAAGAAGCAGAAAATAATTAACCGATGGTGCAGAGCTTGCCGCGGAGGATGTAGCCAAGTTTTACATAGCAGGCATTTGACGCAACATAATCTGCATCGGTATAAAGCATAGGGAGGTAGCCTTGACGGGTTGCCTCTTTTGTTACCTGGTACACAAGATTTTCTGCGTAGTGCTTTCGGCGGAAATCTGTAAGTGTAAAAACAAGACCAAGACTAGCCATTTCGTTTGTGACCCTGAAATCACAGCTTGCAACATATTTCCCTTCGGCGTTTTTCCAGAGGTATAAGTGGCCGTCTTCAATAAGAGCCTTTGAGTCTCTTCTGTAGCCTTCGCGGTCTGTCATATCAAGCTTTAGTTCTGTGTGAAAGCTTTCCTTAAAATCTGTAACAGCTTCAAGGTCATCAAGAGAGCAAAGGTGAAGTTGGCCGTCGACCGGAGTGAGAATTGATTCATCGGCGAGCTTCGGGCAATCATAGGCAAACATATTTTTTAGGATAGAAAGCTTTTTGCCTTCGTCTGCTGCGCGTTTCATAAAATATTCAGCTAGTTCATACTTCATGTTTATGCCGTGGTTGCCGTCGAGGAAGCCGTGTTCATCAGAAATCTTGTAGGCACTTTCCATTTCTTGTGGCATTGCATCATCTGCGGTCCAGATCCACACAGGGAAAGGACTTTGTGAATAACAGATAATCATGCGGCTGTGGTCGCTCAAAAGCAGCTCGCAGTTACGGGTCATGATGCGTGTGAGTACAAAGAAGGTGTACTTGTCGGCTTCCAGGATTTTGAAATCTCTTTTGTCTATAAAATTATCCATATGTTTTCTCCCATAATTTGCTTTTTATTTACAGTGTCTTCACAAAACGCTTCTGATCTTTTTCCGAAACATAACCAAAATGCTCGTAAAAACCATGAGCATCCGTTCGGTTCATGCCGGAATTAAGACGCATCATTTTTATGTTGTTTTGTCTGGCCCAGTTCTCTGCTGCAAAAAGAAGCGCCTTGCCTACTCCCATTTTGTGGTAAGCTTTAAAAACCGAAAGTCCAAGAACATTTGCCATAGTTTCAAAATATAAAACATCGTAGCGTTCAATATGAATGTAGCCCACAACGCCGCAGTCCGTCACTGCAACAAAAACAGCCTCGCGCGCAGCATCCAGCCCCTCAATCTTTTTCTGCACGAGAGCAAGGTCACAGCTGTAGCCAAGACCTTCTGCACTGATATCGCGTATAGCATCGGCATCTCCCATTTCAACTTTTCTGATTTTTATATCCATGTTGTTAGTATAACATAGATTTTCATTTATTTACCACCATGTTATAATGCTCCCAGGAGAAGCATCTTATGGAAAGAAAAAGCGTTCTCGAGCCTTTCAAAATGAAGAACCTTCCTCTTGTTGTTGACGTTGTAGAGCCACTGTGGTTTCCTCCTGTCGGCGATAAGGAATTCAAACGCTTTAATGTTGAATTCATTGTTCGCAATAATATCTGGGAAAATGATTACCGCTTCCAGCTTGTAGAGGAGGGCGTGCAAAACGACATTCTTTGTGCCGCATTTTTTGCACGCAAGGGAGATAGCTGCCTTGTTGATGAATGGTTTGCCCGTGAGTCACAGCGCTTCCCTGAGGAATGGAAAAAGGCTTCGGGCATGAGCAAGACCTATCTTACAATGATGGATGAACGTACCCTTGCTCTTATGAACGACGACGACATTAAGCTTTCACTTTTTGTAAGCAGAAAGCCGGGCGCCGGTTCAAAAATCCTGGAGCTCATTTGCGAACGGCTCAAATCAGAAGGCTGGAAAAATCTTTACCTTTGGACAGACTGCGAATGCAACTGGGAATGGTACATCAAGCACGGTTTTACGCTTATTCAGGAAGACATTTACGAGCCGTTCAGAAGTGATTACAAGACTTATATTTTTAAGCGTGACTTAGCACTTCCACAATCTTTTCATTAATCTGACTGCTAAGTTCGTGGTTTAAGCCGTGACCTGCATCAGGGTAGAAGGTTGCATTCATGTGGTTTTCAATAAGTCTTTCTTTTCCGCCGAGCTTTTCAAACGGGTCATCTTCGCCAACAAGATAAATAATCTTATCGCGTACAGAATCAACCTCCTGGCTTGTAAATGCAACAACCTTGTGATACTTCATTGCCATATTATTAAAGCCTCTGAGAAGCCCTTTGTAATGTGTCATGATAGTTGGATTTTCTGTGAATACGGTGTAATTTTTTCCGCACATTTTTTTAATAAGATTGCACACATTTTTGTCAGTAGGGAAGAGTGCCTCTGGTAAAAAGATTTTCATCATATTCTTCATGGCTGCTGCCTTGGCTTTTTTGGCATTCTTTGGATCAACAGACTCATTGGCTGCCGCTGCCGCAACAGTGCTCGAAATGCTTATAGCCTTAATAACTTTATCAGGCCTCTTGAGTGTATAATACTGCGAAAGAAATCCTCCGTTAGAAACGCCTGCAACAAACGCGCAGTCAAGCTTTAATCCGTCAAAAATCTGGTCAATCCAGGCTATATCATCAAAGTTTTCATTGTAGTTCTTATTAGGAACACTCTTTCCGGGGCCACCAATCGTGTCAATTGCATATATTTTAAAGTGTTTGCTCAATTCTGCAGCATTAAAAATCCACATAAGTGCCGAATCATCGCCAACTCCGTGAAAAAGAACAAGAGCGGGTTTGTCATTCGGGCCGGCTTCTATTACATGTGTTGTTCCAAAATCAGTCTGAACATCACGTTCCAAAAGTTCGCAGCCCCAAAGCTTGAGCAGCTGGTCATAAGTCTGGCGGATAATTTCAGCCTGTTTTTTGTTACGATAAACTTTCATAATTCCCTCCTGTTATTTCTTCTGTAAAACTGTAATTGCGCCGTAGTGAAGAATCTCAAAATTTTCCGGGGCAATTTCGTCGAGCATGGCACGATGTTCTGCATCCCATCTGGCAAGCTCTTCGGGATTTAAGGAAGCTCCAATTCCGCGGCTTGCCTTTATGCGTCCGTGCCAGCTTTCTTTTGTAAACGGAACCATAAGGTCGTATTCTTCGTGGTCAATTTTTTCAAAATATTTATAGGCTACATCAGGCACCCAGATTTCACGGCGTGCTTCACCACTGCCAGACCAGGTTGGACTGTACTTTAAAATCATCTGTTCGCTCTTGCCGGCAATTTTGTCTTCTTTAGGAAGCCAGGCCATGTATAAAATAACAAGCTTTCCGTTTGGCTTGAGCAGGTCTGCAAGCACAGGCATAACCTTTTCGTGATCAAAATACCAGAAGCACTGGCACGCAGTAATTACATCAAAGGACTCTTTTGGAAAATCAAGCTGCTCTGTGGCGGTGGCAAAAAAATCAATTTTCATACCGGCGTCGGCTGCAAGAAGTTTTGCCTGTTCAATTTGTTCAGGCGAAATATCTGTTCCTGTCCACTGGGCGCCGTATTTATACATGTTGCGTGGAAGTACGCCGGTACCTGTACCAAGATCTAAAACCTTCTGGCCTTCAATACAAAGTCCGCGGTCCACGATTTTCTTGTAAAATTCTTCCGGATAAATATCGCGGAACTTTGCATATTCCTTTGAAGTTTTTCCCCAGTCAAAGGCCTTGCCTTCATCTATTCTTTTGTCTTTAATTTCCATGAAGAATTATCCTTGCTTGTAATTTTTTATTTGCACTTATGTCCTGAGGCTGCTTCGAAATTGTATTTTACAATTCCAAGGTCAATCTTTGTCATTGGGCCGCCTTTTGTTGTAATTACAGGTTCTCCGTCTTTAAGGGAAACAAGGAACTTCTGCTGATTAAGTGCAGTAGGGGCGAGCAGGGATGCTTCGAGTCCTTCTTTAAACCAGTCTGGCTGCTGAGCTTCCGGAATATCACAAAGCTTTTCTACAGGTTTTGATTTATGAACTGCTCCCTGGTTTTCGCCATAGCCAAGAGAGATTACACAAAGAAGCTTTTCACCGGTTGCAGCATTTGCCTTGCATTTTCCGCGTCCAAAAGTTCCGGCAACCCAGCAGGTGTTCAGGCCAAGCATCTGTGTTTCAAGAACAAGCTTTTGTCCGTAATAGCCCACAAGTTCATCAAGGTTTCCGGCGGATTTGTTTCCAACCATGGCAAAGTAATTGTGTGCATTTTTGAATTTGCCGTAGCGCGCAAGGAAGGTGTCAAAGCATTCAGGGTCATCACAAATCAGTTGAATGTTCAAACCACTCTGAGCATTGCATTCTTTAACCAAAGCAGAAAGCTTTTCTTTTGCTCCTGCATCCAATGGTAAAACCTTGTACTGTCTTACCGAGTGTCTTTGTTTAATTGCTTCTTTAATTTCCATAATACTTTTTCTCCTTAACTATTTGGATTATTTATCTTTAGGGTAACTTATTTTATCACCCCAACTGATAACTTCATCATAAAAGCCTTCAAGCTGAATAAGGCCGTAGCCCCATAAAAACGCGCGGTCTTTTTCGGAAATCTCATCAAGTGCCAGCCACAAAACTTCCTTAAGCGGCGGGTCTTCGTTTTCTGCTTCTTCGGGATCATAACCTGTAATGGGCTCCTGGTCATCGGGAACTTTTACTTCAAAAACATGTTCTGTTCTGTCGTTGTTATATAATTCGGTAAGCTTGCGTACGATTGTTCCGTCCAGACCGCATTCTTCTTTTAGCTCTCGGATTGCTGCCTGCTCAGGAGTTTCCCCCTCTTCAATTCCACCACCGGGGATAGAATAAAAAACTCTGTCGCCCAGGCTCGGGTAACTTAACTTTTCCATGAGAATCTTTTTATTTCTGATTACAAAAACAACGCTTCTGTTACGCATTTTGTTTTCCTTATTGTGTTAACTATAGTATAATTTTTATTATTAGACTATGGAGTAAAAAGTATATGGAACTTTGGGATGCATATAATGCTGATTATGAAAAGATAGAAGGCGCAGTGTTAGTCCGCGGCGAAGACGATACATTTCCTGAGGGCATGTATCATCTTGTATGCGAGGTACTTGTGCGCCATGTTGACGGAACTTATCTTTTGATGAAGCGTGACCCGACCAAGCCGATGTTTCCGAATATGTGGGAAGCAACTGCTGGAGGTTCTGCCTTGCAGGGAGAAACTGACGTTGAAGGTGCGCTCCGTGAATTACGAGAAGAAACAGGTATTGTTGCAGACAAGCTAGAGTTCCTTGATAAGTCTTTAGGCAAGCACTGCTGGCATGTAAGATTTTTATGTGTGACCGATTGCGATAAAAATTCTATAACGCTTCAGGAAGGTGAGACCTGTGATTTTAAGTGGGTAACTGCGGCAGAAGCACTTTCTATGACAGAAAATGATCTGATCAACGAGCCTATGAGGAAGTTCATAAAATAAAAACGGGAACCTCCAAATATTTTTTTGTGTAAAAAACTTCTATAATTAAATTCGATATATAAATGACGGAGGACTTGAGATAGAATCTCTTTTGTAAGGTGACAGAATGAAGTACAGAAATGCACAGGATATTTTTCCGGAAGATCTCTTAAAACAGATTCAGCGATATGTTTCTGGAGAGACAATTTATATTCCGGCCGGAAGCGGAAAAAGATCCTGGGGCGAAACTTCGGGTTATCAGCAGTTTATTCGTGAAAGGAACGCAGCAATAAAAGCGGACTTTGAAGCCGGCAAAACGATTGATGACCTTATGGAAAAATACTGTCTTTCTTATGATTCGATTAAACGAATTGTTTACAGCAAGAAGGAGGTTTCTATGTTAAAGTACAGTGCAACTTTGGAATCGGCAAAAGCATATGCAGAAGCAGAAAAGCTTGATGCCTGGATTCATTTATATTTGAACGAAGAAGGACGCAATATTCCTTTTTCTGATGGCTTGAAAAAATGCGACAGATATTATTTCAGCCCGGCTCTTGTGCCTCTTAAATATTTTAAGAGATGCTCGGGCCCTGAACCAGAAATGAAGTATCGTGTTGATGCGCTCTGGTGGGATCATAAGCTTGGTGAGTTGAAAAAGACAATCGAAGCAACTCCGGACTTTGTGAACAAATGCGCACCGATGTTTGTTGAATACACAGGCGGCGAGTTTGTTTTGAATGACGGCAACCATCGCCTTCAAGCCTACAAAGACCTTGGTTATGAAAAAGCCTGGGTTCTTTTCTGGATTACAGAGGAAGAGGAATATCAGGACTTTATGAAAAAGTACGGCGATTGGGTAAAAGACTGCGTTGTAATCAGACGGTAAAACTGGTGATAGGATTGCAGAGTTTGTAAAGCATCTGTAAACTGAATTGTAAGATGGAACTGATAAAAATTTCAAATCAGACAGCAAGAAATTTTCTCGTAAATTATCAAAACCTGAATGGTAATGGAAACCTGAAAGGAAGCGCCGGTGTAACTGAATATATGAACAAGGTTCGCTGCATACAATATGACCCGCTCAATGTTGTAGGACGGAATGCGGACCTTGTGCTGCAATCACGTGTAAAAAATTTTACGCCTGAAGTTTTATTTAATTTGCTTTATAAAGAACGCTCACTGTATGATGCTGCAGATAAAATGATTGGAATTATTCCGACTGCTGATTATCCTGCAATGGCCCGCATCAGGCAGAAAACTGTAGAGCAGTTAAAAGGTATTCTCACCTGGAGAAAATCTCTTGCAGCACTTGATTTGCTTGATGAAATTACAGACTTTATCCGTGAGAATGGCCCTCTACCTGCAACAAAAATCAACATAGGCGAAAATGTTGATTCGGGTAAATGGGGACACAAAAAGCTTTCGAGTGCGGCACTTGATTATCTTTATCATTCAGGTGTGCTTGGAATCAGTTCAAAAAATAAAACACATAAGGTTTATGATTTAAGTGAAAGGCTTTTTCCGTCGGAAATATTGAAGGCATCAGACCCATTCAAGAACGAACATGATTTTGCAAAATGGTATCTCAAGCGCAGGATCGGGGCTGTAGGCCTGGTGTGGAATAAAAATGGCGGAACCTGGCTTGGATTTTATGTTTCAGATTCAAAACTCCGTTCGCAGTTGATTCGTGAACTTGTAGATGAAGGCGAGCTTATTGAATATCAGATTGAAGGTTCAAAAGAAATCTTTTATATCAGAAAAGAAGATGCCGACCTTATTGGTAAACCAGTCAGAAATAATGTTGCGCAGTTTATCGCTCCGCTTGATAATTTAATCTGGGATCGTGGTATGATTCAGGAGCTCTTTGATTTTGAATACACCTGGGAAGTGTACACGCCTGCTGCAAAAAGAAAGTTCGGTTATTATGTTCTTCCTGTCCTTTATAAAAATCAGTTTGTTGCTCGCTTTGAACCTGAGCCTTGTCGTGGCACTGCTCCACTTCAAATAAAAACCTGGTGGTGGGAACCGGATGTCAAAATCACCGACGAGATGATTACCGCTATCGAAGACGCTTTTGTTAGATTCAGCAAATTTCTTGGCGTCGAAATGATGGAAGAAAAATATTGGAAAGAGAAGTTATGAGTTTAAAATTATTAAAAGCTAATACTGCAGATGCATTAACACTGGTTGGAATTTCAAAACATGCCTTTGAGAGTGATGTTGAAGTTGGTGCTTCCGAGTTGTGCGGGCCACCTGGATACAAGTCGCTTCAGTTTTATACAAAAATGGCAAGAATGAATTGTCTTTATAAGCTGACTGATGATGGGATTACTGTTGGCGGAGCAGTTCTTTTTGTAAAAGATAATGAAATGAATGTCGGAAGGATTTTTGTGTCGCCCGAGCATTTCCGCAAAGGCTATGGCATTTTTATAATGCAGCAGATTGAGGCGATGTTTCCTGAGGTTCAGATATTTACTCTTGATACGCCAATCTGGAATGTGAGGACAAATGCATTTTATCAGAAGCTGGGATATGTGGAAGTTCGACGGGATAACGACTTTGTATATTATCAAAAAAAACGTCATTGCGCAAGTTTGTGAAGCAAACTTGATAAGCTCTGCGACAGGCGCATAGCGACGTGGCAATCCATGTATAAGAATGCATTTTAGTTTATGGATTGCCACGCCCTTCGGGCTCGCAATGACGATGGAGAAAAAATGAATTATTCAAATACAAATGAACATTTATATGACGATATCGCTCTTTGGGAAAAAACTGACGGGAGGGATTTATTTCTTGAGATGCCATTTACGGAAAAGAACGCGCCCTCAGTTCTTGATTTCGGTTATGGCTTTGGTGAAAATCTTTTTGCCTTGAGCAATGCGTATCCAAATGGGAAAATCTACGGAATTGATTGCAGCCCTGCCTGCCAGAAAGAGGTGGGCGATAAGATTTCTGAGAGGGGCTTGAAAAATATCACTTTGATAAATAAGGAAGTTCACAACCTGCAGGATTTTCAAGACGCTTCTCTGGATTTGGTTTTGTTGTATGATGCACTTCACGGCGGTGACGGCAAAGGCAAGTACATGCTTTTTGAAGAATCTCATCGAGTTCTAAAAACTGGCGGCTGTCTTTCAATTTTGCCTGTGCACCTGACTAACTGGCGCGACCATGAAGGCAAAAAGAAAACTTATTCCTTCAAAATGATAAAAGATGAAATTGAGTCCTTTGGTTTTGAATACGCAGGCACCTGCAGTCAGAAAGGCATTCACTGGGAAAAGTGCCACACGCTGTATTACATCAAAAAAGGAATCATAACCTTTGATGTTCTGGAGAAGGTTGATGTTATGAACTTTATCAAAAAATAGATTTGACAAGTTCATTAATTTTATTAAAATATAGTGTCAAAAACTTTTATTTCACTTGGTAAAATAATTATGATAACAAAAATTATCCGTAGAGTTATTCTTGCTGTTACATTAGTTTTTACATTCATTTTTTTACTTACACATTACGACAAAAATGAATACTCCCGTGAAAATCTCGAAGCCTATGTGCAGAGAATGGGCAAGCTTTATGATGTTCAGGGATTGTCTGCTGCAATAATTGACGGTGAAAATGAGTATTTCATAAACTACGGAAATGACAAGAAAAAGCCAATTGATGAAAACAGCCGTTTCGAACTTGCTTCTACAACAAAA
>JAGCDP010000052.1 GCA_017651065.1 Treponema sp.
AATGAAATTAGAAGTCCGCATACTGCCCTAGGAGCAGTATGCGGACTTTTTTTTTAAAACTAATAAAAGGAGAAGTGGTTTTATGAAAAAATTCACAAAGAAAGTTTTATTGGCAGTTCTTACGGTATTTCTTGTAGCTAGCATAATTGGATGTGGAAATCCATCTTCGGAAAGCGAACCAGATACTGGTAATGGTGGTGATTCAGGCGGTGAAACACAAATTCCTGCCGTAACACTTACGAGCATTACGGCAAATGGCACTCTTGAAACGGCGCTCTATTACATAGGAGATGGACTTGATACAAGTGTGCTTACTGTAACAGCAACCTATTCCGACGGAAGTTCAAAGACAGTAACAGGCTTTAGTGCAATACCTTTTAGCGAAGTAAATATTGGAACAGAGCAGAATGTTACAATAAGCTATACCGAAAATGGTGTAACAAAAACTACACAAGTAAAAGGAACTTTCTATGTAGCCGCAAGTGATGCAAGACCTACGGAAACTCCAATCGATTTAGGCGGAAATATCTACAAATTCGGAGACTTTCCACAGACTGTTTCAACTCTTACAGGCGATACTGCTTACACAGGGGAACCTGTATGCAACGGATGGTATCTTGGAAGCGATGGTTATTTTTATGCAAAGTGTACAGAAAATGCATATGAGGATGGCTACAAATATAGCAATAACACAACAGTGGCGCAAAGTTCTGCAAACAGTGAAAAATACTTCAAGGTAGAGCCGATAAAATGGCGCGTACTTACAACAGACTACAATGGAACTGGAAAGAAACTTCTTCTTGCAAAAAATACTCTTACTGCAAAAGTTCCATATTACGGTGGAACTTTTAATAGAACTTTAAAGGGAAAAGATATTTGTGCAAATAATTATAAGTATTCAAATATCAGAGCATATTTAAATGGGACTAAGAACCAGTTCGTAACAGACGGTGGAACAGCTACAGCAAATGATATAGATTGGAGCGGAAAAGGATTTATAGATATTGCGTTTACTGCGAGTGCACAAAGCTACATTACAGAATCTTCTATTGATAATTCTAAAGAAAGTACTACTGACGCAGGAAACAACCTTCCCATGGCTGAAAATTATTATTGTGATGATACTACAGATAAAATCTTTTTGCTAAGTGAACTAGAGGTAACAAAAACTGAATACGGATTTGCAGTTTATAATTCAGATGACAATTCAAACAGAGATCTTGTCCCAACTGATTATGCAATGGCAAATTATGCATTTCTGAGGGATGGTTCAGGTTATTGGTGGTTGCGTTCTCCTTCCAATACAAATTATAAGGCGCGTTTTGTGAATGATTTTAAATATGCTAAAAATGACAATAATGTGGATTTTGGAGTTATTGGTGTTGTTCCAGCTTTGTGTCTCAATTAGAAAAATGAGTTGTTAAAAACGAAAATTAGTGAATGTTGAGGCTGCCCTGAAAATGAGCAGCCTTGTTTTTTTTTCGCAAAAACTCTTTTCTTAATTGCCCAATCCATAACTTCGGATATTGGGTTATTGTTCCTGCGATTGTTTTTCTGCAGCTATTTCTTCTGCAAGTTCCTGGACTTTCTTTAATGGGAGATTCGCTGCTTGTGCAATTTCTTCATAAGAAAGTTTATTCATTCTAAGCAAATTTCTGGCAGTTTCAACTCTTGCTGCCCATTTTGCATCTTGAATACGGATAGGTTCGCACATATAAATCCCCTTTAGATTGAATGAAAAAGAAATTATTACACAAGAACTGGAATTTCTTTCTGAAGTTCAAGAACTCTTTCCAAAGAAAGTCCTTCTGCTTGAGCAATTTGTTCTGGTGTAAGAATTTTCATTTTTAAAAGGTTTATAGCAGCTTCAAGAGCTTTTTGTTCGCGACCTTCTTCTATGAATTCTCGAGTAACTTCTTCTGCATTAAATTCTGTCAGACTCATAGCTAAAACCTCCTCTTTTTGAAGTTTGAAAAATCCATTAAGTAGTTTTTTCTTTATTGCCCAATCAACAGCTTCTGATATTGCTTCCTGGGGTTGTAATCCCTTTTTCTTATTGCGCTTTATTCTGGCAACATACCTGATATAATGATACAATGGTTTGCAGTTTTTTTGAAGTGTTTTGTTGTGATTCGGGTTAATATTAATCAATTCTGCAGTCCATTCAAAATCTCCGTCCTTTTCTTTGTTCTCAAAAGCATCGGATAATCTAAGGTATTCCCGGTCCGGTGTCTCTTTATTCCCGTTATAGAAAACGATAAATTTAGGATAAGGAATCTTAACCAGCGTAGAATGATGAAGTGATTTTCCTGTTTTTGTTAAATGCATCTGATATAATTGTGAAAAATACATAAAACCTCGTAATGGCATATTCGGATTATAAGTTGATTGCTGCTCGAACAAGGTCATTTGAGAATCGACAAGAAAAGAAATATCATTCCGCATTGTAAGATATATGACATTCTCAATCGTATTGATTTCCAAAGCATCCGGATCTTTGTAATTTGTGCCCCGAAGTGCATTGTACAGTTCCAGCCGCCACTGTTTGCTCTGCTGGTTTTCCCGCCCGAAAATTGCCTTGAACAGACGGTCATAAGTTTCATTTGTGAAACCTGATGGTTCAATTTTAGAGGACATAACAACTCCTTGTAATAAAAATTCTTATACTATAGTTAACAAAAAAAATTGTTATAAGAGGAAGTTTTTTGAAGAAATTCTTTAAAAAAAGTGTTAAATTTTTCTTGGACACAACTAAAGTTTTGTGAATTAAAAAATGTTCAGAATTGCTATTTGTGAAGATGAAAAGGTTATACTCGAATATGAAAGCTCGCTGGTAAACCAGTGGGGCGAGGCGCGGGGATGTGCGCTGGAGCTTGATGAATATGTTTCGGCGGAGCAGTTTCTTTTTGAAAGTGAAGATAAGGCGCCTTATGATGTTTTGATTTTTGATATTCAGATGAAGGCTCTGAACGGAATGGAGCTTGCAAAAAAGCTGCGTGCCCACGGCTGTGATTCTGCGCTGATTTTTGTTACCGGCGTTAAAGATTATGCAATTGAAGGTTATGAAGTTGGAGCTGTTCGTTATATCTTAAAACCTGTTAAGGCTGAAGTTTTGAATGAGCTTTTGGACACAATTTATGCTGAACGACAAAACCAGGAAGAAGATTTTTTTGTACTTGGGCAGGGTGCGGAACTTGAACGCATTCCTTTTGAAAAAATAATTTATATAGAAGCCCGCGGTCATTATGTTTACATGAAGGGTTCAGATTTTGAACGCGAATGGAAATCTTCTTTTTCGCAGGCAAGCAGCGGCTTTGAAGAAAAAAACTTTTTCTGTTTGAGGCGTGGGCTTCTTGTAAACTTAAAGCATGTTTCTAAAATTACCAGAACTGATTGTGTGCTCGACGACGGGGAATCGCTCCCGGTAGCCAGAGGTGTCTACAAAGCTTTGAATGAGGCGTTTATCGCCTGCTACGTCATTGCGAGGAACGAACGGAGTGAGTGACGTGGCAATCTACGATGTCTGCTGGATGGTGAAATGTGGATTGCCACGCACTGCGGGCTCGCAATGACAATGAGGATTATATGAATAATATATGGCTGCAAATAATAGTGATTCTCGCTTCTGTTCTCATCTCTGTCACACTCACTATACTTATCCTCAAATCAAAATATGACAAGCGGTTGTCAGATTTTCAGGACAGCGTTCTTAAAAAGCAGCGGGACGAAGTTCAAAATATTTACCAGACTATGCGAGCCTGGCGACATGACTACCACAATCACATTCAGTCAATCAAAGCTATGATTGCGATGAAAAAGTTTGAAGAGCTGGACGCCTACCTTGGCACTCTTGAACAGGACTTAGACAGCATAGACATAGCAATCCGCACCGGCAACGTTGGACTTGATGCAATCTTGAGCAGCAAGGTTTCCATTGCCCGCAAAAATAATATAGAAGTAAACTGCACGGCAAAGGTACCGTCAGAACTTAAAATCAGCGACGTTCATCTTTGTGCTATTGTCGGCAACCTTCTGGATAACGCAATCGAAGCGTGCGAAAAAATAAAGGGAGGAGCAGATCCAGCGCTTCCAGCAAAATTTATCCGTATATACATAGGCCTTTTTAAAGAACAGCTTTATATTTCTGTTTCAAACTCTACAAATGCAAAACACCGCAGACGCCTTAATGAGCTTGTTACTTCAAAGCTTGGGGAACATGGATTTGGGCTTAGACGCATAGACAAAATTGCGGAGAAATACGATGGATTTGTTAATAGAAAAAATGAGCCTGGAATATTTGCGACTGAGGTGATGATTCCTTTATAAAGTACCGTCATCCCGAACTTGTTTCGGGATCTCTTATGCAATAGATGCTGAAACAAGTTCAGCATGACGATTGTTTTCTTGCAATTCGTGTATGTTTTTTTACATTTCGTGCACATTCTGCCCGCTGGCACTTTTTTTATGATATATTTGGCCCATAATAAAATTAAGGGGGTTTTGTTAGGTTATGAAAAACGCTCAAAAAACTAAGCGCAATAATATTTTTCAGAACGCGTTTATTATCTACAAGGCTATGTTCAAACGCTATCCGACGGCTATTCCGCTTGTGATTGTGTACATCATCATTTCGGTGGCACTGCCTTTTGTTAATACGCTCATTCCTGCAATGGCAATCAAAGGTATTACAAGCCGAAGTGTAAAAATCTTTTTGGAGTACATTGGAATTGCTGTTGCCATTATGTGTGTGTTTTCGGGAATCAAGCTCTTTTGTGAATCAAAAATGCAGATGAAGCATACTTATACCCGAATCAGTGTTTTTATGATGAACTTTATTAAAAAGGCAATCAACACTGACTATCTGAATATTGAACCTCAGCCAAAACAAAAGATTATGGGAAAGGGTGTTCAGGGTGTTAGCAGTAACTACGAGGGTGCCGAAGAGGTTTCTACACTTTCAATTCACCTTGTAACAATTGTTCTTGGAATCTTCAGCTACGGAACTGTGATTTTTGTGCTGGACTGGAGGATTCTTGCCATTACTCTGGGTATGTTTGTTGCCGATGTTTTAATCCGTAATCATGCCGTAAAGTTTGGTGACAGCCACCGCGAAAGCTTTTCTGAACCATGGCGTAAAATAAATTATTATGAACGCAACAGCATGAACATAAGTGCCGGAAAGGATATCAGGATTTTTGGGCTTAAAAGACTTTTTGATTATCATTTTGATTTGATGATTAATACTTACAAAAAGTTCCGCTACAACTACCAGCTCAAATGGTATTATCCGACAATTTCTGATACAGCCTTTAACTTTGCGCGCGACTGGCTTGCTTACACACTTTTGATTCACAAGGTTCTGACCGGTCAGATTGATGCCGCAACATTTACTGTATACCTTGGAATCATTGCAAGTTTTTCTCAGTATATTTACGACGTTTCAATGCACTTTGCAAACCTTCGCGATGCAAGTCATCAGTTCAATGATTATCATGAGTTTATGAATCAGAAGGATGTGTTTGAAAGATCAACTGCCGACGGGGTCCCTGAGCCTGTCGAAGGGCGCGCTGCTCCATCCATCGAATTCCGCAACGTCAGCTTTACTTACGAAGGCAGCGAAAAACCTGTTCTTACAAACGTAAGCTTCAAAATTAATGCAGACGAAAAAATTGCACTTGTTGGAAATAACGGTGCCGGTAAAACAACAATCGTTAAGCTTTTGTGTGGACTTTATCCACCTACAAGCGGCGAGATTTTAATTGACGGAAAAAGCATAAACGACATTGGCGTAGAAAAATATCAGGATATGATTAGCGTCCTTTTCCAGGATACTTCACCGATTGCACTTTCTATTGCAGAAAACGTGTGCGGCTGTGAACCTCAGGATGCCGACAAAAAGAAACTGCAGGACTGTCTTAAAAAAGCAGGCCTTCTTGAAAAGGTAAATACTCTTGCCAAAAAAGAAGAAACCTATATCACTCAGACTCTTGATGAAAAAGGCGTCGTACTTTCCGGTGGTGAAACACAAAAGCTTTTGCTTGCAAAGGCAATGTACAAGGATGGACCAATGCTCATTCTTGACGAGCCTACAAGCGCCCTTGACCCTATTGCCGAAAGCCGCATCTATGAAGAATACAATCAACTGGCAGACAAAAAAACTGCCGTATTTATTTCGCACAGACTTGCAAGTACAAAGTTCTGTGACCGCATTCTGTTCCTTGATGGCGGACAGATTGTCGAAGAAGGAAGCCACGACGAGCTTATGAAAAACGGTGGCAAATATCGTGAGATTTTTGATATTCAGAGCCATTACTACAAAGAGGAGGTTTCAAATGAAGAATAAAAAAGATCGTGGAACTGTAAGCAAAGTTTTAAATCTTACTCACCGCATTGTTCCTGGCTATATTACCTTTGTTCTTATCGTTAAGCTCATTGCTTCGGGACAGCCTTTTGTTTCAATTTATTTTTCGAGCCTCATTCTTGATGGACTTTTTAGAATGGATTCGTTTGAATCAATTTTCAAAAACGTCCTCACAATGCTCATTATCGATTCTGTCCTCGTCCTTATCCGCTGGGGTCTTGAATTAATCAACTGGGTTAAAAAGCACGAGCTTACTCAGAAAATCAACAAGATGCTCGTAGATAAAACTATGGACCTTGATTTTGATATCCTTGAAAAGCACGAAACCCTTGATATGTATAAAAAAGCAAAGGACGGAATGACAGCCGGTGGCGATATAAGAGGCTTTATTGATAATCTTGCAGGCTTGATAGAAAAGATTTCTACCATTGTTTATTCGCTTGTGCTGCTTGTTCCTCTGTTCATTCCACGTGCCGCTTCGGAAACAGGCGCCTTGAGCGGTCTTGGTTATTTCTTGAACCAATGGTACAGCTTTACAATCATGGTTGTCGTTCTCGCCGTTCACGTAATCATGTCTTACAAGACAAATAAAAAGGCATCGCAGCTTCAGATGGAGTTTTTTGAAAAGAACGTTTCTTATAACAGATACTTTGGTTACTGGTTCAGCTTGATTTTTGATTACTCAATCGGTAAGTACATCCGTCTTTACAAAATGCAGAAGCTCATGACAAAGCGCGTTCAGGAAACAAACGATAAGCTCGAAGCCGAAGGAAATGCCTGGATAAACAAGAGTCTTAAGATTTCTATGGTTCCTATTGTTTCTCAGGCCTTTATGCAGCTTGCAAGCTATGTGTTTGTCGGACTCAAGGCTGTCTTTAGTTTGATCAGTACCGGTAAATGTATTATGTATGTTTCAAGCTACACCAAGCTTGTAGAAAGCATTACAGGAATTTCTGATAACTTTGTAAACCTCAAAATGGAAAGCCGTTATCTTTCCTTCTTCTATGATTATATGGAAATTAAGAACAAGCGCTACGACGGAACAATCCCGACAGAAAAGCGCGACGACAATGTTTTCGAAATTGAATTCCGTGATGTTTCGTTCAAGTATGCAAATGCAGAGACCTGGGCACTGCGCCATGTAAACCAGAAAATCACTCTTGGTACAAAAAATGCAGTTGTAGGAAAAAACGGTGCGGGTAAGACAACCTTTATCAAACTGTTGTGCCGCCTGTATGAACCTACAGAAGGACAGATCCTCCTCAACGGTGTGGACATCCGCTATTACGATAACGAAGAATATGCCAAGCTTTTTGCAATCGTATTCCAGGACTTCAATTTATTCAGCTTCCCTCTGGGCGAAAATGTAGCCGGTAATGTTGATTATGACCGTGACCGCGCAATTAAATGTCTTGAATCTGCAGGCTTTGCAGAGCGTCTTGCCAAAATGGAAAAAGGCCTGGATACTCCGCTTTACCAGTATGATGACGAAAACGGTGTAGAAATAAGTGGCGGTGAAGCTCAAAAAATTGCAATTGCACGATCTCTTTACAAGGACGCACCTTTTGTAATCATGGACGAGCCAACCTCTGCCCTTGACCCTGTTGCTGAATACGAAATCTATCAGCGCTTTGACCAGATGGTAGAAGGAAAAACTTCTATATACATCAGTCACCGAATGTCGTCATGCCGCTTCTGCGATAACATTATTGTCTTTGACGAAGGCAAAATCATAGAGCAGGGCAGCCACGAAAAGCTCATGTCTAACAAAGGCTTATACAGCGAACTTTGGAACGCTCAGGCACAGTATTACGCATGATAGTGTAATCGACGATGACAGCGCAAAAAAAGTGTGCTAGAATACTTCTATAAGTATAGGGGTATAATATGAGCAAATATTTAGACCGTGCAAAAGAAATCCGTGCGATTGTGGAACCGCATCATAATTGTGCACAGTCGGTTTTGATGACTTTTAATAAAGATGCAGGCATTAGTGACGAGCTTGCCTACAAAATGGGCGCCTGCTTTGGTCTTGGCATGAAATCCGGCGGAACCTGCGGCGTAATTACAGGCGCTCTTATGGTGCTTGGACTTTACGGCGTAGATGATAACGCTACAACAAAAAGCCTTGTTGATTTCTTCAAAGAAAAGCATGACGGCATGGTAAACTGTGCAGACCTTCTTCGCGTAAATGCAGAACACGGCGGCGAACGAAAGCCTCATTGCGATGCCCTTGTTTACGAAATGGTAGAATATGTTGAACAGATTTTGAAAGAGAACGGTAAAATATGATTAGAGTCTTAGGAATATACGCAGACGGAATGGTTCTGCAGCGAAATACTGTAAACTGCATTTTTGGCGAAGGTGCTCAGGGAGAAGTTTCTCTTTCTTTCAGAGACACTACCGCAAAGGTAACCGCTCAGTCAGACGGCCGCTGGAAAATTGAATACAATCCCGGCGAGGCTGGCGGTCCTTTTGAATTGACGCTCACTTCCGGCAGCGACACCGTAACTTTTAAAGATGTCTGGGTTGGCGAAGTCTGGGTAAACTCAGGTCAGTCAAATGCCCAGCTTCCTATGGACCGGCTCCGCTTCAGCTATCCTCATGATATGCGTCTTCCAAAAAATGACAATATCCGCATGATTACAATTCCAATTACCTGGGCTTATGACGGGCCAAAAGATACTGTGGAAAATCCAAAGTGGATTTGTGCCTGTCCGGAGGATATTGCGCAGATGAGCGGAACTGCATACTTTTTTGCAAAATATCTTACTGCCGAACTTGGCGTTCCCGTTGGAATTATAAATGCCAGTCAGGGAGGCTCCCCGATTACTTCCTGGATGAGCGAAGAATCTCTTAAAGAGTTAGGCAAAACTAACTATCTTGATCAGCTAAATAAATGGCGCGTACCTGATGCAGTTAAAAATCAGCAGGAAAAAGAAATGCGGGCCGGAATGGAGTGGCAGAAAAATCTTGAAGCTGCAGACCAGGGGCTTACAGAGCACTGGGAAAATCTTTCCTTCCAGGATATAGCAGATGATTCTTCATGGAAGACCTGCTTTATTCCTAATAACTTTTTTGACCTTAAAGAAGGTGGTGTCTGCTGGTTCAAAAAAGAAATAGACATTTCTGCCTCCGAGCTTGCAGGTCTAGTAATGCCTCATGAACCTATCCGCCTCTGGCTTGGTGTAATTGTTGAATCGGACAAGGCCTGGGTTAATGGAGTTTATTGTGGAGAAACAGGCTACTGCTATCCTCCGCGCCGTTATGTAATTCCTCAAGGTGTTCTTCACGAAGGAAAAAATACAATTACAATCCGCGTTGTAAAAACTAACCAGACTCCAATCCGTTTTTACGAAGATAAAACTTATGCAATTTTTACTTCTAAAGAACGCATCAGTCTGGACGGTGAATGGAAAAAGCGCATTGCCTGTGATGTACCAAACCGCCCTGGCAGTACTTTCTTTGAATGGCAGCCTACAGCCCTTTATAATGCCATGCTTGCTCCTGCTTTTAATTATGCTGTTGCGGGTGCCCTCTGGTATCAGGGAGAATCAAACACCTGGGGCGCTTTTGAATATGCGGACCTTCTTAAAAAAATGATAGAAACCTGGCGGGCAAAGTTTGTCTATGCCCCAAAAAATATGCCTGTTGTTGTAGTTCAGCTACCAAAGTGGGGCGACGGCTACAAGGACGAGCAGCGCAACTTCCCCGAAGACTGGGCCTGGCTCAGACAAGCCCAGTTTGATGGAGCCGCTGCTGCCGGTAATGTCGCTCTTGCTCCAATGATAGATGCCGGTGAATGGAACGACCTTCACCCCGAAGATAAAATTGTAACCGGAGAACGTGCCGCCCGCGAAGCCTTAAGAATTGCATATGGCATAGAAAAGGCTCCGGCCCCTTTAGTAAAATCCTGCAAGGTAACTGACAATAAGGTTGTTATTCAGTTTGACCAGGAAGTCATAATGAATAATTCCGAGCTTGTTGGAGTAGAAGGCCTTTATTTCGTAGGCATGCGCGAGCCCGAAAAGGCCCCCGCAGGTATGGATAAAAACTCTATCTATGCCGGCGGCGACCATTTTTCACTTCCAATCCACTACGCCGGAATGGACAGTCTGCACATAAAAGCCAAAGGCACCGTAACAAGCCCCGACACAATAGAAGTAGAAATTCCTTCTCAAATAAAAGAAAGCGGCTACCCTATAAAAGAGCTCCGCTATCTGTGGACCAACTGTCCGGAGTTTGTAACGCTGTATTCTAAGACCGGGCTGCCGGTTATGCCGTTTATTTACTCCCTTCCATCCCAGCAGTAAGTGCAAAGCTTGCAGTGATCCAATCCAGTGCTGTCCAGCATGTCGTCCAGGCGGTGGTAGCGCAGGCTTGTAAAGTGCAGCTGCTTGCGGATTTCTTCGAGCATGGCAGCATATTTTGGGCTGTCGGGGTTGGCGTATTCGCGTAAAACTTCTTCGCTAACATTGTCGCCTTCGAACTGCTTGATGATGCGGCGGGTGATTAAATCCATTTCGCTCTTTGAACGGCTGAAGTTTAAGTATTTACAGCCAAAAAGCAGCGGTGGACAGGCCGGGCGAACGTGAACTTCCTTTGCACCTGAGTTATAAAGGAACTCTGTAGTTTCGCGCAGCTGGGTTCCTCGTACAATTGAATCATCTATTAAAAGAATTTTTTTACCCTTAATGAGAGACTGAACAGGAATGAGTTTCATATGGGCAATTAAGTTTCTCTGTTCCTGGTTGGTCGGCATAAAGGAACGTGGCCAGGTTGGTGTGTACTTAATAAATGGTCTGGCAAAAGGAATGCCGCTCTGGTTTGCATAGCCGATAGCGTGGGCTGTACCTGAGTCAGGAACACCTGCAATGATGTCCGGTTCAACGGAGCCCTTGTCGCGGTTGGCAAGATATTTTCCGCAGTTATAGCGCATGGATTCAACATTTACCCCTTCGTAGCTTGCGGTAGGGTAGCCGTAGTAAATCCACAGGAAGGTACAGATTTTCATTTCTTTGCCCGGCTGCTGTAAAATCTCGTATCCGTCAGCAGTAAGCTTTACAATTTCGGCAGGGCCAAGTTCGTGGCAGTCTGTATAGCCAAGATTTACATAAGCAAAGTTTTCAAAAGAAAAACAATAGGCTCCGTCTTTTTTACCAATCTGGAGAGGTGTGCGGCCTAGTCTGTCGCGGGCTCCGTAAATGCAGTCTTTGGTAAGAACCAGCATTGTGATTGAGCCTTTGATTTTGCTTTGAACATATTTAATTCCGTCTACAATTGTTTTTTCGTGATTTATAAGGGCAACAATAAGCTCTGTTTGGTTTATTTCGCCGCCTGACATTTCGAGGAAGTGGGTATAGCCTGAATCAAGAACTTCTTTTACAAGTTCGTCCTTGTTTGTAACAATTCCAACCGTTGTAATTGCCCAGCTGCCAAGATGAGAGTTTACAAGCAGAGGCTGAGGT
This sequence comes from Treponema sp., assembly GCA_017651065.1. Classification (GTDB taxonomy): domain Bacteria; phylum Spirochaetota; class Spirochaetia; order Treponematales; family Treponemataceae; genus Treponema_D. The sequence continues at coordinate 11,830 of JAGCDP010000052.1, forward strand.
TCGTAGTCACTGATACAACCGATTCCCAAGTGACCGTGCATCTCTTCAATGTCGTTTTCAAACTTTGTGCGGAAAGGCGAGTTTTGAATATTGTGAATTGAACGCTGGAAACGGCCTTCTTCTGAATAAACTGCAAGACCACCGCGTCTTGTTCCAAGGTGAGAATGATAGTCTACACCAAAAAATAAATCTAAAGAACAGTCTGATTTTGAAGCAACACCAAAAATGCCACCCATAAAATGCCTCCGTGTCTCCGAAGATTACAGTATAGCGAAAAGTGAGGTTTTGTGCTATAATTTAATATCAATTATGTCATTGTCGGGCTTGACCCGACAATCTATCTTATAAAGAGATTACCGGGTCAAGCCCGGTAATGACAAGGTTTTTGAGGTATTTATGAAAGGTATAATTCTTGCCGGTGGTTCCGGTACCCGTCTTTACCCTATAACAAAGGCTGTGTCTAAGCAGATTCTTCCGCTTTATGATAAGCCTATGATTTATTATCCGCTTAGCGTTCTTATGCTTGCAGGAATCCGGGAAGTTCTGATTATTTCTACACCCCGTGATCTTCCTGTTTTTGAAGAGCTTTTTGGCGACGGAACCTGGCTCGGTATGAAGTTCAGCTACAAGGTTCAGGATAAACCTCGCGGACTTGCAGATGCCTTTATTGTAGGCCGTGACTTTATTGGTAACGATGACGTTGCCCTTGTTCTTGGAGATAATATTTTTTACGGACAGAGCTTTACCCAGACTCTGCGCCGTGCCCATGATACTGTTAAAAATGAAAAGAAGAGCGTAATTTTCGGCTACTATGTAAAAGACCCTACTGCCTATGGTGTTGTAGAGTTTGACGCTGCCGGTAATGCTCTTGGAATAGAAGAAAAACCTGCAAATCCAAAATCAAACTTTGCAGTCCCGGGCCTTTATTTTTATACAAACGATGTTGTAGAAATTGCTGCAAACGTTAAACCTAGTGCCCGCGGCGAAATTGAAATTACTTCTGTAAACAACGAATATCTTGACCGCAAGCAGCTTAAGGTAGAAAAGCTTGGTCGTGGTATGGCCTGGCTGGACACCGGAACCTACGACGGTCTGCTTGAAGCAAGCAACTTTATTGCAACAATCCAGAAGCGACAGGGGCTTTATGTATCTTGTATAGAAGAAATTGCCTATAAAAACGGCTGGCTTACAAAAGACCAGCTTCTCGAACTTGCAAAAGGTTATAAGACTGATTACGGCCGATATCTGGAGTTTATAGCAAATAATTAAGTGGATTGCCGCGTCATTGCGAGCCGAAGGCGAAGCAATCCAGGAGTATATAATGGCATTTGAGTTTAAAGAATGTCGTCTTTCAGATGGCACAAAAATAGAAGGCCTTTACGAAATCCAGCCCAAAGTCTTTGGAGATTCCCGCGGTTACTTTTTTGAAGTTTACAGCGAACGTGATTTCTTTGCTGCCGGACTTACAATGAAATTTGTTCAGGATAATCAAAGCGCTTCTACAAAAGGAGTTCTTCGTGGACTTCATTTCCAGACACAACATCCACAGGGCAAGCTTGTTCGTGCAGTAAGCGGTCGTGTTTATGATGTTGCAGTTGATATCCGTAACGGCTCTCCAACCTTTGGAAAATATCATGGCGTAATTCTAGATAGCGAAAAGCAGAACGAGTTTTATATTCCTCAGGGCTTTGCCCACGGCTTTTATGTTTTGAGCGACAGTGCTGTTTTTGCCTATAAATGTACCGATTTTTATGACCCGAAAGGCGAGGGTGGTCTTATGTGGAACGATCCTATAATAAATATTGACTGGGCAAGTGTAGCTCCTGGTCTTACCCCATTGCTCAGCGAAAAAGATGGAAAACATCCAGCCTTTGACCCTAACGGAAAATATTTTGATTTAGAAGGAAAATGGATATGCGCAAATTAAAAAACATTCTTATCACCGGTGGTGCCGGCTTTATTGGTTCAAATTTTATTCATTATCTCTTTGGAATGAGCTCTGCCGAAGGAAACCTTTTTGGCGACGCAAACTTTGACGGAAGGGTTGTAAATGTAGACTGTCTTACCTATGCCGGAAACCTGGAAAGCCTGGCCGATGTAGAAGAAAAATTTGGCCCTTCGACAAGCTCAGGGACCGCACAGAGATACTTTTTTGAAAAAGTTGACATCTGCGACCGCCCCCAGATTGAGCGCATCTTCAAACAGTACGACATAGATACAGTAATTCACTTTGCTGCAGAAAGCCACGTAGACCGTTCAATTCTTGGTCCTGAAACATTTATGAAAACAAACGTTATGGGAACATTCACACTTCTTGATGTTGCCCGTAACTACTGGAAAAAGGAAGACGGTACAATCCGCGACGATGTTCTTTTCCATCATATTTCTACAGATGAAGTTTATGGTTCTCTTGGAGAAACCGGTTACTTCCGTGAAGACACTCCTTATGATCCACGCAGCCCGTATTCTTCAAGCAAGGCCAGCAGCGATCATGTTGTAATGGCATACTTCCACACATACGGTCTTCCAATTACACTCAGCAACTGTACAAACAACTACGGACCATATCAGTTCCCTGAAAAATTGCTCCCACTTATGATAAGCAATATCCGTGACGGAAAAAATCTTCCTGTTTACGGTAAAGGCGACAATATCCGCGACTGGATTTATGTAGAAGATCATAACCGCGCAGTATGGCTCATTGTAAACAAGGGTGTAACAGGCGAAAAATACAACATCGGCGGCGAAAACGAATGGCAGAACATTAAGCTTCTTCATAAAGTAATTGAACTTACAGCAGCCGAACTTGGAAAACCTGTAGATGAAATTGAAAAAACAATTACCTATGTAAAGGATCGTCCTGGTCACGACAAGCGCTACGCCATAGACTGTACAAAAATCAAAAAAGAACTTGGCTGGGAACGCAAAATGACCTTTGAACAGGGCCTTCTTGCAACAGTAAAATGGTATCTTAAAAACAGCGACTGGATTAATCACATCTTAAGCGGCGACTACAAAAACTGGATTGCCGCCAATTACACATCACAAGGAAGATAAAAAATGAAAAGATTTCTTTTGATTTGTTTAATTGTATGTTCTGTTTTCGTGTATGGATTTTCTAAAGAAAACAGTGGGGAACAAGTTCAAAAGATTGGAGTTTCATTACCAACACAACGAATGGAACGTTGGGAGCGCGATGGCTTGTATTTTCAGGAATTACTTGAAAATGCAGGTTATTCTGTTGATCTTAAGTTTGCAGAAGATGATGTTCAGACTCAGATAAATCAACTTCAAACAATGATAGAAGAAAACTGCAGGGTTTTAGTTATAACACCGGTTAATGCTTATGCGCTTTGTGAAGTTCTTGAAACAGCAAAAGAAAAAGATATCAAGGTTATTTCCTATGAACGCTTGATAATGAATACAGATGCTGTTTCGTATTTTGTGACATTCAGTAATTACAGGACCGGTGCTATTCAGGCAGAATATCTTATTAAACAATTGAATATAAAAAAACGTAGTAAAAAGAAGCCTGTATATATGGAATTCTTTACCGGCGATATCAGAGATCCAAATGTTGAAGATTACTTTAATGGCGCTATGGATGTTTTAAATCCTTATATAAAGAAAGGAATTATTGTATGCCGTTCAAATCAGACAACAATAGAAGAGTGTGAAATAGAAGAATGGTCCAGAGAGGTAGCCTGCTTTCGCATGTTGAATTTAATCTGGAAATATAAATATTCTCCAACAAAAAATAAGCTAGATGCAGTTCTTTGTTCTAATGATTCAACTGCTGCAGGTGTAACAGATGCTTTGTTTTTAATTGATTTTAAGCCGGAAGAGTTTCCACTTATTACAGGTCAGGATTGTAATATTTTAAATGTAAAAAACATTATAGATGGAACACAGTCTATGTCAATTTTAAAGGACCCCTTAATTCTTGTTTCTAAAATATGTGAAATTGCAGATGAAATAATAAAGGGCAAGAATCCAAAAGTTAATGAAAAAGAAACTTATGATAATGGAGCAGTAATTGTTCCAGGTTATCTATGTGATCCAATATATGTAACAAAAGAAAATTATAAAAAGCTTTTGATTGATACAAATTTTTATACTCCAGAAGACCTCCAATAAAAAAAATCCCGCCCATTTCTGAGCGGGATTATGTCATCCTCGGGCTTGACCCGGGGATCTATACTTATGCTTTATTCAAGCGTGATTCCAAATCGTCAAGAATAGCATTGAGTTCTTTTGGAAGATGCTTTCCGAACTTAGGATAGTGGTTTTCACGAATATCCTTTACTTCTTTCTTCCAGCCTTCTACATCTACCTTGAGAATCTCTGGGAGAGTCTTCTTGTAGTAATCTGCAAGACCGTCTGTATTCAAAGCTCCTTCTTTTGGCATATAACCGATTGGAGTATCAACATAGTTATCAACACCGTCACAGCGATCGAAGATCCAAGCGAGTACACGGCTGTTATCTCCGTATCCTGGCCACATGAATCCGCCTGGGAGGTCTGCATTGTTGTCGTCCTTGCGGAACCAGTTTACGTAGAAGATCTTAGGAAGCTTGTCCTGATCTGCCTTAGCACCAACGTCTACCCAGTGCTGGAAGTAGTCACCCATGTTGTATCCACAGAATGGAATGATTGCAAATGGGTCACGGCGGATCTTACCAACTTCTTCAGGATTGATTGTAGAAGCAGCTGTGATTTCTGAACCTACGATAGATCCAAGGAATACACCGTGGTTCCAGTTGCGTGCCTGATGTACGAGAGGTACAGTAGAAGGGCGGCGTCCACCAAAGAGGATAGCAGAAATTGGTACACCTTCTGGGTTTTCCCATTCCGGAGCGATACATGGACACTGCTTAGCAGGAGCTGTAAAGCGTGCATTTGGATGAGCAAATTCTTCGCCCTTAGGAGACTTGTCTTTTGGAAGAGCATCACGAGTGTTGCCTTTCCAGTCAACAAGCTTGCCCTTTGCAGGATAACCAATTCCTTCCCACCAGATGTCTCCATCTTCTGTGAGGGCACAGTTTGTATAGATTGTATTCTTTTCTGCAGAAATAAGAGCGTTCTTGTTAGATTCAGCAGATGTTCCTGGAGCAACTCCAAAGAATCCTGCTTCTGGGTTGATAGCGTAGAGACGTCCGTCTTTTCCGAACTTCATCCATGCAATATCGTCCCCTACTGTTTCTACCTTCCATCCAGGAATTGTAGGAATAAGCATAGCAAGGTTAGTCTTACCACAAGCACTTGGGAAAGCACCTGTAACGTATTTAACTTCGCCCTTAGGATTTGTAAGCTTAAGAATAAGCATGTGTTCTGCAAGCCATCCCTCTTCGCGAGCGATAACAGTTGCAATACGAA
>JAGCDP010000053.1 GCA_017651065.1 Treponema sp.
GAATTGCCCAGGTAGATGATTCTCTTATTCTTCTTGGGCTTAGCGGAAGCCAGCTTTTGAAGGCCGCAAATCAGGTTGGACTTAAATATGCCAACGAAGTTTTTGCAGACAGGGCTTACGAAGAAGATGGTTCTCTTGTTGACCGTACAAAAGCCGGAGCTATAATCACAAATGAAAAAGAAGTAATAGAACGTGTAGTAAAGATGATAAAAGAACAGAAAGTAAAAACTATCACCGGAAAAGAAATCACCATCTGTCCGCATTCTATCTGTGTACATGGTGATAACCCTAAGGCCCTTAATTTTGTAAAACTAATCCGCGAACGGCTCCTTCAGGAAAATATAAAAATCGAAGCTTTATAAAAAAAGGAGGCAAGATGATTATAACCGACAAACGCTGCTGGACAGAAATCGACCTTTCTCAAATTATCGAGAACTATAGAATTTATAAGAATCATCTTCCAGAAAAAACAAAAGTTATGGCCGTTGTAAAAGCAGATGCCTACGGGCATGGCGATGCAGAAATTGCCGAAGTCCTGCAGAAAGAAGGTGTAGCTGATTTTGCGGTTGCAACTCTGGATGAAGCTATAAAACTCAGAACAAATGGAATCAAGGGACAGATTTTTGTTTTGGGCTATACACCAATTAGTCAGGCTCAGAACCTAATTGAATATAATATAACACAAGCTATTGTTGATGAAAATCATGCAAAAATATTGAGTATATTTGGTTTTAGGCTAAAAGCTGTATTTGCCCTTGATACAGGAATGAATCGAATTGGCCTTGATGCAGATTTTCCAGATTACTGTGAACAAGTCATTCGAAAATATTCTGACATACTTTGTGTTCAAGGTATTTTTACTCATCTTTGTACAGCAAACAGTATGGATAAAAAAGCTGTAGAATTTACAAACAATCAGATTAAAAAATTTGAAGAAGTTGCAAAGCGGATACAAGACTTAAAACTACCTTATATTCATTGCTTAAATTCTGCTGGTGGCCTTTGGAATAAATGCGATAAATCAGTTTTTGCCAGGCTGGGAATTATTCTTTATGGACTCAAACCATCTTATTCTAATACTTTACCAGAAGGCATCTCCCCTGCCCTAAGCTGGTACAGTGTAGTCTCAATGGTAAAAAATTTTCACTCAGGCGAGACAGTGGGCTACGGGCGTACTTTCAAGGCCGCAAAAGAAATGAAAATTGCTACAATTTGCACAGGCTACGCCGACGGCTACAATCGCCTTCTCTCAAACAAATATTATGTGCTTATTAATGGAAGAAAAGCTCCGATTGTCGGAAGAATCTGCATGGATCAGATGATGGTTGATATTTCAGAAATAGAAAATGTTGAGATGGGGACGAGGGTTACTTTAATCGGTCAGGATGGAGATGAAATCATAACGGCAGATGACATGGCGAATGCAATCGGCACAATTGGTTACGAAATTGTCTGCAATATATCAAAACGAGTTCAAAGAAAGTTTATGTACAAATTGCTGGAAAGTTCTTAGCAAAGAAGAGCAGATTCAAATCTACGAAACATTACGGAAGAAATAGTTTTGTACAAAATATACAAATTTTCTTACAGTTATTTATTTAAATTCCTAATTGGAACAAATTGTTTATTTTTATATTGTGATTACAGAAATTAGATGTTGGGTAACAGCTAATAACAGAAACAATTTACAGAATTTGCAAAGGCGCAGAATCAAAGATTTTTGGTTCTGCGCCTTTTTATTTGGAGGTACACGAATGCAAGCAGCTGTTGAAAACGAAGTATTTTTTGATCCTAAAACTGCACCGGTAAAAATTACAGTACAGAACCTGAGTGTAGTTTATAAGGCAACTGATGAAACAAAACAAACCATAGCTCTGCAAGGAGTGAACCTTGACATTAAGCGAGGTGAATTCATTTCTCTTGTCGGGCCTTCAGGCTGCGGAAAGACAACTCTGCTTAGAGTTATTTCAGGGCTTATTCCGTCGACATCAGGCAATGTTTTCATTGGCGGTCTTACACCGCAAAAAGCCCGCGTCGCAAAGGAATTCGGCATTGTCTTTCAAAGCCCTGTCTTGATGGACTGGCGTACGATAAGGCGGAACATCTGTCTTCCGCTTGAACTGATGAAAATGCCTAAGCCTGAACGCACAAAGAAAGTTGATGAGATGCTTGAAATCGTCGGTCTCAAGGATTTCGGCTACCACTACCCGAGAGAACTTTCCGGCGGTATGCAGCAGAGAGTCGGAATTGCCCGCGCACTTGCATTAAACCCGAATGTGCTCTTTATGGATGAGCCTTTCAGTGCGCTTGATGAATTCACCAAGGAAAAACTGCATGAAGATTTGCTTAGAATCTGGCGCAAGACACATAAGACAATCATCTTTGTTACGCACAGCATTCAGGAAGCAGTTTTCTTAAGCGACAGAGTCGTGGTTTTTTCTCCTCATCCGGGAAGAATTACTTCGATTGTCGACATCGATATTCCGCGGCCGAGAAGCCTTGAATGTAAGAACACCCAGCACTTTACAGAACTGGTTGCAAAAGTCAGAAGCGGATTTGA
>JAGCDP010000001.1 GCA_017651065.1 Treponema sp.
AATATCGTATGCAGTAACAAGGGCAGTTGTAGGATAGAATTTTGCCATATCAGGAGTTTCGTTTGGCCAGCCGAGAGTAGAGAAAGGCCAGAGCCAAGAAGAGAACCAGGTATCAAGAACGTCTTCATCCTGCTTAAGGTCTGCGGCACCACAACCGCACTTAGGACACTTGTCAGGGTCTGTGCGGCTAACGATAACTTCACCACACTTCTGGCAGTACCAAACAGGGATTCTGTGTCCCCACCAGATCTGGCGGCTTACACACCAGTCGCGGATATTTACGAGCCACTGTTCATATGTATTTTCCCATTTCTGTGGGAAGAACTGAATCTCTCCATTCTTCCATGCAGCAAGAGCTTTATCTGCCATTGGCTTCATCTTTACAAACCACTGGTCGCTAAGATATGGTTCAACTACAGTCTTACAGCGGTAGCAGTGACCTACAGAGTGAACCATTTTTTCTTCACCTTTAAAAAGGCCTGCGGCTGTTAAATCTTCTATTACAAGGGCACGGGCCTGTTCGGGCTTAAGTCCGCGGTATTTTTCGGGAACGTTTTCGTTCATGCGGCCGTCAGGAGTAAGAAGGTTTACAACTTCAAGATTGTGGCGGAGTCCTACTTCCCAGTCGTTAGGGTCATGAGCCGGTGTGATTTTTACCATACCGGTTCCAAACTCTTTGTCTACATAGTCATCTGCAATAATCGGGATTTCTTTACCGGTCAAAGGCAGCTTGAGCATTTTGCCAACAAGCTTTGTATAGCGCTCATCAGTTGGGTTTACGGCAACAGCAGTATCACCAAAGAAAGTTTCAGGACGAGTTGTTGCAACTTCAATCTTTCCACTGCCGTCTGCATATTCATAATAAATGTGATACATTGCACCCTGGGTATCTTCGTGGTCTACTTCATCATCAGCAAGAGCAGTACCACAGCGTGGACACCAGTTTACAAGGCGCTTACCACGGTACATAAGTCCACGTTCATAAAGAGTAACAAATACATCACGAACTGCGGCACTCAGACCTTCATCATAAGTAAAGCGCTCGCGGTCCCAGTCGGTTGAGTTACCAAGCTTTTTCTGCTGTTTTACAATTGTATTATGATGGTCTTCTTTAACTGCCCAGGTGCGTTCCAGAAATTTTTCGCGTCCAAGGTCGTTACGTGTAAGGCCTTCTTTTTTGAGCTGTCTTTCTACTACGTTCTGAGTTGCAATACCTGCGTGGTCTGTACCAGTGAGCCAAAGAGTATTGTCACCTTTCATACGGTGATAGCGAACTACTATATCCTGTAAGGTGTTGTTGAGTCCGTGACCCATATGAAGAACACCAGTTACATTTGGAGGAGGGATGACGACGGAATATGTAGACTGGCATTTTTCACACTGACAATGTACCGGGCTTGCTTCATCGCTGGCCGGCTTAAAATAACCTTTGCTTTCCCATTCGCTGTAGATACGATCTTCAAAGCTTTTAGGATCGTATGCTTTTTCAAGTTCAATTGCTTTCATATTCCTTCCTCCATTCAATAAAAGCATTTAAAATATTGCAAAAATTATAATGGAAAAAGGAATTGTTTTCAATTAGTGGATGCGAGGGAGTTCGTCGAGAGATTTTATATCTGAAGATACATCTTGTTTTTCGGCTTTTTCGTTTTCGTAGGTTTTCTGCTTATGAACATACATTATGCTGTCGGCCTGATTAATATAATCAACGAGAGTTGTAGTAGCCTTTGGATCTGAAAGAATATAACCACAGCTTATAGTAAGCGGATAAGCAAGCTGCATTCCTTCAACTTCCTTGCGCAAAGTCTCGTTAAGACGTTCAATATAATTCTTAACTATCTTTTCGCTCTTACACTCGCCTACTGCAATAAATTCATCTCCACCATAGCGGATTCCAACCCAGCCTTCAGGCATTTCTTTAAGCAGCGAAGATGCAACAGTTCTGATTGCAAGGTCTCCGTGAAGATGTCCGAAATTATCATTAATATGCTTCATGCGGTTTATATCTGCAAACATGATTGCACATTTCTGATTCTTTTTGTTTGCTGCTTCAAGAACAGGAACTGCATTCTGCTCCATACCAAAGCGGTTATTCAAACCTGTAAGCTGATCAGTATTAGAAATATTGCGCAGAGCCTTGTTCATTTCATCAAAACGGCAGTTTCGGCGGTACTGTTCCAGATTGTAGTTCATCTGAATCATATAATGATTAAGCGAAGTATCACTAATGTGGTCTATTGCATCACTTAAAACAATATAGCCGAACAAATTATCATCATAATGCATTGAAGTAAAGGTATATACCTTTGGCTTATCACCCTTAGTATACCCCGGGAAAAGCATAGAACGCTTAAAATCACCTTTATAAGAAGTTTTACCGTCCTTTACTTCTACAAGACAACACATTTTATTAGAGAAATGCTTTTTTATAGGGAAAGTGCTGCTTATTAAGGTTTTACGAGCATTATCATCAAGAATAAAATAAAAATCGTGACCTTTAAAATTATTGCTTTTCTTGTAAAAATCAAGAATGTTCTTCTTTAAGGTGTCATAATTTGAGCCGTTGAAGATTGCACCGGTCATGTAAGCCGAATCTGCCTGAGTGATAAGGCTTTCCATTTCTTTTGAATAAGCATTTATACAAAAGTCATGGCGCAAAAGTTCTGCTTCTTCTGCACTCTTACAGCCGCAGCTTTCGTTCTTTACAAAAGATGAAGAAACAATAACCTGATTTGCGTGGGAAATTCCTTCAACCTTTTCCATAAGCTGCCAGGCGGCAATATAACCTATTTTTTCAAAATCCTGATATACGGTTGTTATAGAAGGATAAAAGGTTTCGGCATGAGAAATTTTATCAAAACCTGTTACAATAAAATCCTGCGGAACTTTATAACCCATGCGCTGAAGGGCAATACAGACAGCAATTGCATTATGGTCATTTGCACAAATAAAGGCATCCGGTGGATTATCGCTTTTTACAAATTCTTCGGCCTGCCTCATAGCAGTAAGATATTCCCAGTTTGTATAACTTATGCGATCCTGTTTAAGTTCAATACCATTTATTTCAAGTGCCTGTTTTGTTGCATCTATTCGTTCATTTGAGTCCGGATGGTCGGCTGTTCCTGCCAGAAAAACAGGATTTTTCACATGATGTTCTTTAACAAGATGGTCTACCATCTCGAACATACCCTTAAAGTTATCTATACCTACAAAATCAAGACCTTCCAGAGGCCAGCCTACACTAACGCCGGGAATTTTATGTTCTACAACTACTTTTGCAATTTTTTCGGGAGTTTTCTGGGAATTGAGCATACCGGAAAATATAATTACACCGTCAAAATCTGAATAGTCGGTAAGATCAAAAATAGAATCTTCACCATCATTTCGTTCTTGTGACTGTGCAAATGCCGCAAAGCTTAAAAAGAGAAAAACGTCTATATTGAGTTTATCCGTAACACTTCGGATTCCTTTTAGCGCACTTGCAATACCAAGATGATTCCATCCATTCGCAAGTACCGCAATTTTCCGCTTCATTGTTCTATTATTATAACATGAGATTATGAATTATAAAAGAAAAAATTACTCGTCCAGCGTAATACGGTTACCCGTATACAGGAAATAATAACGTCCTTTTGCTTCTATAAGTTGGTCATGAGTACCGCGTTCTATGATTTTTCCGTGTTCCAGAACAATAATCTCATCTGCATTGCGTACTGTAGAAAGACGGTGCGCAATTACAAAGGTTGTACGACCGCTCATAAGAGAGTCCATACCTTTTTCAATGAGTGCTTCTGTACGAGTATCAATAGAAGAAGTTGCTTCATCCAAAATCAAAACAGGAGGATCTGCAACTGCGGCACGGGCAATGGCCAAGAGCTGGCGCTGACCCTGGCTAAGACTTGCACCATCTCCTGTAATTACAGTATCGTAACCGTTTTCAAGATGGCGGATAAAATGATCTGCATTTGCAAGCTTAGCTGCTTCGTAAACCTGAGCATCGCTGGCATTCAAGTTTCCGTAGCGGATATTTTCGCGGATTGTACCTGTGAACAAGTGGGTATTCTGCTGAACCATTCCAAGAGAACGGCGCAATGCATCTTTACTTATTTCATTAATAGGAATGCCGTCATAAGTAATCTGGCCTTTACCCTCTTCAACATCATAAAAGCGTGTAAGAAGATTGATTGTTGTAGTTTTACCTGAACCTGTAGAACCAACAAGCGCAATTTTCTGACCAGGTTTTGCATGAATGTTTATGTCGCTAAGAACTTCTTTTTCGGGAACATAACTGAATGAAACGTGGTCAAATACAACTTCGCCGTTGAGTTTTTTAAGTGAACCGTCTGCAGGATTTTTCCATGCCCATGTTCCGGTGTTTGCAAATGACTGTACAAGAACTTCTTTTCCGTCCTGCTTTGCTTCACAGGCATTTACAAGAGCATAGTCTCCTTCATCAACTTCAGGGAGTTCATCAATAATTCCAAAGATTCTTTCTGCACCGGCAAGAGCATTTAATACACTTGTTGCCTGCTGACTCATCATAGAAATTGGCTGACTGAACGAGCGTGTATACTGAAGGAATGCTGCAATAGTACCAATATTAAGAGCTCCAAGCAAAAAGTTTGTTGGTGCTGTACCTGCGTGCTGCATAATTCCAACAGCGGCGGCTACCATAGAAACAATTGCATACTGAATATGAGCACTGTTTCCCATAATAGGCCACATAAGTCCCCCAAAGGTCATGGCTGCAGTTCCGGCTTTACGAAGATCATCTGCAAGATTATTGAATTCAGTTTTGGCGTGTGTTTCGTGATTAAATACCTTTACAACCTTCTGACCTTCAATCATTTCTTCTATAAATCCGTTCATTTTTCCAATGCACATCTGATTCTGGCGGAATGCATTTGCAGAACGTTTACCAATACCCATAATCAGTCTTGTAATCAAAATCATTGTAATAATCATTACAAGAGTGAGCATTGGACTAAGAATAATCATCATTACAAAAACAGAAATTACTGTGAGCGAAGAAGAAAACAGCTGTGGAATAGTCTGGCTCATCATTTCGCGGAGTGTGTCTGTATCGTTTGTAAAGCGCGACATTAATTCACCGTGAGTACGCTCGTCGTAAAATCTTACAGGAAGCTTTTCAAGATGCTCAAACAAATCGCAGCGGATATTGTACAAAAGATTTGTAGAAATATAGAGCATAAGGCGCGAGTTACAGTAAGAAGAAATTACTCCTAAAAGGAACATTGCAAGAACTGCAACAAGCAGGTGTGAAAATCCGGTAAAATCAGGATTCTGTGAGCCTATCATTGGAATAATATAATTATTGAGTGCAGGCTTAATTAAATATGCACCGGCAACTCCTGTAAGCGAGTTTATAAGAACGCACAGAAAAACAATTGGCCAGAGTACCTTGTATTTTCCCATGTATTTTATGATTCTTTTTATTGTACCTTTTGCATTTTTTGGTTTGGCAAATCCTCTTCGTGGTGGCATTAGTCTTCACCTCCTGCAAGGTCTGCATCTCCGCTACCCTGCTGCTGCGATTCAAATACTTCGCGGTAGATTTTGTTTTTAGCAAGAAGCTCGTCGTGAGTTCCAAAGCCGCTTAATGCACCTTCGTCCAGAACAAAAATAATGTCTGCTTCTTTTACAGAAGAAATGCGCTGTGCAATAATGATTTTTGTAGTTTCTGGAGCAATGTCGCGCAAAGCTGTACGGATTCTTGTTTCTGTAGCAGTATCTACGGCAGAAGTACTGTCATCCAGAATAAGGATTTTTGGATTTTTAAGAAGGGCACGTGCAATACAAAGTCGCTGTTTCTGGCCGCCGCTTACGTTTACACCACCCTGTCCAAGCATTGTTTCATAGCCGTCAGGAAAAGAAGTAACAAAACTGTCTGCATCTGCTGCCTGGCAAGCCTTTTTAATCTGCTCGTCTGTTGCATCAGGGTTACCCCAGCGTAAGTTTTCTTTAATAGTACCGCTGAAAAGAACGTTCTTTTGAAGAACCATTGCAACACTGTCGCGCAAAACAGAAATATCATAATCGCGAACATCGTGACCACCGATTTTTACAGAGCCACTGAATACATCATAAAGTCTAGGAAGAAGTGAAACGAGTGAAGTTTTAGAAGAACCGGTTCCTCCAATAATTCCCACAAGCTGACCGCTTTTGATTTTTAAGTTTATATCGCGCAAAATACAGTTATCGGCTTTTTTATTGTAGCTGAAGCTTACATTGTCAAATTCAACTGAACCGTCGGGAACTTCCATAACAGGATTAGCCGGGTTTGTAATATCAGATTTTTCATCAAGAACTTCAATAATACGTTTATTAGAAGCCTTTACCATGATGAGCGAAACAAACACCATACCAAGCATCATGAGTGAAGAAAGAACCTGAGTTACATAAGTAAAGAAGCTTATAAGTTCACCGCTGAGCATTGTACCTGCAACTACCTGTTTTCCACCAAACCACATTACTGCAATCATGGAAACATACATTACAAGCATCATAAGCGGCATGTTAAAGATAATTACTTTTTCTGCCTTAACCTGAGCTGTACGAACATCATCTGCGGCTTTACGGAATTTTTCTTCTTCGTATTCACCGCGTACATAAGCTTTTACAATTCTAATACCAATAAGATTTTCCTGAATTGCAGCATTAAGTCCATCGAACTTTTTCATCATTCGTTCAAAACGTGGATGTGCAATAGAAGAAATAATAAGAATACCAATTGCAATTACAGGAACAGCAATAAGGAAAAGCACAGCAAGACGCGAATTAATCTTAAATGCCATAATTGTACCCGCAATAAGCATGAACGGAGAACGAACGCACATATGAATAAGCATACGGTAAACGTTCTGAGCCATATTTACATCTGTAGTAAGTCGGGTAATAAGTGAAGCAGTGCTGAATTTGTCTATATTTGCAAAAGAAAAATCCTGGATTTTGTTGAAAATGCGCTTACGAAGAGTGCAGCCAAAGCCCTGTGCACCATAAGTAGAACAGAAGGTTCCAAGCACACCACACAAAAGCGAAACACAGGCACAACCAATCATCAAAAGCCCGTAACGAACAACAAAAGAAAGGTCTCCAGCTCCACCGTTTCCGCCAATGCCATCATCAATAATCTTTGCCATAATGAAAGGAATGATAACTTCCATTACAACTTCACCAATCATAACAACCGGCGACATCATAGAACTAAAAATGTACTTTTTCTCCAAGCCGGTTAACAGTTTTTTGAGTTTAGACATAAGTTAATGTTATTGCGTTTTAGAAATATAATCAATATGAGGTAGAAATTAAATTTTTGTTATTATATAACAAAAAAAGGGGCGCCTGGTAGATTGTAATTGCAAGTGCAACACTTAAAATAAATAAAAAAACTTCATAGAATGTTTTAACCCAAAAACTACCACATTAAAGGGAAAAACAAACTATGAAGTCATACAGTCATTTTACACAAATGGACATATGTTGTC
>JAGCDP010000054.1 GCA_017651065.1 Treponema sp.
GCAATCGTCGGATGCCTTTTTTTATTTTAAAAATCACTGAGCCAACATTGCGGTACCAGCCCAACAAGAAGGCACTTGCTGGCACAGGCTAATCAGACATGCTCTTATAGCAAAACCGTTAAAAAAAAATTGTGCGGGAGCGCAATTTTTTAGGTTTTACCTTCTACCGCTCGGAGCGAGACTTGCGAGCGACGCTCAGAATGTTCTTAGCTTGCTTCGCTAGTTGATAGCATTGTAATAAAAAAAGGCATCCGCAATCGTCGGATGCCTTTTCTTTTTTTGTTGCCCTTCGATAAACTCAGGGACCCCGTTGTTACACAAGACTTATGATTTGAATGCTGCTATTGCTTCATCCAAAGAATCTGTAAATGTGAATGATTTAGAGAAACCAAGAAGCTGGAATACTTCCATTACCTTTGACTGTACATCGAGGAATACAAAGTTTCCACCCTGAAGTCTGATAGCCTTCCAAAGATTGATAAATGCACCGATTCCTGTTGATGAAACATATGAAAGGTTCTTGCAGTCAAAAATCAAAGCTTTATAATTAAAGGCGATTATTTTTGTTACCTTTGTCTGGAAGAATGAAGAGTTGTATGTATCAATAAAACCATCAAGGTGTACGATACAACATGAATCCATTCCTTCTACGCCTTCTAGGTTCAACTGTAAATAATCATTCTTTTCGCTTCCGAAATTTGGAATTAAAACTTCTTTCATCAGGTTTTTCCTTCTCTCTATAGTTATTTAGTTTTAAAACGATTTTATTTATTATATTTTATACCCATTTTCAGTATTTGTAAAATGAAAAATATTCAAAAATACTGATTTTTTTTACGAGATGCTGAAACAAGTTCAGCATGACGGGTATCATTTACGACATGACGAAAACAACAACCGTCATCCCGAACTCGTTTCGGGATCTCTTATCTATACTGTTCCAGTTCTACATAACTTGTGTGCAGCAGCTCGTGAGACTTGTGGCCAAGTGGTTCACCAAGGAAATCCTTGTAAATCTGCTGAATTTCAGGGTTGTTATGTGACTGACGGATTGTACATTTCTCGTCATCTGTGTACAAAGCCTTTGTACGTGCAGCACGAACTTCGTCTGTAACACCGTAAGGCTGTCCACCACCACCAATACAACCACCGCGGCAGGCCATAACTTCAATAAAGTGCCATGTTGGTTCTTTACCTGCAGCTAAGTCAGCGCGAATCTGTTCAATAACAGCGTCTACATTCTTAATCTGGTGAACTACTGCAATGCGTACCTTTGTTCCGCCAAGGTCAACTTCGGCAGATTTAACGCCTTCCATACCGCGAACAGGCTCAAATTCAACAGGGCCAAGCTCTTTTTTGTTTGTAACAAAGTATGCAGTACGAACAGCAGCTTCCATAACACCACCGGTAACACCAAAGATTGTACCGGCACCTGTGTAAGCACCAATCAGGTTGTCTGCATTTTCTTCAGGAAGGTTAGCAAAATCAATTCCTGCTTCGCGGATAAGCATTGCAAGCTCGCGTGTTGTCAAAACCATATCATAGTCTTTAACACCGCTTGAACTCATGCTCTTGTCTCTCTGGCTTTCCCAAAGCTTTGCAGTACATGGCATGATAGAAACATTAAAGATATTTTCCTTTTTAATGCCGTTCTTTTCTGCAAAATATGTCTTTGTAATTGCACCCTGCATAGCCTGTGGAGACTTACAGGTAGAAAGATGTGGAAGCATGTCGTGGAATTTCTTTTCGCAGTAGTCAATCCAGCCTGGGCAGCAGCTTGTAAACATAGGAAGTTTTCCGCCTTTAGAAACGCGTTCCAAAAGCTCATTTCCTTCTTCCATGATTGTAAGGTCAGCAGCAAAGTTTGTATCAAATACATACTTAAATCCAAGCTGGCGGAGGGCTGCATAAATCTTACCTGTTGTAAGAGTTCCAGGTTCCATACCAAATTCTTCACCGATTGCGGCACGAACAGAAGGAGCCATGGCTGCAACACCAATTGTTTCTTTATCTGCAAGCTTATCAAATACAGATTTAATAGGATTTTTGAAAGTAATAGCACCAACAGGACAGTGAACAGCACACTGACCACAACGGATACATGGGCTGTCTGCAAGTACGCGGCCTGCAACTGGTCCAATTATAGTCTTATCACCACGGCCATTGTATTCCAAAGCGAATACATTCTGCATGTCGTGACAGGCTGTAATACAGCGGCCACAGTTTATACACTTATCGCGTTCAAGAACAATTTCGGCATAAGAATCGTCAACCGGCTGGTTCTTAAGGCGGCGTTCAAAGCGGATATCTGTCAATCCAAACTGACCTGCAAGCTTCTGGAGCTCACAGTTCTGGTTTCTTGAACACTTAAGACAGTTGTCCGGATGATTAGAAAGAATAAGCTCAAGAACAGTGCGGCGTGCCTTCATAAGGTCGGCATCGTTTGTTACGATGTTCATGCCAGGTGTAACAGCAGTACAGCAGGCACGAGCCATTCTTGCACGACCGGTTCTTGGATCTACGTTCTTTACAACACAAATACCACAGCTTGCCCATGCTTCAAGGTCATCGCAGTAGCAGAGGGTTGGAATCTTAATACCAATTGTTTCGGCAGCCTTTAAGATTGAAGTTCCTTCAGGTACAGAAACTGCTTTTCCATTTATTGTTAATTCTACCATAATAATTTCCTCACCTAACCTTACTTCTTAGAGATTGACTTGAACTTACAAGAGTCGATACATGCACCGCACTTAATACATTTAGCCTGGTCAATAACAACATAAGGAAGCTTCTTTCCTTCTTTGATTTCGCCGGCTTCATTAACAACGATTGCATTTGCAGGACACTTCTTAAGACAAAGCTTACAACCAATACAAGTTTCCGGATCAACAACAAATGAAAGCAGGTCTTTACATTTTCCTGCAACACATTTCTTGTTCTGAATATGATCAATATATTCCTGACGGAACTTTTTAATAGTAGAAATTGTCGGGTTTGGAGCTGACTGACCAAGAGCACACAAAGAGCAAGAGCGCATTGCAGAACCAATATCTTCAAGCTTTGTGATGTCGTCCATAGTTCCCTGACCCTTAGAAATCTTATCCAAAATCATGTGCATCTGGCGTGTACCGATACGACAAGGTGAACACTTACCGCAAGATTCATCAACACAGAATTCCATGTAGAACTTAGAAACGTCTACTACACAGTCGTCTTCGTCCATTACGATCATACCGCCCGAACCCATCATAGAGCCAAGCTTAATCAATGAACCAAAATCAACAGGAGTATCAAGTTCGCTTTCGCTGATAATACCACCAGATGGACCACCAGTCTGAGCACCCTTGATTTTCTTTCCGCCTTTGATACCGCCGCCAACGTCAAAAATGATTTCGTTGAGTGTTGTTCCCATTGGAACTTCAACAAGTCCGGAATTAACTACTTTACCTGTAAGAGCGAATACTTTTGTTCCGTGTGAATCTTCTGTACCAATGCCTGCAAACCAGTCGGCACCCTTGTTAATAATTACAGGGATATTTGCCCAGGTTTCTACGTTGTTGATTACAGTTGGTTCACCCCAAAGTCCGCACTGAGCTGGGAAAGGAGGCTTAGGTGTTGGCATACCGCGCTGACCTTCGATAGAACGAAGAAGAGCAGTCTCTTCACCACAAACGAAAGCTCCGGCACCAAGACGGATTTCGATATCAAAATCAAAACCGCTGCCAAGGATGTTTGTTCCTAAGAAGCCCTTTGCACGGCTCTGTTCCATTGCAACTTCAAGACGATGAACTGCAAGTGGATATTCTGCACGAATATAGATGAAGCCTTTCTTTGCACCGATTGCGCGGCCACAAATTGTCATAGCTTCCAAGATTGAATGAGGGTCACCTTCGATAGTAGAACGGTCCATGTAAGCACCAGGGTCACCTTCATCGGCATTACAAACTACATATTTGATATTATTCTTTGAAACTGCCTTAAAACCAGCTTCCCACTTAAGACCTGTAGGGAATCCGGCACCACCACGACCACGAAGACCTGATTTTTTGAGTTCTTCGATAACTGCTTCAGGAGTCATGTCAAAAAGAACCTTTTCCAGAGCCTTGTAACCGTCGCGGGCAACATATTCTTCAAGATTTTCAGGATTAATTACACCACAGTTGCGAAGTACGATACGCTTCTGCTTGTTATAAGAAGGAACTGCGTTGTCGATTGCACTTGCGTTTTTGTCTTCTGTAAAAGAAACGCCGCCAACAACCATATCCTTAAGGATTGTTTTTGATGCAATTGAATCTACTACTGCAGCAGCCTTGTCAGCTTTAACTCCACCGTAGATTACTTTTTCCATGCCTGGAGCAACAACTTCTACAACTGGCTCGTATGAACAAAGACCCATACAACCAACTGTACGGATTTTTACGTCCTTAAGGCCTTTTTCATCAACTATTTTTTTGAATTCAGCAATTGTAGCCTGTGCACCAGAAGCGTTACCGCAAGTACCGGTTCCTACAATAATCTGAATTGTTTTTCCGTCTGCAAACCAGCTGTTCATTTCGTCAAAAGAAGCTGTGCGGAATTTTTTAAGTTCTTCACGTGTCATATTTTCCTCCAGTTCCTATTTGCGATACTTATCGACAATGCCGGCGAGCTGAGATTTTACAAGATTACCGTAAACTTCGCCATTAACAGAAATTACAGGAGCAAGTCCGCAGCAGCCGATACAGCGTACGCCTTCGAGCGAGAATTCTCCGTCATCTGTAGTAGACTGACCTTTTTTCAAGCCAAGAATGTTTGCAAGCTCGTCGTAAAGGTCCTGACCACCCTTGAGGTAGCAGGCTGTTCCAAGACAAACACTGATCTGATTCTTTCCAGGCTTTTCGGTTTTAAAGAAATGATAGAACGAAACAACTCCGAATACGCGTGCAGCAGGAATTCCTGTGCGTTCTGCAACTTCCATAGCTGCTTCGTTAGAAATATAACCCTGTTCTTCCTGAACACGGTGCAAAATCATGATGAGATTTCCCGGTTTTTCCTTCCATTCTTCTATAAACTTAAGAAGATCAGCAGAAAAAACGGATTTTCCGCTTTGTGCCATATATGCTCCTATAAATATCTGTCATGCTGAACTTGTTTCAGCATCTCATTTAAAGTTGGGATCCCGAAACAAGTTCGGGATGACGAAGTTAAATTATAATGTATTTTTTGCTAAAAGTATATAGGACTAATTATTCGGAATCCATTCGTCTGTTCGGTTCAGGTAACGATACTGGCGGCATTCGTTCATCTGCCCGTTTTCGTAATAGGAATATTTATTTATATAAAAGCGCTCTGTACATATATATTCCATTTCTTCGGAATTAAGATGCTTATATATTTTTTCTATTATGTATGTAGGGAAACCTTCTTTGTCATAAGTAACTTCAATTTCGCGTAACTCATCCCAATCAGGGCTTAATTCATTTGTTTCGAGCTCTTTAAACCAGTTCTGTCGCCCTTCTTCATCAAAACCACGCCAGATTTGAGCTACAGTGTTTTCATCAAACTTTTCATATATTATGCGGTCCTGATCATCATACTCTATATAATGATAATCTTTCCGAGTGATTCTGCCCAGAGTATCATACCAGGTTTCATTGCCATAAAAATCCTTTTCGTAAATAAGGCGTCCTTCGGAATCATAGTTTTTTATAATAGGGTCGTTATTATAGGCGCGGTTGTATGTATTCCGGGTGCCGTCGGGAACTGTTGCTTCAAAAACCGGCATGTCTGATTTTTCTATGCCTTCGAGGAGCAGACGCATATAATCCATATCTTCATCAGGAATAAGGTTTCCTTCTTCGTCATAGGAATAAAACCTTTCTTCCGGATAAGTCCTGTCGCCGTCAATAAAAACGCGGATTAAACGGCCGTTTTCATCATAATCAGCCTGGCGCACTTCTTCATTCCATAAATTAGGCACATCATAGTCTCCAAGCTTTTCATAGCCTTCAAAAGAAAGTTCACGGCCTTCTTCATCAAAAACATAATGGTCAGAAAGGGTGTATTCGCGTTTTCCTTTTTTGATTGGAGACTCAGGAAAGCCTGTTGAAGCACAGGAAACAAGAGAAATGATTGCTAAAGCGAGTATTAAAACAAATACTGCGTAAAAACCTTTCTTTGCCAAGCCCCCCTACTCCCCTTTATGCCCTTAGTTTACTTCCATTGCACTCTGAAGGGTATTCTGCATGAGCATTGCAATAGTCATTGGCCCTACTCCACCAGGAACAGGGGTAATGTAAGAGGCTTTCTCGACTAAATCATCAAAATCACAGTCGCCGATTAAGCGGAAGCCTGATTTTTTAGAGGCATCAGGAATGCGGTTTACGCCAACATCAATAATAACTGCGCCATCTTTTACCATATCTGCTGTCAAAGTATGAGGATGGCCCGAAGCAACAACAATAATATCTGCCTGGCGGGTAATTTCTGCCATATTTTTAGTTCCTGTATGGCACATTGTTACAGTACAGTTTACATCTTTACGTGCAAGAAGAATGCTAACAGGTTTTCCTACTATATTAGAGCGCCCGATTACAACTGCGTGCTTTCCGGCTGTCTGAATTCCCATTTTTTTGAGTAAAACTATGATTCCGTGTGGGGTACATGGCAAAAATCCTGGGCGGCCAATCATCATATTGCCTACGCTTACCGGATGAAAACCGTCTACGTCTTTTGAAGGGTCAATTGCCATTATAACTTTATCTTCATTTATATGCTTTGGAAGAGGAAGCTGAACAAGAATACCGTGAACTGTACTGTCTGCATTGAGTTCTGCAATTAATTTGAGCAATTCTTCTTCGCTTGTTGTTTCAGGCAGTAAAATTGAACGGTCATTCATGCCAACTTCTGCTAAAGCCTTGCGTTTTCCTGTAACATACGAAACACTTGCCGGATTTTCACCAACTAAAATTACTGCAAGGCATGGAATAACGCCTTTTTCCTTTAATTCACTAACTTTTTTTGCAACATCGGCGCGAACATCTGCGGCAATCTGCTTTCCGTCAATTATAACAGCACTCATTTTGTAACCTCTTGTTATTTACTTCGTTTTTACATAGAATATTAAAAAAACACAGTTGGAGCAATATGAAACGCTTTTTTTCTTTATTATTGATTTTCCTTACACTTTCAACCTTTCTTTTTGCACAGGAAGAAGATGATGGTTTTGATGAGGATGATGTTTACGTTTATTCAACAAACGGCGCCGGAGATCAGTTTCTTAAAATAAAACTTGGAGCAATTTTCCCGCTTAACTTTAAAGGTCAGCTTAAAACAGGCGGAATGGCCTCTATCGGTTATTTTAAATTCCTTTCTGAATACCTTGCCGTTGGTGGCGAACTTGGTGCAACATATAACATTTCAATCGGTGAAAAGGTTCTGGTAATGATTCCAATTACCTTTGGTGCTATGTATCAGCCGTATATAGGCAAGTTTGAATTCCCTATTTATGCCGAAATTGGTATTGGAAATCAGACCTGGCAGAATATTGAAATTTTCCCTACCTTAGTTACAAAGCTTTCGGCAGGAGCTTACTACAGAATTACAGATTCTATTTCTTTTGGTCTTTCAACAGACTTTTACTGGATTCCACAATGGTTTAAAGATTCTTCAAAGAACTTTAACGGACTTTTCCAGACTGCAGAAATTGGTCTAAGGTATCATTTTTAGGATAAAACGGAGAAATCAGATATGAAAAATAAATTAAAAATTTTTACAGCAGGACTTCTCCTTACATTTGCAGCTGCTCATTTTACTTCTTGTGGTTATGAACCTGTTTTTTACGGAATTATGCATGATGTTCTTCCGGAAGCAGCAACTGTTACAGGAAATATTAATGCTATTGCAAGATGTACAGTTGACAGCAACGAATATCTTTTTGTTTCAAACGGCGGATCTTTACTTTATAAATCTATAAATGCTAATCATCACGGAGCATGGACAAACAGCGGCATAGCTCTTCCTTTTGCTCCACATCATTATAATTATAATGCTACTGCTTACGAAGGCGAAGGACACCAGGGCCAGCAGATTCTTTATGTTCTTTCGGACAAAGACTTCATTTATCTGCTTACTGCAAATTATACTCAGAATGATGAATACGGTATTGGTGTTCCAGACACTGTTTTCTTGTGGGCATGTGCTCTTTCTGATGTACTTACGGGTGATTCTAGTAAATGGGAAACTATTACTACAAATACTCCAAATGAAACACGTGTTCCAAGGTTGGAAACCACTAAAGATAATGCAACTACTCAGTTTGTAATGAATTTTTATCTGTTTTCTTCAAATGCACCACAAAATAATCACAGAACTGCATATCTTGCTATAAGAGATTCCGGAAGTGTGAATTATTATACATTAAACGGTCAAAGTGCTCCAACAAGTAAAACAATTACTGATAAAAAACTGACTAATAATAATGCAAGCGAAATTCATTCTGTATTCTTCTTTGGCGATGATTATTATTTTTCTGATTCTTATGTAGTTGCAACAAATGAAACAAAGGACGATTCTGCAACTGTTGCCGTTCTTGCCTCTTCTGATACTCTTTATAAACTTACTGATGCTTCTGCAAACCC
Source organism: Treponema sp. (assembly GCA_017651065.1). Taxonomy (GTDB): domain Bacteria; phylum Spirochaetota; class Spirochaetia; order Treponematales; family Treponemataceae; genus Treponema_D. The sequence goes on from JAGCDP010000054.1 coordinate 8,619, forward strand.
TACAAGCTTTATAAGCATTGGTTCCCCTGTTGCATCACTCGCCTTTACAAACGATTCTCTTCTTGTAGGAAAAGGAAGCTATACTTCTTCTTATACATCAAACGGCGGAATTTCAAGAATCCTTCTTGACAGCAGCGGAGTTCCACAATCATCAACTGCTGCCTTTACAAATAATGCACCTTATCAGTTTACTTCTTCATATATCCTTATGACTTTGCTTTGTGCAGATCCATCAAAAGATGAAGCACAGGCCTCTATTTATGCAACAATCACTTACAGAGGCTCAAGCGGATCAACCTCGGCTACATTTAATGATATTGGATTGTGGTCATACTATCCTGCAAGAGGAAACTGGAACCGGGAATAATTTGGAAAGCTTATTTGAACAGGTAAAAAACGAGACTGAACCTCTTGCCGCCAGAATGAGGCCCCGCAATCTTGATGAATATATTGGTCAGGATCATATTATCGGCAAGGGACGTTTGTTGCGTCGCGCCATTGCTGCAGATCAGCTTACCTCTGTTATTTTTTACGGGCCTCCGGGTTCCGGCAAAACCACACTTGCCCGCGTAATTGCAAATCATACAAAATCTAATTTTCTTACTCTTAATGCTGTTCTTACAGGGGTTGCCGATATTCGTAAAGCAATCAGCGATGCCGAAGATTTTTATAAGCTTTACGGAAAGCGCACAATTCTTTTTGTTGATGAAGTTCACAGATGGAATAAAAGCCAGCAGGATGCACTTTTGCCTTGGGTAGAAAACGGTACAGTTATTCTGATTGGTGCTACAACCGAAAATCCTTTTTTTGAAGTAAATAAAGCACTTGTTTCTCGTTCGCGCGTATTCCAGCTTAAGCCGCTTACTTATGATGATTTGCTTAAAGCTGCAACAATGGCGCTTACAGATGTTGAACGCGGGTACGGACACTGGAATGTTGAATTTGAAGAAGGCGCACTTGAGCATTTGATTGATACTGCCAACGGCGACGCCCGTTCACTTTTGAATGCGCTTGAGCTTGCAGTTGAAACTACTCCTGAACAATGGAAGCCTCATGATCAGCCACCAATTCCAGCTTACGGTTCGCGCATTTATATAAGTAAGGAAGCTGCCGAAGAGTCTATTCAGAAAAAGGTTGTACTTTACGACCGCGACGGTGACTATCACTATGATATTATCAGCGCATTTATAAAAAGCTTGCGTGGACGTGACCCTGATGCTGCCTGTTACTGGCTTGCCAGAATGGTTGCTGCCGGTGAAGATCCTCATTTTATTTTCCGCCGAATGCTTATTTCTGCCTGCGAAGATACAGGACTTGCAGACCCTAATGCAATTACAGTTGTAGAAAGCTGCGCCCAGGCATTTGACCGCGTTGGTATGCCCGAAGGACGCTACTTTTTAGCACACGCAGCACTTTATCTTTCTACAGCGCCTAAATCTAACAGCTCTATGGCATTTTTTGACGCCCTTGCCTCTGTTGAAAAAGAAGATGCCGAAGTGCCGAATCATCTTAAGGATAATAACCGCGATGCAGAAGGTTTTGGACATGGAGCCGGATATTTGTACCCGCATGCCTACCGCGACCACTGGGTTGCACAGCAGTATCTGCCAGATTCCCTTATGGGACGCGTTTTTTATACACCAAGTACTCAGGGCTACGAAGCAACAATCCGCGAAGGTGTACTTTCACGCCGCGAAATTCAAATTGCACAGATTCTTGAAAAACAGCAAAGTTCAGAAGAATATACTGCCGATGAACTTGCAACTTCACCGGAAATAACCGGTTCTATAAATATTTACAAAAAGCCTGAAGGCAGCAAAGAGCCGGCTCCTTCTGAGTTTGGAACTAATCCAATAAGCGAATGGTGGGTAAACGAGCATTTTAAGAGCGGCGAAAAGAAGCAGGAAGAAAACCTTACCTTCAGTCCGCGTAATGCTGCCAAAGAGCTTGTATTTGACAGAGCAGAACGTTTCTGGCGCCAGAGGCTTGATTCTAACCGTGCAGAAATTCTTTTAGGAATCCGCGACACAATGATTTCTATGGCACAGCTTATGCGCCACCACCGAAGTCTTGTATGGAATGCAGACTCAGGCCTTTTACTTTGGGATATTGCACGCAAAACTCCAGAAGGCGTAACCTGCGGTGTATGTAAAACAGAAAAAGGAAAACAGATTCTTGAGCAGTACGGAAGAACTCTTGGAGACCTGGACAGACCAATTTTACAGACACGCGGAGACTCATTCAGCACAGACTTTTTGACTCAAAAAGATTTTTATAATGTTCTTGTAAACTTTCAGTATAAGGGTGCAATTTTTGACCGCGTTTTCTTTACAGATCCTTTTGCAAGTGAACCTTCGATTATTGCTCTGGCAGAATCGCTTAAAGCAGTTTTAACTCCGCAGAAATATGAAGACAATGAAGCCGAACCTGGAACTCCAGATATTACAGAAAGCACAACAGCAGATCACAAGCAGGATGAAGATTTTCCTTATGAGTCTCCGCTTGCACCTGGCTTTAAGATTGTTATTTCGCAAAAGATTCCTTGCCGCGGCCAGCACATAAGTGAAATTGTACGCAAGCAGATTTTGACTCCGGAAAGCCTTGAACCTTTTGCAGCAATTTTGAACAGAATGGAAGAAGCAGAACAGGAATTCTTTGGTGACAGAGACAATCCGCTTTTTTCATGGGACGGACTTTTTATTGCAAACATCTTCCGCAAAAACGGCTTTACAGTAAAGGTTGCAACACAGGAGCTTACAGAAAAACGACGCGTTACTCCTGCCGAAATTGAAAAATGGTTTACAACAGATTCATCTGCTTATGGTGCAAAAATGAGTGCCGCTGTTGGAAACGCAGACTTACAGAAAATAGTAAATCTTTTAATTGCTGCCTGCGACAAAACAACCTTTGACTGGAAGAGCGAGATAAGTTTCTTTATTATTGAATGTCCTTCGACAGGCTCAGGAACCACTAGTTCCTGATGGCATCAATATTTGCACGGCCACCCGGTACAAACGGCAATACGTTTTCTTCTGAATCTACGCTAACCTTTACAAGACAAGGCTTGTTGCTGCGGTTTGAATCAAACGCTTTTTTGTACCATTCAGAATCTGTATCGGCATCAACAGCTTCTATTCCAAAACCACGGGCAATTGTTACAAAGTCCGGTTTGCTTTCAAAAACAGAAGCGCTGTAATTTTTTTCGAACAGGTATTTCTGCTGCTGGTAAACCATACCAAGAGTTCCGTTTACAAAAACAATAACTGTAACAGGAAGATTTAATTCTGCAAGAGTAGCAAGCTCCTGAATGTTCATCATGATGGAACCGTCGCCGCTTATACAAACAACGCGCTTGTCTGTATTTGCCATTGCTGCACCAATTGCGGCAGGAAGACCAAAGCCCATAGTTCCAAGAGAGCCCGAAGTTAAGAATGAGCGTGGACGTTCAACAGGATAATACTGTGCGGCCCACATCTGATGCTGACCAACATCTGTAGTAATAATAAGGTTATCAGAGTTCAAGCCTGAATAAGCTGCATACTCTGGGATTTTAGAAATGAGTTCGCGTGGATTTGTAAGCTTTTCGCCTTTTGGTCGGCCGCAGTCTACAGAAAGATTTTCTTCCTTGAGCTTCTGGATTTTCTTGAGCCAGCCTGCATCCGATTTAATTCCCTTTTCTGCAACAAGCTGTGCTATCACAGGGAATACAGATTCAACATCTGCAACAACAGAAACTGTAGAAGAAAGAATCTTGTCTACTTCGGCAGCGTCTACATCTATGTGAACAATCTTTGCATCAGGGCAGAAGCTTTTTACAAGACCAGTTGCGCGGTCATCAAAACGGATACCTGCTGCAATAATAAGATCTGAATCGTGAACAGCAACGTTGGAAGCATAACTTCCGTGCATACCAACCATGCCAATAAATTCAGGAGCATCGTTTGGAATGCAGCCAAGTCCCATAAGACTTGTTACAACAGGAAGCGGATAGTTATTTATAAAGCCCTGGATTCCTGTAGCAGCAGCGCTTGAATTACAACCGCCTCCGCAAAGAAGAACAGGCTTTTTAGACTTAGAAAGAAGGCCTGCAATTTCGCCCATCTTTTCTGCATATTCATCAATCGGTGTGTGGAATCGAATATCATGAACGCGGATTTTAGAAATATCTGGCCATTCCTTAAACTCACATTCCTTAAGCTGAACATCACGAGGAACATCAATAAGTACAGGACCCGGACGTCCGTTCAAGGCAATTTCAAAAGCACGAGGAATTGCGTCGAGCAGCTCTTCAGGCGATTTTACAAGAATAGAATGCTTTGTAATCGGGAACGAAAGACCAAAGGTATCTGCTTCCTGGAATGCGTCTGTACCAATCTGAGTTGTATTTACCTGACCAGTGATTGCAATAATAGGAACTGAGTCTGCGCGGGCATCTGCAATTGCTGTAAGCAGGTTCATAGCCCCCGGTCCACTTGTAGCCATACAAACAGCAACATTACCCGTAGAACGTGCAATTCCCTGAGCAATAAAACCCGCAGCCTGCTCCTGGCGCACAAGGACGTGACGGATCTTAGACTTGTTCAATTCATCATACAAAGGCAGAATCATTCCACCAGGAATGCCTGCAACAGTCTCAATGCCGTACATCTCGAGTAACTTAACAATAATCTGTGCGCCGGTGTGTTTCATAAAATCTCCTTGTGGGGTGATTCTATCATATTTTAAGGGTGGATTCAACGAGGCAGATTATTACATTGCAACACCTAAGGTTTCTTTGAGTGCGTTTTGTGCAACTGCAGAAACATTTATTTTAGCATTGGTTGCCATATCATCAAGCCATTCAGGAAGTGTAATATTCCGTCTTACATTACGGCTTTTTTCTATACGGCGAAAAGAATCTATATCTACATCGACAAGAGAAACAAAAGATTTCCCACTTTTTGCAAAATCGCTGGTTGAGATGTCTACAGATTCAATTGGAGTTGCTGCTGGCAATTCAGAATCTTGTTTATCATAAGTCATATTCCCAATGTAATCTTTGGCCATTTGTATTGCGTCTGCAATGCCATATCCTTCTGTCATACCATTGAAATCTGGAATATAAACCAGAACAGTATCTTTTTTGTCTTTTGTTTCTGTAAAAATAACCGGATAAATCTTTGTCATAATAAATACCTCAGAAAAAGAATTTGGAATAACTGCCATTTACTTGAGATTCCATTTTTTGATTATGGACTTTGCAAGCATTTCATTCATCTTTTCCTCGCTGAAAAACATCATGCCTGCCTTTTTAAGCAGCTTCTCCAATTCTTTTCTTTTCATAATATCATTATACACACTTTATACACATTGTCAAATTTAAATGTTACAGAATTCAGTAACATTAGATTTAATGCAGGAAGTAACGATTGTGTATAACTAGACATACTTGATTATTTATGTAATCATTTAATATAACCAGTTTATCCTTTAGGAGAGCTTGCATGAAAACTCGTTTTATCAAGATTTTAAACACTATACTTTTGTTGAGCATGGGGGGGGCATTCATAACAGGTCTTACATCCTGTGAGAATTTTCTAAAAAGTGCAGAAATTAGACAACAAATAGAAGATTCCATTGCCTATGCAAATGCCACAAGCAGCATTCTTTTTATAAAATCTGATCCTGCAATGGGAACTTTTCTTTCAGAAGGAGAAAAGGAATGCAAAATAGGTTATTCAATAGATTTACAATTTATGGTAAATAGTGAATCCTATATTTTTAAAACACTGGAAGCTGTAAGTATCAATAATAATACACAATCTCGTTCAGATTGTATTACTTTCACAATCAACGAACAGGAAAGTGAACCATCAAAGGGCATTTATAAAATAAAAGCAAATCTTCACAAAAAATCAGATGATATTCTGATACAACCTGTTTGTATTCCTATTCCTAAAGTGATAGATTATTCTCCTTCTTTTGAAGAATTAAGTTATGCAAACACTTCCATTACTATTACTTTTAACATGCCAATGGAAGCATCTGATATTTCTCCAGATAATTCTATCTTCAATTACAGTAATATTTCTATTTTCTACAATCATGAAAACATTGCTGACCTTGTTGATAATAATAATGAAAGAATAGAAATATTTGAAAAACCTTATTTTGATAAAACAAAAACAAAACTGACACTCGCTCCTAAAGGAAGAAACCTATATGAATGGGTCAAATATGGAAAAATTCTAACTGCTGAAGAACGAAACAACATAGATGAGAGTAATTATTCAAACCTCTATACATTTGATATTCAAATAAAACTTTCAGATGACATTACAATTACTACCGAAAATGGGCCAAGTAAACTTGCACAGAATGGAAAAACAGCTTTTTATGTTCATTACAAGCTTGAAATGGAACAAGAAACCCCAACTGAATCTTCATTTTTCTTAACCCGAAATAAAATAACTGAGTCTTCGGAATCTATACAAACATTTTCAGAAATACCTCTTGAAAATATGACTGATACAGAAATCCTACAGAATAGGGTAAAAGATTTCGTGTATATTTATGGACAATACTATGATAATCAAAGTGGTGTAAAATCTGTTACGGTAAGCGAAACACATACTAATACAGAGACAGGGGATGTTATTTACAATGAAAGATTCACAGATATAGAGTATGTAAATACTCCTGGTATTGCAGAGTTTACTACTGATGAAACTGGCCTTACTAGTTTTGTAATAAAACACGAAGTTCAAAGTGGAAATGGAGCTGTATTACTGTCAATATTAGTTAAAGACGCCTGTGGAAATTCTGCACCTGCAAAAGAATTTACTGTCATAAAAAGAGGTTTTATAACTCCATTTTACGACCTTTATAATATACCTAGAAATATTACTGATGGCCCATTTAATATTCAGGAGTATAATTCAACTACCAAGAAAAATGTAAAAATATATAATAAAGCTAACTACGAAGACTGGTATTGGAACTGGGGGGATGGAACAGATGATTACGGACTCATTGATCCTATTTATGGTAGTACCTATCTTTATCAGGGTATGCCTGGGCATGAACAATTGTTTACAATCAAAGGTGAATATACAGACAAATACGGAAACATAAAACAACAGGAATTTACTTACCATGGTGAAAATGAAGACGAAAAATACTGGGATCTTAATCTTAATGTAGACTCCGTAAATGGATTGGAACTAAAAGTAACAATAACTGATGATATAGGCTCCAAAGATGAACAAATATGGAAATTTCCGTCTGAAATTGCAATAAAAAGAGTTTATAACGCCAATAATAAAAGATACATAGAGTTTTATGAAAAAGATTCATTAAACAAGTGTTCTTGGGTACCAATATATACAACAAATAATAAAAACTATTATTACTCTACATCTACAAATCTCACAACAGGAGTAACATATTTTGCAACTCCAATGCAAGGTTCTCTTGCCGGTGACTTTGATATTACAAAAACTTTTAATTATCAAACGACAGTTACACAACCCACCCCACCAACTATCACAAGCCATTCTGTAACGCTAAATGAAGAATTTGGTTATCTTAATTTAACATTCAATATTTCTGCCTCTGAATGGAATACCTTTTCCAGAATCTATATTCGCGAAAATAACTCGAGCTATATTCTAGGAGAATTTGAACCAGGAACAACAAGCGTTACTTTTAAATACAATTCTTACCATCTTTTTACAACTTCATCCACGGCTTTTCTCACAGCAGGAATAAAAAATGGTGTAATGTCAACAGAAAAGTATTATTATGTACCTATGGTTACCGATACAAATCTTGATAATTATATTCCAGAATATTATAATTCCCTATATTTCAATACTTTCGAAAACTATTATTTCACTTTTCAAGATTATTGTTCAGGTGTAAAAAATGCCACAATCAGGCTGAACAAGGGAGAACCCATTGTTATTTCTCAAGATAATGTAGATAAGATTAATGGAAGAAGATGGTACAAATATCTTTCGTTCGATGAATTAAAACACGGTGACAATATTATCGATTTCAGAATAATTGATAATAACAACAACATAAACGAGGGAACTTTTTCGGCCTTAATTGACAGAGATATGTTTTATTTTACATCAATCACAAAGACATCAAATTCTTTATGGACTTTTAATGGAAAATACAATAACAAAGGGGGTGTAACCAATAACAAAGTATTTGATTACTACAAATATGAAGATGGCGAGTGGGAACTGGTGTATGAATCAAAACATTATGCAGGAAGCAATGACGATATTATATGGTTTTCTTATAATCCACCTGATGTTAGTTGGCAATTAGCTACTGTTGATGAGGATAATAAAACTTTTACAAATGCTATTAATATAATTCCTAGCGATATAAAATCTTTAAATAACACTTTTATAAAAATCCTTTGTTATTGTACACAACACAGCAGCAACACAATTCAGAGCCCCCCATTCTATTATTTTTTGGGAGAGCCAAGCTCTGGTAACTATGATTTGATTTTCCGTAATGGTAATTCAAAAAACTCCATGGCTATTCAGTCAGATAAACCGGTTTTTGTTCATACCCTGGTTGCATCCAATTCTTATAATGAATGCAAAGATTGGTCATATGATTTTTGGGAGGCCTATAAAAAGAGCATTGGCGAAACTGTATTGGTTTTTCCAGACCCAAATATTTCTGGTCCGCAAAAATACTCTATTCCCACTAACCAGATAAAAAAAGGCGAATGCTATTGTGTTATTGCACACTTTGCAAATGGAGATGTTCAAATAAGCGAAGTTATGGTAAAAGACTAAAAACTCACATCTTTTTCTAGTGGATTCAATGCGCAAGAGGTGTTAGAATTGGGGGGTATGAGAAAGTGTATTTATATTACAAGCCTGATTTTTATTTCTCTTGTTTTATTCATCTCCTGCGCGGGCAAAATCGAAAAAGAAGTTGATGAACTCGCTCAAAAATATGAGGAACTTGATATTACAAATCCTATTTCAAAGCTGACTAAGGAAGACTATTATAAAGCACTGCTTACCCATAATGTAGAAAAAACCAGAGTTTTTCTTGACGCAGGTTATGATCCCAACAGATGTGTAGTTCTAATAGGTAACTGGGAAGAATACAATCCTCTTTTGGTTGTTGTTTCAAACCGCTTTTCGTGCTGGGACGTAAATACTAACACTAGAAAAGATTTAGAAACTTATGACGATGTTGAGCTGATAAACCTTTTAGCAGAATATGGCGCTGATGTAAACCTTCTGCCTTATATCTGGAAAAGAGTTTATGTTGACAGCAACGATTTTATAAAAAGCCGGACAGAACATTTTCCGGAAGAAATTGCTGCCGAAAAAACATTGTGCCTTATAGAAGATTCAAACAGAGTTATAAAAGCCCTGCTTGATAATGGCGCTGACCCTAATTACAAAGGCCACCCTGCCCCATTTGATGAAGATAATTATTTTTATTATATTTCAATGACAGTAAAAAAGGCCCGCAGGAAGTTTAAATCTAAAAAGGCAACTACCCCACTTTACGAAGCCATTAAAAAAGGAATGCGCTGGGAAAGTCAGGTTGACCTTTTGATTGAATATGGCGCACTTGTTGATAAATCCTGCCTGGAAGCAGCAAAACTCAGCGGCGATGACCAAATGATTAAAAAGATTGAACGAATTATTGCAGCCGGGACAGAGAGTGCTATTTAATTGAATTCAGATATGATGCAGGAAAATCGGCTGGAAATATTATTATGAAGAAAAAACGATCTTTATTTATTTGTATCTATGGACTTCTTGCGGTTCTATTTATTCTCTTCGTTTGTTTTTTCCCGATTCATACAATCACTTCATATAAATATTCTAAGTCTGATTCTTTATTAAAATATTTTGAAAATAATTTTATCAGTTTTGAAGATTACAGTTTTGGGGTTGACTCTTTTCCTCATGACATCTGGTGCTGCAGGCTTGGAGAACGACGAACGCTTCTTGGTGAAGAATACAATGGCATTATGATTTTTGAGCTGGAATACAGGAAAGGAACTCTTCTTAACATATACCCAAACACAAAGTTTAAAAACATCATCGTTTATTCAGAAGAAGACATCATTTATAATAATCCAAAACCTGACCGCTTCAAAGAAATATTTCCAACAAGCCACGAAAACTGGTATTTTGTTTATGTAACTGATAGTTATGAATATTTTTAATGATAAAAAAGAGACAAAGACATAAAAGTCGATGGAGAGAAAAATGAAAAAAGTATTTGTATTTTTAATCGTATTATTTTCTCATGTATATCTGTTCGCACAAGATTTTGATTTTCCTCCTGAGTTAAAATGGTGGATTTATGAAATACAGAAAATTGACCAGGAAGTACAAATTAACAATTTCGAATTTGAAAGACAAAGAACAATTAAAAAAGAAAAAGAAATTATATCATATAAAAACAGATTATTTCCCGTTTTAAAAAAATGGAATTATTATGGCGATAGATTTGCCTACAATGATATTTACTGTTCTTTAATAAAACAAAAAAATGGAAAATACACATATTTACTGGATATTGATTCTGTCTTTGGAATTTTTGATAGAAATGAAAACCTTTTGTTCTGTGACTTCTTTGGAAGCACCAGCGGGCTTGATTCATTTTGCTGGCTCACGGATACAAAAATAATTGCAGTTGGAAGATACTATTTAAATAGCACCGATGCTTCTTGTGATTTAGAATTTATAATTTATGAATACACAATTAAAGAAAAAGAAATTGTTGTAAAAGAATTTGTATATCCATTAACAAAAGTTGATTCAAATCAATTGAAACAATTAAACTTTACCTGGCTGAGCCAGCGAGATGATTATTTTGAAGAACTAGATTAAAAATTATTATGAAGAAAAAACGATTTTTATTTATTTGTATAATCCTATTTTCACTTTCTCTATGTTTTGCAAAAAGAACACCCCCGCCCCAAGTACCATCTATCATTCATAACAAGTACGAATACATTGCAGATTACAAATCTGGTTTGCTTAGCGGGAAAGGTGTCATAATTATCAAAAACATCGACACTTCAGAAATTGTAAAAACAATAACCATTTATAAAAACTGGTATAACCCTTTTCTTGAAAAAGATGTCCAGTGGATTTTTATTAAAGATATAAAAATGATAGATAATAATAAAATCCGAATATATAATGAAAGAGAAAAAGAATTTGAAATAAATTTAGAAAATTTCAAGGTGACAAAAATAAAAAAGTAAATCTATATGGCTTTAATTCTGTTTAATTTAATTTTTTTTGTATATACTCTTTGTTCATTTTTCCTGATATTTGAATTAGGGTTTAGTGGATTTCTTTTAAACTTAATTGTTCTAATTGTCTACGCCATAACTTCTCTTATACTGATTCTTCTTTTTGCAATAAAGGGTAAGCAAAAACGTAAAATATACATCCAGATTATTTCTTTAATTTTGATCATCTTTTGTTCGCAACTAAATATGAAAATGAATATACCAGAAAAAATTACCTTAGCTATAAAAATGCCTATAATTAAAAAAGAAATTAGTAAATATGAAGCATCAGGTAAAATTAATAATCGTATAAGACTTGAAGGCGAGTTTATCGCATATGTTTGGGATCCTGGATTTTTGGATATATGGGATGCAATAGTATATTCACCAGATAATCAACTTGATGAAGCTGTTGTTTTATATAAATCTGGAAAATCTGAAGAATTCTGTACATACAGATATTTATTGGGCGGAGGTCTTGATTCAATTCAGAAAATTGATGATTCCTTTTATCTGTGCCATTTTGATTGATAGAACCCTCTGGTCAATTTACATGACAAATCAATAACTGTGATTTATAATAAAAATACAAACAAATAAATGAACCTTACAATTAAAACCCCAAAAAGCAAAAATGAAATTATAAATATTCTCAAAGACAATACTCACGAAGATATTCCTTTATTAAAAGCTGTTTATGATGACAATGTATTTAAGAAATTCTTTCGTGGTGTGATTTCTGAAGACTCTTTTAAACTCCAGCGATGCACACGGGGGCAGATAAGCCTCTTTCCACTGGTATATGGAAATATAAAAGAAAGCAGTGACGGCACAGAAATCAATATAAAAATCAAAAGATACAAAGCCGTAAATATTTTCTTTAGGTTCTGGTTTTCCGGGCTTTTTGTGTTATCCGTTTTAATTACGATAGTTGCCACAAGATATTGTTTTATTCCTTTTGCAATGCTGCTTTTTGGATTTTTGCTTAATATAATTCCATACAAAACTGAATCAAAGAAATTATTAGAAAAACTCCAAAACCTTTTTTCATGACAAATCAGATAAAGTGATTTATAATTCAAGTACACACAAAACATAAAGTTTATCTGGAGATAAAAAATGAAAAAAATTGCTTTTATTTTAGTTGGATTACTGGTACTTGCACTTTCATCTTGTCAGTCGACAAAAACTGCAAAGAAAGAAATATTGCCGTTTGATTTTTCGCAGAATGGTGGCAAGACTTTAGATAGTTATTGGGATCAATATTTTCAGACATCAGACACATATTATCTTGATCAGATTATTGCTTATGCAGACACCGAAGACGCAATTACAGCAAACGTAAATGAAGCTTATGCAAATAAAATAATTGGCGATGACTGGATTGAATATCTGGGCTTAGAAAATGAAAACGGCGTTTTTACAAGCGCGTATGACATGGATTGTCTTTCTGTTATCTTCCTTACCTCTGAAGACGAAGAACTCAAGGGCAACATGAAAACTTTATATTCATTCTTCCCTCAGGATTTACTTGTTCGAAATGCAGTCAAATCTTCTGCATACTGGTCATTAGGTTCAAATGCCGAACAACACGAAGATGTATACAATTATCTGAAAAAGAAGCTCCCTTCTTTAACTCCAAAAACACAAAATATATTTAGAGACATTTATGGCATTTACTAATTGCCGACCACCTCAGGAGGATGAGTAAAATGGTTTCATGGCATATATGTATTGTTATATTATGTGTTCTCGCGGTTGTTGAAGTTGTTTTGAATTCTACGTGGAATAAGTTTTATTTTCTTTATGGCATTCCGGTTTTCAGGAAGACAATTGAAATTCAGAATCTGGAAAAAGCTAACACTGAAATTACTTATTTAATAAACCACATTAATTCGATAAACGCTTTTAAAAGATATACCGGGCATATTTTCAATGAGCAGACATTCTTTTTCCGTAAGCAAATATTAATTTCCGGGCGGAATAATTTTGATGATATCAAAGGTTCAATTTATATTGATGCAGAAAACAGAGAAATTGTAGTAAAGGGTTTTCTTAGTTACAGTTACATATTAGCATTGATTGTTGCTTTATTATTGTTTATTAATCTTTCTGATTTAGTTTCCGGGATTATCATTTCTGTTGTTTTTATTGTAGGAATGGTTCTACTAAGTTTTGTAATTGGACAAAGAAAATACAATTTACTTGTAGACGAAATTACCGAACGCGTAAAATGAAACGACGAAAAATATTTATTATAATTGCCGCCTCCATTTTTCTTATTGGGATTTTATTTGCTGCAGGCATAAATCTTTATATCATCAACTACGCAAAGCCTTATATTTATTCAAACATCACAAGCCTGCCCGAATCTTATACTGTAATCATTCCCGGGGCTAAGGTTTATGCAAATAATATTTCTGATGTTGTTCGCGACAGAATCGAAGCCGGAGTTGATTGTGTTAATCATTTAAAGGCCCAGCGCATTTTAATTTCAGGCGACCACGGCCGCACAGATTATGATGAAGTAAACCAGATGCGATTATACATGCAAAGAATTTACAATGTTCAGCCTGATATTATTTTTATGGATCACGCAGGATTTTCTACTTACGAAACCATGTACCGCGCAAGAGATATTTTTTGTGTAGACAACGCTGTTGTTGTTACCCAGAAGTTTCATCTTGCAAGGTCTGTTTATATTGGCAGAAAGCTTGGCCTGAACATCGTCGGTTACGAAGCCCCGGAACTTACAGGCTACGGCAAGCAGACTCACACCAACTGGAACACCCGCGAAGCCCTTGCCAGAATAAAAGCCTTTTTTATGGTTCTATTAAATTCAAAACCAACCTATCTTGGCGAACAAATCCCCATAACCGGAAACGCTAAAGACAGCTGGGATATGGAAGAATAATATGAAAAAAGGTTTTTTAATTATATGTTTATTTTTGTTTTCACTTCCGGTATGTTTTGCAAAGATTTCATTCTGGGATAGAATCATTAATGGAACCCGCGAAATCAAAGAATCTGAAAAAGAAGAAATCATAGAAGTTGTGAATGATTTTTATAAAGATTATTGCACATATGATTATGAAAAAATTATCCGGCATTTTGAAAATGAAGGCAGAGAAATTTTCATTTTACATAATGGAGACTGGATTATAGACAAAGAATATTTTGACCAGGATATCGCTGAAAAAAAATATGATTTTGCAAATAAAAAATGGAACTATAATATACGCGATATAAAATTTCATAAACATTTTTTAGATGATGAAAATATGCCTGATAATGCATACGACGTAGTTTTAGATTTTTCTATGGAAGATGAAAATAATTGGGTAAATCAATTAATTCTAATCAGAGAAAACGGAAAGCTTAAAGTATATTGGCTTATTGTATGGGATTAAAAATAAACAGAAAAAATGAAGAAAAAACTAACCCTTATGACATTCAAAAAAAATGGCGAGATTTTGTGAAAATCTTGTTTGAGGAATAAAATGAAAATAGATGTAACAATCGGCAGAAGAAAGTGCCTTTATATCACAAGTCTGATTTTGATTTCTCTTGTTTTATATACCTCGTGCGCAGGGAAAATCGAAAAAGAATTTGATGAAATATCTCAATATTATGAGGAAATTGGTATAACGATTTTAAAGCTTTATAATAGAGAGTTTTATGAAGCACTGCTTACCCATAATGTAGAAGAAACAAAACATTTTCTTGATGAAGATTATGATCCTGATAACTGTTTTTTTACAGGTTGTATTTGGGAAGAACAAAATCCTTTGCTGATAGTCAGTTCCAAATATTATCCCAGTGATAATGTTGAAGAAATGATAAAGCTTCTGGTTGAATATGGCGCTGATATAAACCGTTTACCTTATATCTGGAAAAGAGTTTATTTTGATGATCTTGAAGATAAAAAACAAAATGAATATTCAAATAGAGTAATAAAAGCCCTGCTGGACAATGGAGCCGACCCCAACATCAAAGGTCTTTTTGCTCCTTTTGATGAGGAAAAATATTTTTCATACATTTCCATGACCGAACAAAAGGCCCTCAAAAAGTTTAAATCAAAAAAGGCAACTACCCCGCTTTACGAAGCTATAAAAAAAGGAATGAATTGGGAAAGTCAGGTAGACCTGCTGCTGGAATATGGTGCCCAGCTTGATAAATCCTGTCTTAAAGCAGCCAGACTCAGCCGCGATAAAGAAATGATTAAAAAGATTGAACAACTATATAATAAATAAAATGATATGAATAAAAAACTAACCCTTCTGGCATTTAAAAATACATCCGCTGAACTTCTTGTTAAAGGGTTAGATTTTTCTACAGTCTTTTTACCAAGTAATAAAATCAAAGATTCAGAAATTGCCAGAGCAGAAATTGAAAAAGCTGACATTGTCATTTATTTTGGACAGAAACCGCAAATTAAAAATAAAACCTGTCTGGAAATGATTGCTAAAAATCAGGGTGAAATTATAAAAACTAATTTAGATATTGAACCTTTGAAGCACCTGCTTGAAACAAACAACATCATTTACACAGAAAGTTATAATCCGGGCACCTCTTATTGCAATATTGTTTATTGGAACAGTTTGAATTATATAAAAGCCAAAGAATTAAATTGCAGGTTTCTGTTCATTCATATTCCCTTTGAAAAAAATATTGATAACATCTTAGCACTCCAGGAAAAACTGAAGATTGTAATTAAAAATCTTTAAATACATGCGGAATTTGCTTTGAAAAAGTGTCAAAGACACGCGGAAAACTGGAATTAAGGTATTTCGCGTGTAGAAAATCAAGCATACTGGATGAGTAGACACGCGGAAATCAAGAAGAAATCAATTTCGCGTGTACATATTGCAGTATTTTAGGAGAACAGACACGCCAAAATCACATTTCAAAGTAAATCGCGTGTACCGGGGTGTTTTACATACACGCGAAAGCCTGAGGAGAATACATTTCGCGTGTAAAGGTCTCAAAATGTTGGATTTATAGACACGCGAAATTCTAAAAAACGTGCATTTGGCGTGTAAAGGCTCCAGCATGTCGGGTAAACATACACGCGGAATACTAATAAACGTGCATTTGGCGTGTAAAAAGGCCTTTCGCATGACAAATCGGGGAAAGTGATTTATACTCTTAATTGCATTATGTCTCTCAACTGTAACGAAATTAATTTGATTCTCGAGGAACTGGACCTGGCAGGCGCGTTTGTTCAGGAAATTGTACAGCCTTCTTATGATTTGCTGGCGTTTTATACTTACAAGGAAGGGGCGGCTAAGACTGTTGTTGTTTGCACGGCGCAGAATGCTGTAAGGATTAATGAAACAAGGCGGAAGATTACTAAAAACGACAAGCCGCTGCGATTTATGGAGTTTTTGAAGTCGCATATAAAGGGATGCCGCATTAATTCGTGCCAGCAGCTTGGGTTTGAACGCGTTATAAAAATGGAGCTTAGCCGCATGGTGCCTGCCGAAGAAAAAAAGGCAAACCAGCAGACTGTTCATATTTCGCTTGTGAAAAAGCCGGTGCTTTCTAAAGAGGAGCTTGCGGCTCAGGAAGAACCTGCAGAAATTGAAGAAAACTATATTCTTTACATAAAACTCTGGAACAATGCGGCAAATGTGATTCTTTGCGATACTGAAAACACTATTCTTGAACCGATGTTCAGAAGACCGGAACGTGGGGAAGTTAAGGGAGAGAAGTTTGAAGTTGAAATAAAGGATATAACAGAAGCCGAAGCTCTTGAAAAATACCCTATCAGAGAGTGGGGCGGGGTTTTAGGGGCGGAGCCCCTAGGGAAGGCTTTCCCCTCCTTTAATCAATTTATCGACTATCACTACTCAGAACAGACCTCTTCCCTTTCGCGCGCGGCACTTTTGGAGAAGGCTGGAAAATGGTACAACACACGCCATTCTAAGATGGAAGCGGCACTGAATAACCTCTTGCAGAAAAAAGAACGCTTTGAAAACGCAGCCAGCATCAAACACGAAGGCGACCTTATTCTTACCTACGGGCATCTGATTACTCCGGACTCTAAATTTCTTGAATGTGAAGACTACGAAACCGGGCGGACGCTGCGGATTATGATTGATCCTAAAAAATCGGCACAGGAAAACGCACAGGAATATTATAAAAACTACAAAAAGGCTTTGTCTGGGGCTGTTGAAATTGAACACGATATTGAAATTGCACGCACACAGCTGGAAAAACTGGAAGGTCAGTATGCACAAATCTGCGCGGAACAGAATCCTGTAAAAATAGAGCAGCTGCTCCGGCGCGACACCACCCCAACCCAGCAGAAAAAGAAAAATCATCCGGGTCTGGATTACACTGTAAACGGCTGGTACATTCTTGTTGGGCGCGATGCTAACGAAAACGACGAGCTTCTGCGTCATCATGTTCGCGGCGACGACCTTTGGCTGCATGTGCGCGACTTTCCGGGCGGATACGTGTTTATAAAAGCGCAAAAAGGCAAAACTGTTCCTCTGGAAATCCTGCTTGATGCGGCAAATCTGGCTGTTCACTACTCCAAGGCCCGCGGTGACAGCAAGGTTGACCTTTACTACACTCATGTAAAATACCTGCGACGTGCAAAAAATGGTCCAAAAGGACTTGTTCTGCCTACCCAGGAAAAGAATTTGTGTGTGTCTCCGGACAAGGAAAGGCTCCGAAAACTGGAATTTCTACAAAACTAGCTTGTCATTATCGGGCTTGACCCGATAATCTCATCAAAAAAGGGATTGTCGGGTCGAGCCCGACAATGACACAGTTTTTTCATTTTTCTAATGACGGATTACTAATAATATAGTATAATATTTAGGTGTATACTCTAAACTTGGGTGAAATAGACGCTGTTGCTTTTGACATTGACGGCACGCTCTACAGAAATATTGTTTTCTACGCAAAGGTGCTGCCTCATTATCTTAAGCACTGGCACTTTTTCAGAAAGTTTAATAAAGTGCGCAAAATGCTGCGTGCCGACAAACGGAATGAAAGAGGTTACAACGACCTTTACAGGACTCAGATTGGGTTTCTTGCAAAGGAGCTTGGTTGTACAATGCTGGAAGCTGAACAACAACTCAATTACATTGTATACGAGGGGCTAAGGCCTTTCTTTGAAAAAATAAATGCGTGTCATGGATCCGCAGAGCTTATACACCGTCTTAAGGCAGCCGGTTTTAAAATTGCACTTCTTTCGGATTTTCCGCCTGAACAAAAAGGTGAAATCTGGGGAATAAAAAAAGACTGTGATCTGCTTTTAAGTTCGGAACTGATTGGAGCGCTCAAGCCTTCGTCAAGACCTTTTGAAGAGCTGGCAGAAAAGCTTGAAGTTCCGGCAGAACGCATTTTATATATTGGGAACAGCCACAAATATGATGTGGAAGGTCCAAAAAAGCTTGGCATGAAAGCCGGCTGGTTTATACCCTGGTTGTGGGGAAAACTCGGGGTTAAATCTAAAATTGCGGATATTACCTTCAGGCATTATTCGCAGCTTGAAAAGTTTATTTTGGGTGGGGAATAAAAGTGGAAATCGTAATCTCAATTCTCATTGCTTCTGTAATTTCTCTTGGAATTTCAATCTATTTCCATGAGATGAGCAAAAAAAATAATGCGATGGAACGCGTAAAAAAATACGCCGATTCCCGCAAAAAGGATATGGAAGATTCCTACAAAACTTTGGAAAATCACTTTAACATGCTTATTGCAGAATTTGATGCTCGCCAGAATGAGGCAAATGCTGCTGTAAAACTGCTTACCCAGCAGAACAAGGATTTTGAAGAAAAAATTACTAGCCTTGATAAGAGCATAAAGGCTGTTCAGAATATTGAAGCACAGATTAACGGCTATTCAAAAATCCTTGATGAGCTTAACGAAATGTCTGCTAATGTTGAAGAGAATCTTATCCGCATTCAAAAAGAAAGCGTAATTGTAAACAAGCTTAACGACAGACTCGACAAGCAGCAGCAGACTGTTGAAAACATTGATAAACGCATTCCACAGGTTACCCAGAAATTTTCAGAAGAAAACGCAGAGCAGCTTAAGGCTGTTGGAACTACCCTTCTTGATGAATACAAAAATTATGCTAACACAATCGCTGCAGAAATAAAGCAGTCTCAGAATGATGCAGAAAATGCACTTGCTAAAATCAAGCAGCAGATTCAGGAGGCATACAATCAGGCAGCTGCAAAGGCAGAGTCGCTTGAAAATACTGCATTCGAACATCTTAGTGAACAGGCAACTGAACGCTCACAGCAGTACATTCAGGAAATCAAAAAACAGAATGCACAGCTCGATGCTCAGATTACAAAATCTTTCAGGGAATCGGAACAGAAGCTTGTTGAAAGCACAAAGGCTGACCTTACAAAGATGAACGAAAATTTCCAGAAGAGCATAGAAACTATTTCGAACAACTATAACGAAAAGGTTCAGACTCTTCACGAAAAATACAACACTCAGCTTGATTCTGTTGCAGATAAAAACGAAGGAATTATTGCCAAACTCGAAACCCAGTTCAACGAAGATTTTACCCGCATTGACCAGAAGTGCAAATCTGACTTTGAAAAAATCAGCCAGCGATACGAAGAAAACTACTCTACCCTTACACAAAAATACGACAAGGATTACGAAACCCTTTCTGCCCAGTACGATGAAGCTGTTGGAAAAATTGCCCAGAAATATGATAACCAGATAGGCTCACTTACTGCAAAAGGCGACAAAGAGCTTTCTGATTACGAAGCAAAAATAAATGCAGATATTCAGAAGATGAAGGCTGAATACACAAAGGCTTTTGATTCTGCAACTGCAATAAACAATACCAAAATAAATGAGTTTAACCAGAACTTTGTTGCAGAGCAGCAGCGCCTTAAGTCTGAATATGACCAGGCAATCAGTCAGCTTGCAAGTGAAAGTACAGATAAAATTGAAGGTCTTGAAAGCAGCATAACTACAGAAATTGCAAACTTTACAGATGAATGTAAGGAACAGATTAATTCTTTGCAGAATGATTATTCTAGTAAGCTTTCTGATTTTAAGGATGACATTGGAACACGTCTTTCTGTTGTTGAAAATGAATATGAAAATAAAACAGCAGCACTTGAATCTAACCTTCGTGAAATTACAGAACGCTACGAAACAGAAGAAGAAGGCTTACAGAATGTATTTGGTGAACGCCTTCGTGCTCTTGATGAAGACTACAAGCAGCGCATTGCAGAAATCAGACTTTCTTTGGAACAGAGCCTTAAGCAGTGTAATGAAACTACAGAATTCCTTAAGCGTGATGTTGACGGTAATTCAAAGAGCCTTGAAAGTATTCAAAGCGAGCTTGATGAAGAAATCAGAATCATGCAGGAAAAATATGCCGGCCTTTACAGCGATGCACTTGCTTCTGCAGACAAGAAAGAACAGGAAGCTCTTGATACATTTAATGCCGGTGCAAAACAGAAGATTGACGAATATGCCGAACTTATTCAGCAGAAGATTGATCAGCTGCAGGAAGGCATTACAGAAAAAATCAAATCTGTTTCTATTGAATCGAGCAATTCTATTCACAATGCAGAATCAGCAATTGCAGATTTGCAGAAGGAATGTGCCGCTGCTAACCAGAAAGCACAGACCTTGCAGCCTGAACTTGATGAACGCATAAAGCTTATTAATAAAGAGCTTGAAGACTTTAAGACAGATGCAGAAATTAAGCTTAACAATATGAATAAGCAGATTGCCGATGCTGTTAAACGTTCTGTTGCCGAAAGTGAACAGACTCACCTTAACATTCTTGAAGGCATTGACGAGCAGCTTCATTCTTACAAAAAGGATATTGAAAACAAGCTTGCTCAGATTCAGAACAGTGGTTCCGATGTTGATACTCTTGAAAAGAGTCTTCGCGGTGCCATGCAGGAAGTTCAGAACAGAGTACTTGGAGACTTTGATAAGTTTACAAGCGAACAGCAGCGCCGTCATGAAGAATTTTCTACACAGATTAAAGAAGATTCACAGACTATCGAAGTTCGCCTGCAGGAAATTGACAAGTCACTCGATGAACTTAAGAACACTGCAACTGGCAGCATGAGCGCCAAGCTTATTGATTTTGAAAAAGCCTTTAACAACAACATTCAGACTAAGAACAACGAAATTGATTCACAGCTTTCTGGCTGGAAGGTTGAGCTTGATACAAAGCTTAGTGAAATTGCCGGCAACTATGAATCACAGCGTAAGGAAGTTGAACAGAACTACCTTAATGATCTTAGAACAAATATTTCTTCAATTACTACAAGAGCAACAGAGCAGTACCAGAATCTTGCAGATGCAATTGAAAAATCAAAAATCGGAATGGAATCGAATATTGCAGAAATTCAGGAAACCTTTACAGACTTCCAGGAAGAAACAAGAACAAAGATTTCACAGATTTCTACAAGCACCGACAAAGAGCTTAAGACAGAAATTGAACGTACTCTTTCCCAGGTTCAGTCTAATCTTAAGAAAACTCAAGACGAGCTTATTAAGGATTTACAGTCGTTCGAAGAAGGAATTCACCAAAGACAGGAAACAAGTACATCTTCTATTGATGCTGCTCTTGCAGAATTCAATACATGGAAACAGCAGCTTCGTTCACAACTTGACGGAGCCAATTCTGTATTCCAGGAAGAACTTGATTCCTTTAAGACTTCTACAGAAAACAACCTTGATGAAACAAAGCAAAAGCTCACTGATGATATGACAAAGTATGCTTCATACATTCAGGAGCAACAGAGTGACTTGAGCGAAAAGATTTCTTCACTTCAGAGTCAGACAGAAAACTCAATTAAGGAATATGAAGAACGTTCTGAACAGATTATGTCTCAGTTAAGCGAAACTTATACAAAGATGCTTACAGACACAGAAGAACGAGTTAAGGCTCAAAATGAAGATTCTGCTCAAAGCCTTGCACAGCTCAAAAAGGATATTCAGACTGCAAGCGAGCAGAACCGCGCTAACCAGGCAGAGTTCGTTCTTAAAATGCAGAACGATGCAAATGATCTTCAGGTTCGAATGGGCGACCTTACAAAAGAGCTTCAGTCTATTCAGGCAAGCATAGGTCTTTATGAACGAGCCGATGCAATGAAACGCCACCTTGATGAAAGCATTGATGAGCTTAATAACAGAATGAATCAGCTCGACGGCTTTACAGACACCGCAGAAGATATTACAAAGCAGTACAACTCAATTGTACGAATGAACGAAGAAATGGAACGCGAGCTTACAAACATTGACCAGCAGAAACAGCGCGTTACAAATCTTGAACAGAAGTTCGGTCAGTTGTTCGCTCTTTCTAATTCAATTGACGAACGAATTAAGACACTCAACGATACTTCTGATGACATTGGAACTATGGAAGTTGCAGTTCGTGATTACAACGATAAGCTTGATATTGTTTCACAGCAGTACGAACGACTTGCCAAGAAAGATGAAGTTATTAACCGCGTTCTTAAAGATGTTGATACTTCGTTTGCAAACCTTAAGGATATTGAACAGAGAATTGCAGACTGTGAACGTCAGGTTACTTCTCTTCCAAAAGAAATTAAGGATGTTCAGGCAAGCGTTGACAGATTGCTCCAGAGCGGACCAAAGATTACAGAAGCTACAAGCAAGCTCCAGAATCTTGATAAGGTTCTTTCTGAAACAGAACAGCGAATTGATCAGGTTACTTCTGCTAACTCTGGAATTAAAAAGCTGCAGCTTGATCAGGAACAGCTTTCACGCGAAATCAACAATAAATTTGAAACACTTCACAGCATTACAAAGAGTGAGCTTGATAAAAACAAGCCTTCTAAAGATAAAGGAATTGCACCTCAGACAAAAGAAACAATCCGCCAGCTTAAACGCGAAGGCTGGACAATTCCTGAGCTTGCAAAACGCTTTGGAAGAACAACAACAGAGATTGAGCTTTTGCTGGAGTTACCTGATTGATAAAACTATTTTGATAACAGGCAAACGGCGGTTGCTTCAACTGCCTCACTTGTACCAACCGGTGGGAGCTTCTCACCGGTTTTTGCTTTAACAAACACTTGTTCCGGTTTGATCTGAAGTGCACGTGCCACCGATTCAATTACCTGCTGGCGGTACGGAATGAACTTTGGTTTTTCAAGTTTGATTACGCAGTCAAGGTTTTCTATGTGCCAGCCTGCAGCGCGTACTTTTTCCATTACAGTTTGCAGGAGCTTTGCAGAGTCGGCGTCTTTCCATTGCATGTCTTCAGGCGGGAAAAAGCTTCCTATGTCGCCAAGGCCTGCTGCTCCAAGAACTGCGTCTGTTATTGCGTGAAAGAGCACGTCGCCGTCTGAATGACCATCTTCCCCTTTTTCAAAAGGAAGTACAATGCCTCCAAGAATGAGCGGGCGTCCTTCTATAAGTCTGTGAATGTCGTAGCCTAAACCAACTCGAATCATTTTGCTGCTCCTTTTTCCAGGTCGCCGGGATATGTGATTTTTTTATTGTTTACGTCGCCTTCTACAAGCTTTACAGGGCCTGCATACTTTCCCCAGATTTCTGAATCGTCTGTATATTCATAGTCATCTTTGGCGGCTTTTTTGTGTGCTTCGTACAGCTTTTCAAAAACAAAACCCTGTGGAGTCTGAATTGCAGTAAGAAGGCTTCGTTCAAGATGTTTTACGATAAAACCTTCACTGTTGATTTGTTTTATTGTGTCTGTTGGTTTTATGCCTGGAGCTGCGGCTTCATATTGAATGGTGCCGGCTATTACATTCTGGATTACTTCCTGCGAAACAAATGGGCGGGCTCCGTCGTGAATAAGAATGTATTGTGGCTGCTCGGCGCTTTTTTTAATATGCTCAAGCGCGTTCAAAATTGATTTTTGTCGAGTGGTACCGCCTGTTACAAACTCAAGTTTTGAGTTTAATTCATCTGTGGGATTTATTGCTTTTAGTGCCTGCTGTTCGTCGCCGGCAGGAATTGTAATTATGATTTTAGAAGCAGTTTCGAATGCCTTTACACAGGCAGAAAGAACAGTACCTTCCTTGAGCGGAAGGTATTCTTTTTTTTGGGTGCCGCCCATTCTTGTAGAAGAACCGGCGGCAGTTATTATAACAGCGATTTTTGGATTAGAATGCGTCGTCATCCTCGTCAAAATCTCCTTCTGCATCGTCTAAATCATCAGATGCTCCGTCGTCATCATCATCTAAATCATCATTTCGGCGGCGAGACTTTTCATTTACGTCATCCATCAAATCATCATCTTCGTCATCATCAAGCTGGATTGTATGTTTAACGCGAGGAGCTGCTCCAGGAGGTTCAAGCTTTGTATGAATTGTAGCTTCAATTTCTTTTGAAGATTTTCCAAGTGCAAATGAAATTTCGTCTTCAAGGAGTTTTTTTGCAGAATCGTAAAGCTTGCGTTCAAGAATAGGAAGCTCCTTTACCTTACTGCGGTTATAGAGGCATCGGACAATTGTAGCAATGTCCTTAACAGTTCCCTTTTTAAGAAGGTCAAGATTCATCTGGTAGCGAAGTTTCCAGTCCGAAGTAATTGGTTCAAATTCATCAGAAAGAAGATTGAGTGCTTCTTCGGCTTCTTTCTTAGATACAATCTGACGAATGCCAAGCTCTTCTGCCTTTGCAACAGGAACCATAACAATCATGTCTGAGGCTTCAATATAAATCTTGTAATAGAGGTTCATTTCATCTTTGAATTTTTTTTCAAAGATTTCTGTTACAACGCCAACACCCTGGCTCGGGTAAACAACCTTCTGGTTAACCTTAAATTTTGTATCCATATAAAAACATTATAGCATAAATTTTTGAAAAATTCAAATTATTAAGAAATATGCATTCATATTGAACCACAAGGCTCTCCCGTGGAAAAAGTCTTCGGCCAACAGAGAAAGTTGTCCTCAGCCTTTTTTCACTCCGAGCCTTGTGGTTCAGAGAGTATTATTTTAGATAATTTACAACCTGTTCAGTAATCAGCGGGATAAGTTGTTTTTTTCTGGATACAATGCCCTGCAGGAAATAGACATCCTCTTCCTGCAGCGGGAAGGTAATAAACTGGTTGAACTTGGCATCGCACGACATGAACAGGAGGCTCGATAATGTTGTGATGTCTGTGACCAGGAGGCATGAGAACAATGCTTTGCGGCTTCGGGCTTCTATTTCCAGCTCTTTGAGGAAGTCGGCTTTGCGTTCGAGGACTTCTTTTGTACTGCCTACTTCTATCTGGCTTACGGTGTAGGTTACTTTGCCTTCGGTGTATTCTTTGAGGTCCTGGCGTACAAGTTCTCCGGCATCGCGGCCTGTTATGTTGCTTCCTGCAATTAAGATTTCGTTTCCGAGTGACTTGATGTCCAGATCTGCAATATTCGAAAGATATTCTGCTGTTTCGCGGTCTACGTCTGTTGTGGTGGCAGACTGCAAAATCAAAGTGTCGCTTAAGATACCGCAGAGCAAAAGTGGAGCAATATCCTTAGGAATCGGGATTTTGTATTCGCGATAGAGATTTGCAATCTGAGTTGCAGTAGAACCAACGGGACGGTTTATAAAAGTAATTGGATTTTTAGTAGGAATAGCGCCGATTCTGTGGTGGTCTACAACTTCCTGAATTGTATAGTGCTCAATGCCTTCTACAGCCTGAGACATTTCGTTGTGATCTACAAGAATTACTTCAATGTTAGGCTCTTTCATGAGGTCGTGTTCAGAGATAATTCCAATTACCTTATTGTCGTCATCAACAACAGGAAGGTATTTGCAGTGTGCTTCCGAAAGCAGTTCTTTGATTTTTGAAACTGTGTCGTTTATATGAACTGTTTTGATTTCTGTATCGCCCATAACGCTTACAGGCATTGAATATGCAATGAGCATAGAAGTTGGCGAAGTTGAATACGGGCTTACAATTACGCTAACGCCGTTCTTTTCTGCAAGGTCACGGAGCTCTTTGTTTATAACATGGCCCGAAGTTGTAATAAGCAGCTTTACCTTGTGCTCAATACAAATCTTGTGAATGTCTGCGCGGTCAGAAGCAATTACTACGATATTTTCTGTAGCGTGGGCATCAAGACGGCGTACAAAGGTTTCCGGGCTGGAAGATCCAACGTGAATGGAAGCCTTAAAGTTTTTGTCTGCGTCGTCTGCAATGATGATTGGCTGGGCGTTCAAAGTTTTCTGGATAAGATTAATTGTTGTAGAAAAGCGGTGCTTTTTTTCGGGATTCAAAATTGTGAGTACGCTCTTTGCAAAACCTGAATAATGAAGGAGCGAAAGATAATGGCCTTCTTTGTCTACAACAGGCATAACGCGGTTTTCTGATTTTTCCATGCGGGCAATTGATTCCCATACAGAAATATCTTCGGTAACAGTTTCTACATCATACTGCATAAAGTATTTTACTTTTGGAACAAGATCAGGAAGATATTCAGGACGTGGCACATTAAACTTTTTGAAAATGTACGCTGTCTGAGGATTCAGGTGTCCTGCACGGGCTGCCTTGTACTGGTCATATCCAAGAAGATTTTTAAGTCGTGCATAACCTACAGCAGAAACAACTGCATCGGTGTCCGGGTTCTTGTGTCCTATGATGTAAACTGTTTTGTTCATTATGTTATCCTTGCCAAATATTTGCGTTTTCGTTATTCATTGCAATTGACCACAAGGCGCGCTGTTTTTGAGGGTTCACGCCGCATTTTTCAAACAGGTCAGGAAGATTTACAAACTCGTAGCCCTGCTCTTTCAAAACAGGAACTATGCGGTCAACTGCTTCGAGAGTTGCGTTGTTGCCTTCCATAACGTGAAGCAAAAAGATTGTTCCGTTTTGTGCAGCTTCCATCATGTGGTCGTAGCGGAAATCTGCATCCTTATCAGGCTCCCAGTCATTACAGCCGCAGCCACAAATAAAAGGAACCTTTATACAGTCATAAACTGTAGGTGAAATGCTGATATACGGAGGGCGGAAAAAGGTTGGACGAACGCCAGTGATTTCTGTAATCAAATCGTCGCACTTTTTGTATTCGTCCTTAATTTGTTCGGCAGTCATTTCTGCCATAAAAGGATGTGTCCATGAATGATTCTGAATATCACAGCCAAGCTCAACTGCACGAAGAATTACCTTTTTATTTTCCTCTGTGATTTTGTTTCCAATTAAAAAGAATGAACCTGGTACATTGTATTTTTCAAGAATGTCGAGCATGTCGTTCATTGTGTTGTCACCAGGAACATTGTTTGGTCCGTCATCAAAACTTAAGCAAACATATTTACTCATATTTCCCTGACTCCTTCTCCGGCACCACAGGCAAAAAAGTCGCCGTTGTAACCGATTTTATTTGTATATTCTGACTGAACGTTTTCTATAAATTGCTGAACGTTATCTTTGTGAACAAGCGCAATTGCACAGCCGCCAAAGCCTGCACCAGTCATGCGCGCACCAAGGCAGCCTGTTTGTTTTGAAGCAGCTTCTACAAGTGTATCCAGTTCTATTCCGGTAACCTCGTAATCATTTTTGAGCGAGTCGTGAGAGGCATACAAAAGTTTACCAAGGCCTGCAAGGTCGTTTGCTTTAAGTGCATCTACAGCACGCAAAACTCTGTCCATTTCTGTTACGCAATGGCGCACTCGTTTATAGATAACCGGATCTGTAATGCAGCTGCCCCACTGTTCAAACTGAGCAGGTGTCATTGAGCAGAGGTCCGGGATATTGTGGCCAGCGGCCTTGAGAGCTGCGAGTCCTTGTTCACACTGGCTGCGTCGTTCATTATATTTTGAATCTGCAAGCTTACGCTGCTTTTTTGTGTTCATTACTATAAAGCGGTAATCACCTAATTCAAGCGGCACATATTCATGTTCAACCTTTGCGCAATCCAAAAGCTCTGCTGTATTTGCACGGGCAGTTGCAATAATATACTGATCCATAATTCCGCAGTTTACGTTCATAAACTCGTGCTCGCTCTGCTGGCCCATAAGAGCAATATCCTTACGTGAAATTCCAAAATCAAAAGTCTGATTAACAGCCCATGCAAAACCGCATTCAAGCGCAGAAGAAGAACTGATTCCACCGGCAGCAGGAACATTACTTGCTATGAGCACTTCAAATCCGCAAGGGAAAGTATAGCCCTGTTTTTTCATGCACGACAAAATGCCGTTCAAAAAGTTTGCGTAATCATTTGCTTTGTCAAAGGTGAAATTGTCGGCAATATCAAAGGTAAAGGCGCCCGGAAAAAATAAATCATTATAGATGATTTTTGAATCTTCACGCTTTCGTATTGCAACATAAAGATAGCGGTCTATTGCAGCAGGAAAAACCTTACCGCCGTTGTAATCAATATGTTCACCAATAATATTTATGCGTGCTGGAGAAGCAAAAAGGCGAACAGACTGACCCTGCCCTGCGCCATATAATCCGATAAACTTTTCTTTTAAGATATCAGGGCTTACGGTAAATTTTTCCATTATCGCAAAATCCTTCCTTCTTTATTTTTAATGCGTTCAGCGTAATCAAAAACATCACGCAGCGGAGTGTCAAATTCCATACCGCCAATATTCAGCTCGCCTGGTTTATTTGGAATAAAATCAACCCAGTGAATATCACTTCCGCTTGTCATAGGAAAATCATAAAGCTTGGCATAATGCTCTGCAAGTTCATTATCTATAGGATGGTTTCCGGCATTATAAATTTCAACACCATGAACCTCACGCGGATGAAGATGAATTGCACGGATATAATCACGAAGCCTGAATGGATGTGCCTGAATCATAAGACCACCTTCGCGGTTTACTGCGTCAAAAACTTCACGGTGGCGCATAGTTTCAATTTCGGGGTGATCATAAAGCCAGTTCTTGTCCAGACCGTAAATAAGGTAGTCATCACCGTCGAAAGTCTGTTCAATTCCAATAAATACCTTGAACTCGCGGTCGGTACCAAGAAGATTGTTTTCTTTGTTAAAGGCCTGTGCCTTTGTAAGTGCTGCTTCGTATCCGCTGCAATAATGATCTATACGGTCAAGCCAGTTTCCTTCTTTAGGAACAGCAGTGTTTCCGCCGAAAAAGTGATCAGTAACAAAAATGCCGGAATAACCAGCCTTAAAAAATGGTTCAATATATTCTTCACCACCGGCACGCCCGCAGGCACTTCCCTGTTTTGTATGTAAATGAGTTTCGTATTTATAACCAGACATAATTTTATTATAATGAATGCCGGGTTTTGTATCAATTTGTATATTCGGTTGTTATATTAGTAGCTATGAGAAAACTAAAGACATTTTTATTTACTATTTTATTCACTTCAACTCTTTTGTACGCAAATGAACCACTGCCAGAACTTACAATTGCGCAGGATTCAATCAATTCGTTTGAAACAAAGCTTTACAAGACACTAAGCGCAACAAAAGGAAACGTAAATTATTCAGCACTTTCAATTTATAGTTTGCTTTATGCCTTGCAAAAGGGAGCGCAGGGAACTACAAAAGATCAGATTAACCAGGTGATTGACCTTTCCCCTACCCAAGATGCTGATTCGCAGCTTAAGATAATCATCACCGGTACAGAAAATATGACCAATTCGCTCTGGTATAAAAAAGCGCTCACTATTCAGGATGACTATAAGACATTTACACATAATTACGATTTTATTATAAAGCCGACTGATTTTTACAATGGCCCGAAGGTTCGCAAGGATATCAATTCCTTTATTTCTAAACAGACAGATAAGCTTATAGAAAACTTTTTGCAGGAAGACCTTCCTGTAGACACTCAGCTTGTTCTGCTTAATACTTTGTATTTTAATCAAAAATGGAAAACAACATTTGATAAACACGACACCAGGAAAGAGACTTTCTACAAAAATAATCAGTCCCAGACTCAGGTACAAATGATGCATAAAACAACAAGTGTGCCTTATTACGAAGATGAAAATTTCCAGATAATAGAACTTACCTACGAAAATGAACGTTACTCTATGATTGTAATTCTTCCAAAAGATTATGAATACGATTTTACAAAAGCAGATTTGTTCACACAACTTCAGAAATTCAGTGATTCAAAAAACTACAACCGTGTTCAGCTTTCTTTCCCAAAGTTCGACCTTACTTCAAAATATGATCTTGTGCCAATTCTTCAGAATCTTGGAATGACAGATGCCTTTAATCCTGCACAAAGTGACCTTTCAAAAATCTTTGCAGACAGCCAGAATATATTTGTAGATTCTGCCATTCATCAGGTACGTATTCAGGTAAATGAAAAAGAAACAAAAGCCGCCGCTGTAACAATGTTCGGATCGAAAGCAACAGCCGCTATGCCTGAACGCCCGCCGATTATTTTTAAAGCCGATCACCCGTTCCTTTATGTAATCAGAGACAATGAACTGGGCATTAATCTGTTTACAGGAATTGTAAGAGAGCCTAAATAACCGCCTTGTCATCTATACAAACTTCCCGCGTTTATGTATAATTATGCATTAGATTTGTATAAATATGCAAGGAGGTTTTTATGAAATTTATCGAAGGCGGAGTTTGTGCACCACAGGGATTCACTGCTAACGGAATGCGCGTTGGTATAAAGGCAAGCCGCAAGATTAATGACTTTGCACTTATTTATTCAGAAGTACCTTGTACTGCTGCAGGCGTTTTTACTCAGAACCGTGTAAAATCAGAAAGCGTAAAGATTACTCAAAAGCATATTGCAGATGGTCGTGCTCAGGCAGCTATTGAAATTAGTGGAAATGCAAATACATGTACAGGCCCTCAGGGTGCAGAAAATGCGCTCAGAATGGCAAAGGCAGCCGCTGGTGCTCTTGGAATTAAAACAGAAGATGTAATGGTTTATTCAACCGGCGTTATCGGCGCTCAGTTTGATATCACAAAGGTTGAAGATAATATTGATACTCTCAAGGCCGGACTCAGCAAGGAAGGTCACGAGCAGGCACGTGTTGCAATCATGACTACAGATACTCAGTACAAGGAATGCGCAGTTGAGTTTACAGTTGGCGGAAAGACCTGCCATATGGGAACAATGTGTAAAGGCTCGGGAATGATTCACATCAACATGGGAACAATGCTCAGCTTTATTACAACAGACTGTGCAGTTTCAAGCGAAATGCTCAACAAAGCACTTCACGAATCAATTTTGGGAACATACAACTGTGTAAGTGTAGACGGTGATACTTCTACAAACGACACACTGATTATCATGGCAAACGGAATGGCCGGCAATGCAGAGATTACAGGTCCTGGCGCAGACTATGATGCATTCTTTGAAGCGCTCAACAAAATGAACACAATCATGGCAAAGAAAATTGCTGCAGACGGTGAAGGTGCTACCCGCCTTGTTGAATGCAATGTTCACGGAGCTGCAACTGTAGAAACTGCACGCGCGCTTGCAAAAGAAATCATCTGTTCTTCTTTGGTAAAGGCTGCCATGTTTGGTGCCGATGCAAACTTTGGACGCTTTCTTTGTGCAATGGGCTACAGCGGCATAGAGTTTGATCCAGAAAAGACAAGCATCTGGTTTACAAGCAAGGCCGGTGCAAAAAGATATTTTACAAATTACGACGACTTTGAAGTTCACGGCGAAGACACAGTTCAGGTTTATAAGGACGGTGTTCCAACACAGTTTGATGAAGAAGTTGCAAAAAAGATTATGAGTCAGGAAGCCGTAGAAATCCTTGTTCAGTGCGGCGAAGGTACAGCAAGCGGCACAGCCTGGGGTTGCGACCTTACTTATGATTATGTTAAAATTAATGGAGATTACAGGACCTAGTGGTCCCTGAGCCTGTCGAAGGGGGCAGTATGAATAACGAAGATTTGACAACAGAACAATGGTCAGAGGTTCTGGTACAAGCATTACCATATTTTAAAAACTGGTGCGGCAAGGTCGTTGTTGTAAAATACGGCGGCAATGCTATGCTCAACGAAGAACTCAAACAGGCCGTTATGGAAGACATAGTTTTGCTAAGTACAATCGGAATTAAGGTTGTACTGGTTCATGGCGGCGGTCCTGAGATTAACCACATGCTGGAACGCATTGGTAAAGAAAGTAAATTTGTAGACGGTCTGCGCTACACCGACGGCGAAACCATGGAAATTGTCCAGATGGTTTTAACCGGCAAATTGAACAAGGATATTGTAGGCATATTGCTCCAGAAGGGCGGCAAGGCTGTTGGACTTTCGGGAGTTGACTCAGGCTTGCTCCGCGCTAAGAAAACAGAAAAAGATTTAGGTTTTGTAGGTGAAGTAACAGAAGTTCACCCTGAGATTTTGACTTCGCTTTTGGATGAAGGCTTTATTCCTGTAGTTTCAACAGTAGCTCTTGGCGAACAGGGAGACGACGCACGCTATAACATCAATGCAGATACAGCAGCAGCTAAAATTGCCGCAGCCCTTCATGCAGAAAAATTTGTTCAGCTTACAAACGTTGCAGGAATTTTGCGTAACATAGAAGATCCTTCTACTTTGATTAAACGCATAGAACGAACAGCAATTGGTTCTCTCAAAGCAACCGGAATAATTTCGGGCGGTATGATTCCAAAAATCGAATGCTGCGAAATTGCACTTTCGGGCGGAGTTCCACGCACCCACATCATCGACGGCCGCGTCCCACATTCCCTATTAATAGAAATGTTCTCCGACCGCGGTATTGGTACGATGATTTATTAATTCTGTTGTCGTAATCCTTCGACTCGCGCGGTCCCTGAGCCTGTCGAAGGGGGCGAAGGGCCGCTACATAGAACTGTCATTCCCGGGCTTGACCCGGGAATCTCTTTTTAACACATTTAGAATACTTTAATCAACAAATATATTTGGTTTTACGTGCACTTTTGGAAATTCCCTCCTTTTTGCATGTAAATTTTGCCTTATCACAACGTCTTTTGTAGTTGAATTACGTGCAATTTCAGCTCTTTTCCATTTTTGCACGTAATTTTTTCAAAAAGCAAGCAAAATTCAATGATTCCCATTTCAAATTTACGTGCAAATCTCTGAAAATCACAAAAACGCACGTAAGCACTTTCATCATAGAAAAATATTTACGTGCATTTTCACATTTTTTACCAAACTGCACGTAAATTAAATAATCCCATGCCCCATCATCAACCTCACAATAGAGATTATCAAGAAAACAATACAAAGAAGGGTGCCAACCACAGCAAGCAGCTTGTTAATTGGATTTTTTCGATATGCTGTTACTCCAGATATAAGACCAATAATCAGAAAAATAATACCAATCCAATTAAGCCACCCCAACAAAGGCAACAATCCCAATAATGCAAATACAAAACCAACAATCGCTAGAATTAAACTTCCCATAGAGAATCCTCTTCAGATTTTTATTCATATGTTAAATAAAGATATATTTCCTTTTTTTCCATGCCTAATTCATAAACTGCAAAAAATGCCTTTCTCATTTCGCTAACAGCTTTTTGTATCACATCAGGAGTATTTGTCTTTCCTTTTTTAATGCCAAAATCTATTACCATAGGATATAAATTTAAAAGATACATTTTTGCAAGATTCTCATTGTTCAAATAATTTTTAGTACCTAATTGGAATACTTCAATTGAATCACGCAAATAATCATTTAGTGTATAAAGTGATTTTATAGTAAACACGACTTTCGACGAAGGAAACACTTTTGCAGGATAATCACCATCAACATTTATAGGATAATCCATTTGTTGCCCATTTACTATAAACGTTAATGAATCATTATATTTACTAAATTGAATTGAATTCTTAGAATTATTATATATTTCTACCGGAAAACTATTAATGGCACAAACATCAAGCATTGCTGTTGGATCATAATTACCTGTACCATCCTTGTAATAGTACTGCATATAGTTCAAAGCATCATCATTTGATTTAAATCCATCATAATTCAAACTCCCCTTAGACAAAAGCATTATTTTTATTTCAATTCCCTCCATTTCTCCTTTCAAATATAAGTGCTTATCATTTTCTTCAGCGAACATAAAAGCACACATCATAACAAATACAATACTCAGAACCCATTTTATTCTTTTCATAACAACCTCCAAATTGTTATTTATTTGCTCTATCAAACTAAATATTTCTTTGATTTTTTTTATTTTTCAAAATCTAAATACTTCTTCTCAAATTCTTCATAATGCTTTTTCAAATCTGGGATTTCTTTACATTTGGCAACCAATGAATCAATCACAAGAATTTTTACATTCTTCTTTATGTTTTCTTCCTTAATCAATTCCTTTGCCTTTTTGACTTTTTCCATTAAATCAGTCCTAAACTTTGAAAGCACAAAAAATACATTCCCCTTTTGTGCATAAAGGATATTCCGCCATAACTGGTAATTCTTGTAAAATTCATTTTCTGAAATATCTGAAATAGCTTTCAAATCACTTTTATAAATTTCTGCATATTTCTGTCGATGACTAGGATCATCCTTTGCACTACTAAATTTTTGTTCCGTATATTTTACTTCAAAATAATTTCTTGAATCTGGACAACCTAAATAGAAATCAAAATTTGTCCCTTCCTTCTGATTTTCAACATATTCAAAATCAGAGTTCAAATCCAAAGCTTCAAAATCCGAATCAATTACTTTTAAATTATTAGTTTTAACCAAAGGCCCAAAAAGATTTAATACCAGTGCCTGGGAAGAATTCAAATGATGAAAACCAAGATGTATTTTTTTTTCCGGCATCATTTCAATTAATTTTTCCTTGAAGCCTTCATCTATTATGTTTTCATATTTTTTTTCAACAGGCAGGATATACTTATATGACCTGTGATTTTTCCACCATTCGCCACAATCTGAAATCCCAAGTCGTTGTTCCTTATACTTTCCAAGATATTCTTTAATTTTTTGAAAATTCAAATCATTCTCCGCTATATGTAATTACACAACATTTAATCATGTAATTACATTTTATTATACTATCAATTACATCATCCGTCAAACTGTAATTGAAATACTGTGTTATTGTAAAAACATGGAAGGAAAAACATTCAAAGATAGGCTTACAGACGAATTAAACTATCAGGGGATCTCGAATAAAGAATTTGCAAACAAAGTTGGAATCGGAATTGGCACCCTAGGAATGTACCTTTACCGTGGTTCCATTCCTGCAGCTGATATAGCAGTAAAAATGGCGCAGGTTCTTAATACAACATCAGAATATCTTATTTTGGGGACTGAGGACAAAGAAACGGTTCATTCCCAAAACACAAAATCCGATTGGCAAAAGAAAGAAATAAACATAATCGTTGAACGTCTTCCATCTGAACAATTGGGAAACTTCTTAGAAATTGCAAGAGCCTTTAAGAAGACTGTAGATAATATAAAACTATAAACAAGAAAAGTATCTCTATTCAGAATTTAAATGCTTTTTTCTCAATTTCATGTTATATTATTAGCAGAAGGTATTATATGTCACCGACAGCACAGAAAATTGCAGACCATTATGTAGAATTGCTTTCGACTTTAAACTATGAAATGAAACTCAGTATCATTAATAGTTTGTCTGCTTCATTATTAGATGATGTTTCTCGTACTGCTTCTAAAAAGAAGATACGTTCTTTTGGCATGGCAAAGGGGAAATTGCAATATCCAGATAATATTGATTTTTGCAATGAAGAAATAGCTGAGATGTTTGGAGTAAATGCATGAACATTCTGCTTGATACACACATAGCTTTATGGTATTTAAATGGCGACTCCAGATTAAGTAAGAAAGCAAAATCTTATATTGATGATTGGGAAAATACAATTTATTTTAGTATTGCATCTATGTGGGAAATTGAAATAAAACACATCCTGCATCCCGATAAAATGATAAGTACTGGTAATGATTTTCTTTTAAACTGCGAAAATGCAAGATTCTCTTTTCTTCCGTTACATCCAGATCATATTAATCTTCTGCACACCCTAAAACGAAACAAAAAAGCTACCCCTCATAATGATCCGTTTGACAGAATGCTTATCAGTCAGGCAAAATCAGAAAAAATGCTTTTTTTGTCACACGATGGGCTTCTTTCTGATTATAACGAAAAATGTGTTGAGATCGTTTAGAAAGATTGTCGGGTCAAGCCCGACAATGACACAGGGAGTCTATCACCTGCTCATAATCCTGGTCAATCAGAACAACTTGTTCCCCAGCTTTTGTAAAACCTTCGGTAAAACGGAGGTTTTCTTTTTTAACATAGTCTTTGGAAAGGGCTGCCTCATCAGATTCAAAGCGCCGTTCTATGTCTGAACCGTGGGCACGGATATCTTCAAAATGTTCGTCAATGTAGCGCTCTGTCAAAGCAAGGCAGATGAATTTAATTTCTGAAATATACTCTTCTTCAAAATCCTTGCGCCAGTCAAACGGGATATAGCAGCCTTCAACAATAAGATTCTGTTTATTTTCGATTGCAGTTTTTATAAACTCGCGGACAATTGGCCAAAGATAATCTGTGAGCTTGTCGTCATCTGCGGGGGTGAGATTTGTCTGGCCGCTACGGATTAACCCCATTTTAAGATGATCAATTGAAAGATACGGGAACTTCAGGGCCTCCAGAAGTCTTTGTGACAAAGCTGTTTTTCCTGTGTGAGATGCACCAGTAATAAGATAAATCATTTTTCCTCCGTGTTTTTCATTTCTTTCACAACTGCAAATACGTCGCGGTGGTTGAGCTTGCGTGGTTCAAAGCGGATTATTGTATAAACAAGCTGCATTACAAGCCCGGCACCAAAGGTTCCGATAAGTGTACCTATTCCAACCGGTCCGCCAAGTAAAAAACCAAGCAGACACACAACGCCCCACAAAATTACTTCGACAATTCCAATCGGAACTTTTGGCATGCGTTTGCCCAAGCCCACTAAAAGAGAATCACGCGGTCCACATCCCTGCTGGGATCTCATGTAAATCCACATTCCTATTGCCATAAACACAAAACCAACAAGCATGATGATTATTCCAAGCCACAGGTTGTGATTTTCCGGCAACGGGTTAAGTGTATTATATGCCTGAACGAAGTTTCCTGTAAGAAGTGAATCTATAATTGTTCCAAAGCCGATTTTTTCTTTTAAGAGGATGTCTATGATTAGAATTGTGACTGCCATTATTGTCATTGCCATTCCGTAATTAAGAGGTGTATGTTTTGCAATTCCCATGCCAAGACAATCCCACGGAGCAAGACCGATGTTTGCATAAATTGTCAGATGAACTCCAAAGGAAAACACGATGAGTCCCAGGACAATTTTAAGCCACTCAAATAAAACCTTTTTCATATTTTATTCCATTCTAACGATTTTATCGGCGACTGTCTGTGCTTCCTGTTCGTCGTGAGTTACCATGATTGCAGTAAAGCCTAATTCCTGCTGCCACTGTCTTAGTTGGGAAGCCATGCGGTGACGAAGGTCTGTATCAAGTGCAGAAAATGGTTCGTCCAGAAGAACAAGCTTTGGTTCTGTAATAAGTGTTCTTGCAAGAGCAACGCGCTGTTTTTCGCCGCCGCTTAAAGTTTGAGGCATTCGTTTGTCAAAGCCTGCAAGATCAAAACGTGCAAGATATTCACCAGCCATTTTGCGTGCCTGAGATTTTTTTATACCTTTTGAAATTAGGCCGTATGCAACATTGTCTGCAACTGTAAGATGATTAAACAAAGCACCCGACTGAAATACCATGCCTATCTGGCGCTGAGCTGGAGGAAGGGTGTCGATTCGCTGGCCGTCGAGCTGGATCATCAGGCCCTTCGACAAGCTCAGGGACCCCGAATCATTCTGCTCAAGGCCTGCAATTATATTAAGAACTGTAGACTTACCGCAACCGCTTGGGCCAAGGAGGCAGGTCAATGTGCCTTTTTCGCATTCAAGAGAAAACTCTACTGTTTTGGTTTCCCAGGTTTTGTGGATGTTTTGAACTTCGAAAAAACTCATAACTTCTCCTTATTGCAGATTGCCACGTCGCTTCGCTCCTCGCAATGACGTTGGAAACATTGCCATCAATATCATTACAACTGCACAGGCGCAGGCCTGATTGAAGCGGAACGCACCGGCAAGTCTGTAAGTGTACAACGCAAGCGTAGAAAAGCCTGGTATTGCAAGCACGAGCGGCAAGGTGGCATCACCTATACTTACTGCAAAGCAATAGCAGAAAGCTGTAAAAATCACCTTGCGGCATGACGGCAGATAAAAGCGCATTGCACAGTCAAGGCGGCCTCGCGACAAAATAAATGCCGCATTCTGTGTATCACTCGTAAGCTGGTTCATTCCGTTTTGAATCTGCTTATACCCGATTGGCCAGAATAAAAGAGTCTGACACAAAACAAGAACAACAACGTTCCCGCCGCCGAACACAAGCGACAAAACCCATCCTGTTACAACAGACGAAATTGCCATTGGCATCACCGGAATAAGCTGGAATAAAACTTTCTGCTGCTTACCCTTCATACGAATTACAACAGAATAAACAAACGAAATAAAACAGCACAATGCCGAAGTACATAGTCCAATCAAAAGCGAATTCAAAAACGCCTTCCAGAAAGTTGCAGAGCCGAACAAGCCCCGGAACAATCCTAAACCAAATACTTCCGCATTGTTCTGCTTAATTGTAAATGACGAAATCAAAACCGCAATGCCAGGGCCAACAAAAAATAAAAGCGCCAGCACACCAAGTACAACAAATCCCGCAATCTCAACTGCACGTGCACTTCGGGTTTCAAAAGCCTGACCGCCTATACGACTTCTCACGTTACGGGTAAACGACAACCCCTCTACCCCAATCTGATTTTTTCTGATGACATAACTGTAAGCAAAAACAATTCCCATAGCTGTCACAGTTTCTATTAACGCAATAATGGCACCACTTCCAATCTCCAGTGTTGTGCGCACAGAATGATAAAGTTCAACCTCGAGCGTAGAGTTTCCCGGAGGTGAAAAAAGGAGCACAATCATAAAGCTGAAAAAACAGAACAGAAAAACAGGAATACAAGCCGCAGCAATTGCACCACTCAAACGAGGAAGCGTAATCGTAAAGAAAATCCGTCCCTCACCTGCACCCAGAAGGCGTGCTGCATTTTCATTATCACGTGGCAGGCGTTCCCAGGCATCGTTTACAATTCTTGTTACAAGCGGAAAGTTATAAAAGCCCTGAGCCACAACTACACCAAGCGTTGTGTACAAAAAAGTAAGCCCGTCAAAATGTCCGCCAGCTGCATTAGCAATTGCCTTGAGCCAGCCGCTTACAATTCCGTTTACGCCAAAAAAGCTTACATACCCAAGCGCAATTACAAGCGGAGGCACGCACAAAGGAACAATGCCTGCAGCAAGCAAAAAGCGCCTGCCAAAGAAACGGCGGTGTGAAGTAAAAAATGCCGTTTCTACACCGATTACAGCAGCAATCAAAGTGGAGAGAACGGCAGTGTATAAGGTATATATATAAATGTGGATTGCCACGCTTCGCTCGCAATGACGGTTATTCTATTGTCTTAGGCACCGGAGCAGCGGCTGCATAAGAGGCAGGCAGCTGAACATTTTTGTTTGCAGGGAACATCCACTGGGTAAGAGGAATGAGGTTCTGAGCTTCATCACTGATTAAGAAATCCATGAATTTTTTAGCACCTTCAAGGTTTGGAGCACCGTTTACAATGCCGGCA
The DNA here is from genome assembly GCA_017651065.1 of Treponema sp. Lineage (GTDB taxonomy): Bacteria > Spirochaetota > Spirochaetia > Treponematales > Treponemataceae > Treponema_D. The sequence continues at coordinate 48,500 of JAGCDP010000054.1, forward strand.
CCTTCTACCTGCATAACGTGGCCGTCTGTAAAAATCAGAGCCTGGAAACGGTCACCTTCGCCATATTCAACATGGTAAGCAGGACTTGTAGTATAGCTGAAGCAAATAGGAGCTTCGCCGTCTGTAAACATTCCATAACCAATACTCCAGCCTGGAGCAACTGTCAAAATAGAAGGATAGATTCTCTTAAAGAAGCTTGTTGCATCATCCTTATAAACAGCACGAACCCATTCTTCATAGCCCACGCCCAAAGTACTTGTTTTAGAATCCATAAGGATAATTTTTTTGCTGTACTCAGGCTTAGTCAAATCTTCAAGACAAGTTGGAACAGGAAGCCCACTCAATGTATCAAAAATAAATGCAAAGTGGCTGTAATCATAAGGAGTAAGATACCACTTGCCGGCCTTTACATTAAGCTTGTTGCTCAGTTCGGCCGGAATAAGAGTATCGGCCCCTGCAGGCTTATAGGCAGCAAGAACTCCTGAAGCAACTGCTTTTTCTGCAGAATAATTATCAAGTCCAACAAGAACGTCGGCAACAGGCTTTTTCTTTTCAAGAATTGCTTTAGAAAGAATCTGGCCGCTGTCTCCAACTTCGGCATAGGTAACTTTGATACCTGTCTTTTCTTCAAAGAGACGGGCAATTTCCGGGCCTGCGCCCCATTCACCACTGAAAGAATTGTAGGTATAAACTACAACCTCGTTAGCTCTTGCAGACTTTTTTTTGGAAGCACTTGTAAGCATTCCAAAAACCAATAATGTTGTGATTGTTAAAAGAAAAATTTTCGCAATAGTTTTGCGCATAAGATTTCCTCCGCCGGCATTATCCGGATCAGGTATTAAGGGTATATTCTCAGCCGTATTCTTCAACGAAGACCTTAGGCACCCCTTTTTAGATTTTAGAGTATCTTACTGAAATGTTGGGGAATAGTAAATAGTTTAAAATAAAAAACGTCATTGCGGGAAGTGGATTGCTTCGCTTCGCTCGCAATGACGTTGCTTTGTCTTATGTTATTCTAGATAATCTTCCATTCAAGACCAAGACCACCGTAAATGCTCTTGCGGGTAAACTCATAGGATGGATATGTTGCACCAGAGTTATAGCCATTTACTTCGATTGGAACATCCTTCTTCTGCCAGTCGGTTACATAGCGGCCAGAAAGAACAAGTCCAAGATGATCTGTAAAGTAGAACTTAAAGTCTGCACCGGCAATAAGACCTACAGTAAAATCCTGTTTTTTAGCATTTTTAATATCTCCAAGAGAAGCAAGAGGAATTTCAAAGTTAGGACCTACACCAAAACCAAGAGTAAACTTCCACAAATCAAGGTTGAGCCACAACATTGGAGAAAGATCAAGAGTATGCATATCATACTGAACTTCTTCCTTTCCTTCTTTTGCAAATGTAATAGAAGACTTTACATAGTTTGCCTCTGCCTGAATTCCAAGTCCTCCAAAGAGGGCAAAGTTTCCATAAACACCAAAACCAAAATCATAGGTTTTATCCTGCTTTGCCTGAGCCATATTTTCCTTAAAAGTTCCACTATCAAGGTTTCGTCCAAGAATAGCGCGTGCACCAAATTCCAGATCAAGTGCAGATGCGGCACTTACCATCATAACGGCTGCTACAGCCATAGCAATTATCTTTTTCATAGTTTCATTCTCCTATAAAAGATGTTAGTTTTTTCAGAGCATCACGTGCCCCGTACTTTATAACACAACTTTTAAACGAATAAATATACTTTTAGGTTACAAATATTTTTTTATTGCTTCAAGAAGATCGGAATATTCTGTAAATGCCGAGAACTGCGGATATTCCTTTATGATTTTCTCTGTAGAACGGAACAAGAAGCCTGCTTTAGATGCTTTAATCATTTCAAGGTCATTAAAGCTGTCGCCGCTGGCAATTGTTTCGAATCCACAAGACTGAAGAGCCTTTACAGTTGTAAGCTTACTGTGAGGACAGCGCATTTTATAACCTGTTATTTCACCATCATCTGCAACTTCAAGTGTATTACAGAAAATTGTTGGCCATCCAAGCTTTTTCATAAGTGGTGTAGCAAACTGGCTGAAGGTGTCGCTTAAAATAATAACCTGCCCAAGTGAACGAAGCTCATCAAGAAAGTCTTTTGCACCAGGAAGAGGATCTATTTTTGCAATAGTATCCTGAATTTCCTTAAGCCCAAGCTTATGCTCCTTTAAAATTCCAAGTCTGAATTTCATAAGTTTATCATAATCTGGTTCATCGCGGGTTGTTCGTCGCAGTTCAGGAATACCTACTGCATCTGCAAACGCAATCCAAATTTCAGGAACAAGAACACCTTCCAAATCAAGACATGTAACAATCATCATTAACCTCACATATCTGTAATTATGCTGAATTTCCCGCAATATGTCAAAACTTGCTTATAAAATTGACATATTTATAGTTAATGGTGTATAATTTTAAAATCAAATCAAAAATGTTATAAGGAGACATTTATGAAAAAGTTCGGTTTAGCTATCGTAGCTTCATTGTTCTTGTTTGCAAGCTGTTCTTCAATTGGACCTCTTTGTGCTACAAGCAACAAAGTAGGATCAAAAGTTGGTGAATCTACAGCCAATTTCCTTTTTGGAGTAATCCCAATGGGAGAAACTGATTCAAGTATTCAGGCAGCTGCTAGAAAAGGTGGTATCACATCTATTTCTACTGTGGATGTAAAGACAACAATTGGTATCTTTACAGTTAAGTACACAACTATTGTAACTGGTGAATAATTAAATATTCGAGAGTTTCAAGAAAAGCACATGCAGCACATTGTTGCTTGTGCTTTTTTTTTATAAAAAAAATGAAAAATCTAAAAAAAATAATATTAATTCAATTAACACTTCTCTGCGTTTTGTTTGCCTCTTGTAAAACAACCGAGGAAAACATTTTTACAATGTCACAGGAATCGGGCCAGCTTGTTTTTCTAAGGCCTGTTACTCTTGATAACAAAGCTTTCCCTTTACGAAAAACAAGCTTTGATATTACAGTAAATATTGTTGACTTTGAATTAACAGACAGCAATATTGTAAACTACACTCTTTACTTTCCTGAAGAGTATTACAATTCCTTTGATAAAACAGAATTTTTCTTTACAACAGATTCTGTAGAAAAAGTTACACTTGACGATTTGATCATCTTATATAAAGACTTCAAAAAGAAAAATCTTGAGGTACGATTTTCGGGCACCCTTCCAAAAGAAAAACTTGAAGCAATACTTGAAAACCCTAACCAGACTAAAGTTGGAATTACTCTTGAAGATAAAACAATGATTTTTGCTTCTGAAGATTTCAGCCGTAAGCTTTTTGAACTTGGAGTTTTGGTACGATGAAATCAGCATATAGAACAGCTCTTGTAATAATTCTTGCCGTTATTATTTCTTTAACCGGTTGTACAAAAAATATTACTGTTACAAATGATACAGAGCTTGCACAATCTGTTTATGGAACATGGACATTTAAAGCAAGTTCTCAAGTTGAATTCTGGTCAGAACCGAATACCGAAAATGAAACTTATTTAGGTAAAGCTTCTATTTTGAATACAAACTCAATTTCGTTTTCTGAAAATCAGAGCTTTACAATGCAGACGACTTCTTCTGTTGAAAGTTTAGACCTTCGTGATGATTCTTTAATGTCTGAAGAAGAAATAACACAACAGGTAGAAAAAAACATGAGCATAAGCGGGCAATTTTCAATAGACAAAAATTACCTGGAACTTAACAGCGAAAATGTTCTTGTAAATAACATTCCTTATACTGCCGAAGAATATTCACAAATTGACAGTACCTTTGGAGCTACAAGACAGATTCAAAAATGGAGTTTATCTAATAATTCACTTACACTTTCTGATTTGAAGGGAAGTTCAATAGTAACTTTTACAAAGCAATAAAAAAGTGGCTGCACCAAAGAATAGAAAGAAAAGAACAACTTCTCCAAAACGACGGACTTCTACAAAAAAAACTAACAAGTCCGGCAAAGTTTATATTCCTGCATACAAAACTATCATGCTTTGTCTTGGTGTTATAGTTTTGTGTTTAATTCTTCTTCTTATAAATACTTTTCCTAAAACAAAAACAGAACCGCAGGACTCTTCTATAACAGAACGTTTTGAAGATGATACAAAAAAACAGGAAAAGCTTTCATCGCCGGAAATTCCTAAGAAACAACAGGAAAAACCTGCACAGACACCAGAAGTTCAACCACAAGTAAAACCACAACAAGAAAAACCGGCCAAACCAGTTGAACCCAAAAAAGAACCTGAATCTAAAAAACCGGAAGCTACAAAAAAAAGCTTTGGTTTTGAAAAAGCAAAAAAGAATGCCCAGTTGATTTTTGTTTTTGATGACGGCGGACAAAACCTTGAACAGCTTAAAGCGTTTCTTGAACTGCCTTTTCCTATTACAGTTGCAGTACTTCCCCAAATTACTCATTCTGTAGAAGCAGCAAATCTTGTAAGAAAATCAGGAAATGAAGTAATTCTTCACCAGCCTATGCAATCTGTTAATGCAGGAATTAATCCGGGACCTGGCGCAATTACTCCAGAAATGACAGAAGCACAGATAATCGCCCAGCTTTTTATAAACATTGATCAGATCAGCCCTATTGCCGGAATGAATAATCACGAAGGCTCTGGTATAACTGCCGATGCTGAAAAGATGGAGATAATCCTTAAAACTGCAGAACAGGCAGGTATTTACTTTTTAGACAGCCGCACAAATGTAGAAACCCAGGTACCGTATGTTGCAAGAGAGCTTGGCTACACCTGGTACGAACGCAACATTTTCCTGGATAATGAAAAAACACGCGAAAACGCACTTGCCGAAATTAAAAAAGGGCTTGCTCTTGCCAATAAAAATGGAAGCGTTATAATGATAGGACACATCTGGAGTGCAGATTTTCTTCCAGAACTGCTTAAAGAAATATATCCGGAGCTTAAAGAAAAAGGATATACCTTCTGTGTAGTGAGCAAGTCAAATGCACAAAAAAGGTAATGGAATGATAGTACTAGGAATAGAAAGCAGCTGCGACGAAACAGCATGCGCAATTGTAGAAGACGGCAAGAAAATAATAAGCAATGTTGTAGCAACACAAATTCCTTTTCATGAGGTATATAAAGGCGTTGTTCCCGAAATTGCAAGCCGTAAGCATGCCGAATGGATTTTACCCGTTGTAAAACAGGCGCTCAAAGAAGCAGATCTGCCGCTCGAAAAAATAGACGCAATCGCAGCCACAAATCGTCCGGGGCTCATGGGCTCTCTTTTAGTTGGCTTTACCTTTGGAAAAACACTTGCCTGGTCTACAAATAAACCTTTTATTGCAATTAATCATATGCTTGGTCACCTTTATGCAGCACAACTTCAGACAGATGTACAATATCCTTTTCTGGGACTGCTTGTAAGCGGCGGCCACAGCATTATCTGTAAAGTAAACAATTTTGATGATCTGGAAATTTTGGGCACTACAGTAGATGATTCTGTTGGAGAAGCGTTTGATAAAGTTGCAAAGTTCTACGGACTTGGTTACCCCGGCGGAGTAATTATTGATAACCTTGCAAAAAAAGGCGACCCAAAAGCTGCAAAGTTTCCTGTTCCAAAGCTTGATGAAGAAACACACCGTTATGATGTTTCTTTTTCGGGACTTAAAACTGCAGTAATTCACCAGTGCGATTTATTCTGGCAGCCCGGTTATGAACATTCTACAGAAAATATGTGCGCTGCCTTTCAGGAAACTGCAATAAAAACTCTAGTAGGAAAGCTTCTTCGTGCCGCAGATGATACAGGCCTTAAAACAGTTGTATGCGGTGGTGGTGTTGCAGCCAATTCAAGACTGCGTGAAATGCTTGGGGAACGAACAGACTTAAACTGCATCTTCCCTCCGCTTAAGCTTTGCGGCGACAACGGAGCAATGATTGCAGGAGTTGCATATCACTTTTTAAAACGCGGTGACAGAAGTGGAATAGATACTGTTACTTGCGCAAGAATTCCTCAATTTAAGCGTGGGCTGGATCAGGTAAGACACAATCAGTAGGGAGAATGTTAGAACTCTACTTTTACACCAACGCCAAGCATAAGGCTGTCAATTGAAAAGTCGGCAAAAGCAGCGATCGGGAAGAATACAGAAAATTCAGGACCATATTTTGTTGTTCCGTAATAAAACATCCAGTCAATTGCTCCTGAAAGATAAAGAAAACGCGCATTTTTATAGAACCAGCTGTTCATATAATTAACATCAGACTGAACTGTTCCTGTAGCACCAGGTTCACTTGATTGAACATTAAACGGAACCGTTGCAAAACGAATAAGCCCCGCAAGTCCCGCCATAACACTCCAGCTGTATTTATTACGATAATTCAATTTAAAAACAACAGGAAGATTTACAAGAAAATTAAAAGTCAATCCTGTACGATTTTCAATTTCTGCAGGAAGCACCATGTCGTCATAAACAAGATTATACGACATATAAAATCTAAGTGATGGCTGAAAAGAAATTGCAGTATAGTTAGGAACAGAAATACCCATGTAAATTGGAAAATAGATTGGCGACGGTGCACTTACAAATTGTCCGTCTGCCTTAGTATGGGTGTTTATTGAAATCATTGGCTCCACGCCAAAGACAAAGTCCAGTTTATTTATGGCCGATTGTTTCTGGATAAGCTCTTCTACTTCGGAAACGGTCATGTTCTGCTCATCAACATAATCACGCTCACTTTCCTGCGCAAAAAATGATGATGAACTGCAAAAGAGAAATAATACTGTAAGTAACAGCAACCGTTTCATTATTAAAATCCTATACTATATAACTTACCTTATAATGCTATATAAAGTCGAGTCTAAATCTACACTTAAAAATCCGCTTCGGCTAACCTTGTAAAAATCTGTTTCTTCCCAGGCTGCATATAAAGTTGTTCCGCTTATAACAAAATCAGAATAAACATAACCTTCATCAAGCTTTGGAAGACGAATTGCAACAGGCTTTCCACTGCGAAGAATATGTTTTCCTGGAAGCGCACCTTCTATAAAAAGAGTTCCGTCTTCAAACAGAGCTGCACTCCAGCTTTGCGAAATGATTGCCTTGGCCTTAAGTTCTGTTTCAAAACTTCCCGGTGCTTCGTTTTCATAAATACGAGGAGAACTTCCTGCTGCCGATTTTACTTCGATAATAAAAGGAATTGTCTTGTCAAAGTTCTGCAGCATGTTGCGTATTCGTTCAGGAGCCTGAGCATAAGGTTTTACATTCATCACCTCGCGGAATTCGTTTACAGAGGATTGTTTTACAGTAATAAGGTCTTCTGCCGAAACAGGAGAAATTGAAGTTATTGGAGCTGCCGGAGTGAATTTTATATATGAAAAATCTGTTTTACCGGAAGCATCACCCGAAACCGATTTTATACAGCAGAACCATTCCTTACCGTTCCAGTAAAAATCTGTTACTTCGGCATTTGTTAATTCTGTAAGATTTGTACTGTTAATTACCGGGTATGATATTTTTGAAGTATCATCAAACTGAACAAGGAAAAGATGTGCACTTGTATCGTTTTTATATGTTGCAGAAGAAATTGTGTCATTGAAAAATGCGCTCTTATAAACAGAAAAAAGAGGAGTTCCGTCTATAAAAACAAGATTCGCTGCAGTTCTGTTTGCAAAAACATTTACATCTTTAGCTACAGAGATTTTATCATTTTCAAAGCAGATTACACCAAGACGATTTGCGAGTGCATAAGCTTTTACTGTTCCATCCGGGCCAGTTGCACCATTATTTGCAGAAGAAATACGTACAGCTTCTGTATATGGGAAAGAACCCGCAAAAGGTGCATTACGGGGGCTGTCTACCTGCACAAAGCCATCCTGATTAAAATAATACCAGACATGATCTGTTTTTTGAGTACCTATTTCTACAATTTTCTGATCTTCCTTTGCCTTATCCTTGTTTTTGCATCCGCTGAAAAGCACACATACAAGATTCAGGGCAATTATTGCCGCCAGAAAACACTTATTCATTGCATTAAAAAATTTGTTCATAATCCTTCTTTAATTATCGGCAAAGAAACAAGGTCAAGTGATATATTTTTTGCAGAAGCAGCAGATATTATAACTGCATAGAAAGGGGGCCCTGCAAAGTCAGGGGTCCCTGAGCCACGTCGAAGGGCAAATAATTCCGGCTGATTTTTGATTACAGTAACCGTTCCTGCAGCCTGAATGGTGTGATTCTCAGGCACATAAGAAGAAAAAACTTTAAAATCAAGAGGAATACACAAAGAATTAGTGATTTTAAGCTTGCCGGCAGAAAAACTGTTATAGGCAATTCCTTCTAAAACCTTCTGAGAGTCCAAAAGCCACGGATTTTCACAACCTTCCAGTGTTTCAAGCAGTTTTTCCCAGTTGAATTGTTCATCTCCCGGGATGATTTTGAAAAGATAAGCCGCATATCCCCCGCTCCAGGTGATTTTCTGCGAATACGGGTAGATTGTTCCGGCAGGCTTGAAAAAAGGAACTTCTGTGATGGGCGTTGCGGTGATGCAGACAGGCTTGTTTCTTGGCAAGCGGAATGAAACATGCCTTCTATCAGGGGGTGCTTCGACAAGCTCAGCAACCCCGCTAATTTCCCACCCCTGCAACGGTGGTAAATAATCCGGCCACTGCGGAAGCTCAAACTCCACAGTTTCGTCCTTTGAAAACAGTTCGCACGAGCACAATACCGCCATGCACGTCAGTAAGAGTAATAAAATAAATTTTCTCATACTATAGTATTAGAAAAAAAAGCGACTTGTTACAAAAATTTGGGAAAAAAAGTGAAATTTTGTAGTGGATTGCTTCGCTTCGCTCGCAATGACAAAGTGTTTCGTCATTGCGAGGAGTCCGAAGAACGACGTGGCAATCTACTACCTAAATTTTTTGATTTCTGCCTGGCAAAGACTGTCGCAAAGCTCGTTGTATTCTATTCCTGCGTGGCCCTTGACCCAGTTCCAGGTAACGTCCAGGGCGGCATTAAGCTGGTCCAGCTGCATCCACAGCTCCTGATTTTTTACAGGCTTTTTGTCGGCGGTTTTCCAGCCCTTGGCCTTCCAGGAGTGAATCCACTGGGTAATTCCGTTTTTTACATACTGGCTGTCGATATTTACTGTTACATGTCGCCCCGCAAAGTCAGGAGTGTTTTTTACTACAGAAAGAGCTGCAATGGCGGCACTAAGTTCCATTTTGTTGTTGGTGGTCATAGGGTCACCGCCACTAAGGCTTTTTACCTGACCGTCTGCAATAACAACAATACCCCAGCCACCAGGACCAGGGTTTCCAGAGCATCCGCCGTCTGTGTAAATGATGATATCGTCCATTAAACCAACACGCCCTTTGTAGAAGGGATGGCTCCACCGCGACGTTCGTCAATGCTTACGGCTTCGCGGATGGCACGGCTTACAGCCTTGAATGCTGCTTCTATTTTATGGTGGTCACTGCGGCCACGGATTGTGTCTATGTGTAAGTTGCACTGAGCGGCATTTGCAAAGCCCTGCCAGAAATCTTCAAAGCAGTCTGTCTGGAACTGGCCTTCTTTGCCGTTTTCATCTACAAATACAAGAGGGTTCCCGGTAAGCTTTGCATCGTTTACAAGGTAGGCCCTTCCGCCAAAGTCTACGGCTGCCTGCACAAGAGACTCATCCATAGGGTAAATGAAAAAGCCTGAGCGGTAGATGCCTGCGCAGTTGCCCAGGGCCTTCTTAAAGCATTCGCCAAGAACAATTCCTGTATCTTCGATTGTGTGATGCTGGTCTACTTCAAGGTCACCTTTGATTGTTCCGGTAAGATCAAAAAGTCCGTGCTTGCAGAAGGAACGCAGCATATGATCAAAAAAACCGATCGGGTTTTCCACTTCGCATTTACCGGTTCCGTCAAGGTTGAGGGTTAGTTCTATTTGAGTTTCACCGGTTTCTCTCTTAACTGTTGCTGTTCTCATGTATCCTCCATAAGTGCCCTTCGACAAGCTCAGGGACCCCAAGGTTATAACATCACCTTTCTAAGTTCGTATTCAACTATATCACTGGCACCAAGGCTCTGAAGCTTTGGAAGCAGTGTTGGGACTTCTGATTTTTTAACTGCAATCTTAACTGCAAATCCGTCGTCGTTGAAAAGCGGAGAAACTGTCGGGCTCTTCATTGCAGGAATGCCTTTTATAAGCTGGTCAAAATCGGCCTTTGAAACATTCATTTCGAGCATTACACGGTTGCGGGCGTTCAAAACTGTTTCAAAAAGCATTTTGAGCTCAAGGATTTTCTGTTTTTTGTCTGGGTCTTCCATTGCCTTGCGCGAAGCATACATTCTGGTTGAGCTTTCCATAAGGGTGTCTACAATCTTAAGACGGTTGGCACGGAGCGAAGAACCTGTAGAAGTGTTGTCAATCAAAATCTGTGCGATTGAATCTTCTGTGTCCTGAACAAAGCCTTCGCTTGTACCCCAGGTGCGGAAAATTTCGCCGTTGATTTTTTTATCTTCAACCCACTTTTTGCTCAGGGTCTGATATTCTGTTGCAATTGTTACATGGCCTTTAAGCAGCTTGTCCAGATCTTTTGTATCCGGAATTGCAGCTACAATGCGTACCGGGTCAAATCCAAGGTCCATGATTTCTACAACCTTGTCCTGCACGCCGTTTTCGTAAACCCAGTCCTTTCCGCTAAAACCAAGATCGGCCTTGTTGTTGGCAAGCAAGAGGCTTGTAATCTGAGGCTTTACTACCTGAAAAGCAAGGTCTTTCTGGTTTGTAGTTGGGAAATATGTTCTGTCCGGGAGCGAAATTGAAATGCCCACGTCACTCAAGAGTTCATATACTGATTCATAAATGCGGCCCTTGGCCAGTAAAATTTTTAGTTTGTCCATAAGGCCATTTTATAGAAGAAAAGGGAGATGTTCAACAGTAAAATGTTAGCCTGTAACCATAAAACTACTGGACAGTACACTCAATGCTATTTATGGTAACTATTCCGGCGCTGCCATATAAACCACCACCAGCTTGATAATATGTAATCAGTTCAATGATATAGGTTCCAGGGTCGAAAACTTTTGCTACTGTAGTATTGGTATCTGTTGTATAACCGTTGTACCAATTGCCATATGTATAACTTACTGCGTTTCCCCAATTCTCCCAGTTTACGGAATCTTTTTTTCTATATCTAATTCCTACACGTTCTATAAGTTTACCATTGATTGTTATTCCATTAATTGCGTCGCTATTCCATTTTAATGTTAGAGACCTGTTTGATTTTTCAACACATAAATTTAAGTCACCCGTTATTGTTGGCTTTGTTGTAACTTGCAATGTTCGCGGAATGGACTCAAAGCCATTTAATTTTGTTTTAGCCACAACAGTATAACTTGTATTAGCCAAAAGGCCTGTAATAAAATAGTAAACCTGGCTAGGAGAATACTGATTTGTGAATTCTACATAACCTACGAATGTCTCTTCACTATTAGCTGTTTGTATATAAAGATTTACTCTATCACTAGGTTTTCCACTGTTTTTAACAAAAACAATAATTGAATCAGAAGAAACATCTGAATTAGAAGAGATTTCAATTTCACATGGTGTAATATCAGGAGGCATAAAAAGACTCTTTACCTCTGACCACGAAGTTACCAATTCATTTGATGAATTTTTACAGGTTGTTTTTATTGCAAAATAACAGTCCTTATTATAGATATTGATATCGGATCTTGTAAGATTTTTAGGTCTTGGATTATATTGAAGCAAAGAGTATATCCACTCAAGAGTAACTGAGTTAGTTTCTGCTTTTACTATGTCTTCTGTCTCACCATAACATAATGAAATAGTTGTACCACCATCAATATATGGTGAATTACGAGGTAAACTCCATGTAATATCAACATTATAGTTATTATCAAAAGAACAATTTATGACTGCCTGTACTGGAGGCGTAGAAATTGAATCACTTGTATTATAATTACTTGAAAGAACTTTGTTTGTTGAAGGAACCTTATATACTGTCTTTATTCTAAACTGATATTTTTTCAAACAGTCCAGACCTGTTATTGTATAAGAATTTTCTGCTTTGGAAATATTTTGCAGCTCTGTCCAGCTATCGCTACCATATAAAGAATATTCAATTGTATAACTGTCAAAGTTTCCTTCAGGTTCAGTCCAGGTTAATAGAGCAGAAGCTTTTGTCGTATTGCTTGAAGTTGTTATCTGGAAATTTTTAGGCATTACCGGTGCTGTGTACATGTTCTTGTAGAAAATAGGATCACTTTCGAGTCCACTCGTAGAATTATATCGTGTAATCTTAATATCATAACTTGTTGCAGGCTCCAGGTTTCCTATTGTTCTTGTTGAATTGATATTTGCGCTTGTAGTAACAATTTCTGGATTGCCGTATTCTGTTTCGGTAGATTTTTTGTAGTAAACCTTCATTGACAGAGCATTTGAAGTAGTTATTACTATTCTTGGATAACTTAAAGAAACATTTAAATTATCATCAGGCAGAGAAATGGCTTTAGGTCTTGTCCAGATAGTTTTGGTAACAGATGTTGCAGAACGGTCTTCATCATTTAAGCCTCTTCCCTTTGTGGTATAAAATTCATAAGTATATTTAGTGTCATAAGAAAGATTAAGACTTTCTATTGTATATTCATGCATGCCATTAGAATCTAATACAACTTTATCGATACCTGTACCTGTTATATAAATACCCGAATAATTTCCTTCAGGCGGAACCCAGGATATTTTAAACTTATCCATTTTATTCTCTTGAGAAATTCTATTAACCGAAACTGCATTCAAAGGCTTTGGTAAAGTTTCTACATCCTTAAGAATTATTGCAGATGAATCATTATTTGCTTTGTCATAGAATTCTGCATAAATATCGTAGGTTTTTCCAGGCTCGAGATTTTCTAAATCAAAATATAAGGCGCTATAGGAACTTGTAAAAGATATATCAGTAGTAGTTATATCGTCCCAGGAATCAGAAGAGCCGCTTTCTTTATATTTGTAACGCACTCCGGCAAGATTTTCTTCTCTTATGGTATAAGTATATTTTATTTTTCCTTTGTTGCTATGTCTATAGCCATATGGAACAGCACCACAGTGGATAATTTGAGGAGCGGTATTATCTACTGTAATATAATATGGTGAGTTATAAGATTGTTCTTTTATCTTACCGCTTCTGTCGGAGACAATAAGTTTGTTAATTTTATAAGACCCATCATCAATCAGAAAAGAATAATTATCATTATATTTTGCTGCTGGACCTATTACACTCTTATATTTTACTGAAACATTTTTTTTTTGACTTGTAGCTATATTTTCAAGTTCCAGATTAAAAACACCAGCTGGTCCAGAACCGCCGTCGGTTGCCTGTATATTAAGTGCTACCTTTCCACCAATAAGCATGGTTGGATTTGTAGCCAAAGTTGAAAGGTCCCCGTTTGGCGAATTTGTTATACTTGAAGAGGTTATATTGGGAGGCTGGGTATCTGTTCCGTTGTTAACCAGGTAAAACCACTCAAGAGATTCTTTAAGTGTAACAAGTTTTTCTGTTGATTCTCCTGTTTCTTTACATGCAAAATCTTTATCTAACGTAACTAAAAGTTCTGTCCCTTCAGTCAGGGTTGTTTTAGCTTGAATGACAAATGTTTTTGGATCTTCAAAAGCAGGATTTTTAAAATGTTCCAGTAATGAGACTTCGGGAGAAGCATTATCAACTATTGTTATGTTTTTCCAATATTGTTTTCCATCTTTTTTGTAGCCATACTTTGGATAACCTTCTTCTGGTGGTAAAAAATCATTAATTGTAATGTTCTTCTCGACCATTATATTCCAAATTTCATTATCATCATAATAAATTGAAGATTCATCCATGGGCTTTGAAAATCTTACCTGTATTCTGGAATCTTTATTTACACCGTTAGAATCCCAACGTGGAGAATGATCAAGCTCTTTAGGTCTTGTAGTAACTACTGCACAAAGACATAACTCTATTCCCGATTCTGGAGCTTTTACAAAAGTACATGTCGTAGACTCTGCTCCAACATCTTCAAATGCTAAATACCCGTCGGCAGGGTTGCCTGTTATTTTATCTGTTACTTTCCATTCAATAAAAGCATACTCTGGAATAGGGTCATAAGAAACTGTAAATACATCTGTTACTTTTTTTTCTGTTACTCCTGTTGCGGGAGACTTAAAACTACCAACACCAGAAATAGAAGATTCAAGATGGATTTTGTATGAGGAAGCATTATTATAGGCAATATTTTTTTCTATCTGATCACGAACTTCTTCTGCATTTACAAAGTTTTTACATGCAGTAATTCCGAATGCTCCCAAAACAATAAGAGACATGAAAGAAAAGACTTTAAAAGATGTTTTCATCTAAAACTCCAGAAAACAGATAATTCCTATCTATTATACCCCCCCCCCACACCTTTCTGTAAAGAATTATTTTTTCGTAAGGGACAGGGGCGTTGCGCAACATCATCAACTTAAGGAAGACTCTATTTAAAAATTTAGAAATCCAGTAGAATTTCTGCATGGGTGGAAAAAATTTAAATAGATTTAACAAAGCAATTTCATTATGGAAATCAAAAACGATAAAGGAA
>JAGCDP010000055.1 GCA_017651065.1 Treponema sp.
GTGATCAACACCCATTGCAACGTCACCGTACATCTGAATAAAGCGGCGGTAAGCATCCCATGCAAAACGTTCGTTACCTGTTTTCTTAGCAAGACCAATTACAGACTTGTCGTTAAGACCGAGGTTGAGGATTGTATCCATCATACCAGGCATAGAAATTGCAGCACCAGAGCGAACTGATACAAGGAGTGGATCCTTTTCGTCGCCGAGCTTCTTGCCCATTGCCTTTTCAAGCTTAGCAAGATACTTGTCAACTTCTGCAGGTAATTCCTTTGGATACTTGCGTCCGAGTTTGTAGAACTCCTGACATACATCTGTTGTGATTGTGAATCCAGGTGGAACTGGAAGACTTAAAGGTTTCTTTGCCATCTGAGCAAGGTTAGCACCTTTACCACCGAGTTCGGCGCGCATTGATTCATCACCATCAGCGTCACCGTTACCAAAAAAGTAAACATACTTTGTTGCCATTGATTTACTCCATATTAAAAAAAATTTTTTTCGAGTTAAGTATTACTATATTACAGTTTTAATTTCATATGGTCAATTATATAGGTAGACATCTTACTTTCTGTAAGGACAAGACTCCGAGCAGGAAGAACAATCCTTCCTCTTTTGTTTTATCATTTTAAAAATTATGAGACTTACAATTGCAATTAAAATTACACCGATGATTATTGTTGCCACCATGACAGCCTCCATTTTTATTATATCACTTAATTCTGATTAGCCAATATCATTGCTAATTTTTAATACCTCGTGCTATACTCAAAAGGCATGGGAAAAATCATGAATAAGATTTTAATAAAAAAAGGCAGCTGCGCCCTTGATTTAGGCGATGGCAGTGAACGCGGACTTTACGTTAATCAGGATTATATTTTACAAAAGCTTCATTCTGTTCATCGTGGCATCAGCCTTATGTACACATATTATCCTAACGACAAAGAATGGCCTGTTCGTGCCTGCAATATAAAAAGAGAAGAAGAACAAAAGTTTGCCTGGGATTCTCCTTACGAAAATTATTTTCCTTATCGTGGCGGGCGTGAAGGTCTGCTTGATGATGAGCCTTTTAATTTTATGAATGATATCCGCCGTCATGGAATGGATGTTGTGCTTACAATTACAATTGACCCTTCCCTTACAAAAGAAGATATGATTGAAGTTGCAAAGGATCTGCGCCCTTATGGACGAGTGCTGCTTCGAATAAATCATGAATGTACAGGAAGCTGGTTCTGCTATACACGCCGCGCCACCTACCAGCAGATTGCAGACTTTTTTGTAATGTGCTGCGATGTCATGCACGAGTATGCACCAAATGTAAAAATGGTTTTATGTGCCGGATTGTTTGATGACGCAACAGGCAAGCTTGAAATGGAAGACATTTTTTTAGAAGCACACAAGGCGTGTGATATCTGGTCAGGGGACAATTATCTTTCACTCCACTGGGGCTGGCCGAATGATATTGCAACAAAAGGCAAAGCTTCTTTCGGCTCTTTTGATAACGAAAAGGTTTACCAGAAATTTAAGAAATCAGTAAAGCGTTTGCAGGAAATTACAAGCCAGAAAAAACCGATGGTGCTTAGCGAAATGAATGCAGACGGTGATGTAAACGGTCCTTATGACCAGGCAAAAAAAATGCAGGCCTTTATGGACCGCCTTGAAGCAGACCCGGAAAAATGGCTCGACGCTTTTACGCTGTACCAGTTCCGCGATGACGGACGACTTGGTCTTGAAGTAACAGACCCTAACAACAGCGACGTTGGAATTGAACAGCCTATTCTTGCAAGCTACCGGGAAAGTTTACACAGGCCGTTCTTTTCTAAAAAATTTGAAGCTGCAGGAGACGTTGAGCTTCCTGTAAAGCTCCGCTGGTCAAATGCAGAAGACGCAGAGGGAATTGAGATTCCTGTTATGATTGAGAAGGACCCGCACTTTGCAGAGCTATATTTTAAAGATGATTTGATTGACCAGAACCTTATGCTTGAGTTTGGCGGCTGGTGGTTTTATAAAAAGCCCGGCGTAAAATGCATAGACTTGATGAGCTGGTTTTTTGAAAATAAAATTACTGCGCCACAGGAAATGAAGCTTCGTATTTTTGCGCCTCCTGCCGATGGAAAAAATCATCCGTTTGGAAAGGACGGACTTCCTGATTTCAGTGTAAACGGAAAAGCCTTACGCGAAGTACCCGACGGAGACTGGATGAACAATTATTACGCTGTGCTTTCTTCTGTGCCGGAAATTCGAATTGAATATGAACCTGTTGTAGGAGCTGATGATGAATACAAAATTGACTGACCTTAAATGGTACGGAAGAAATTTTGATTATAACAAAGTACGCTATTTTAATTATTCATGCAGCGGTTTTGAATTCTGTATGACAGGTAAAAAGGCAGTTGCAACAATTTTGAGCGACCCGGAAAAACAGAAAAAAGCAGAACGCGGTGTGATTGGCGTTTATATTACAGAAATAAAAAAACCCGGCGATTACAAGGGTACCTCCTTCTGGGAACACTTTCCTGAAGAAGAACCTATGCGCTTTGTGCTTGATGCCCCGGAAAAAGAATATGTTCTTTTTGAAAGCCCTGTTGAAAAAACAGTAGTGATTAAAGTTCTTAAGTTGAGCGAGTGCGCGTTTGGATATGCAGGGTTGAAGAAGGTGGATCTTAAAGGGGTGCTTCGAGGGCCTCAGCAACCCCACGGGGTCCCTGAGCTTGTCGAAGGGCGCACAAAAAGTCGCGCACCCCGCATCGAATTCATTGGTGACAGCATAACATGCGGCTATGGGCTTGAAGGTATCTGGGGCAAGGACACTTTTAAAACTATACAGGAGCGCCCTGACAAGGCATATGCCTTCTTAACTGCCAAAGCCTTTGGTGCAGAGTTTCAGTTGTGCAGCTGGAGCGGTATTGGAATTACTTCTAATTATGTAGACCCCGAAACTATATTCCTTCCGGAAACAAGCTGGCTTATGCCTGCATGCTGGCCTTACACAGACAAAAAAGGTCATCTCAGACTCAAGCAGGAACCAGAGGTTTGGGACGCTTCAAAGTTTCCGCCAGACATTGTTGTAATTAATCTTGGAACAAATGATATAAGCTGGGTGCGCGGCAAAGAAGAAAGGCGCCTTGCATATGTTGCAGGACTGCGCCAGCTCATAGAAGCCGTACACCGTCGAAGTCCTAAAGCAAAAATCTGCTGCTGTCTTGGCATAATGGGTCAGGAACTTTGTGATTCAGTTAGTCAGGCCTGCAAATTGTTCAGCAAAGATTTTCCGAACGTAACAATAAAAGCCGTTAAGTTTGACATGCAGAAAGAAGAAGACGGAATCGGCGCAGACTGGCATCCAAGCCCGGTAACACACAGAAAGGCTGCTAAGAAATTAGTGGCTGCACTTAGGGAATGGACGTCATTGCGAGCGTAGCGTGGCAATCCACGAACACAAAGGCTTTTTCATACATATGGATTGCCACGTCGCTGCGCTCCTCGCAATGACGTATTATTTCAATCTATAAACCTTAGACCCGCGCTCCGGCGACCAGAGCTTCTTTCGCTCATCAGGAATTGAATCAATCTTATCCTCAGCAAATCCAATCTTTTCGAACCAGTCGCTGGCTTGAGTTGTCATTATAAAAACAGATTTGGCCCCGCAAGACTTTGCTTTCTGCACAAGGCTTTCTACAAGCTTTGGACCAATTCCAATGTGGCTGTAAGCTTCATCAACTGCAACTGCTGCAATTTCAAACTGGCCGTCATCATATTTGTGAAGCGATGCACAGGCACGTACACCACCATCAAAATCATATACATAAAAATCTTCAAGCTTTGCGGCCACATCTGCTTCGGTACGAGGCAACAACTTTCCGGCTGCAACAAACGGGCGCATAACACCAAGAACACTTGGAATATCTGTCTGTTCCATTGCGCGGATTTTTCCGTAGTTGTTTGTATAAATCATTGTGCCCGAACCAAGGTCGCTGAATATTTCTGTAAGCAAAACTCCGTCCAGATTTCCATCAAGTATGTGCGAACGATTTACTCCATTCAAGCAGGCAGTCTTACTGAGCGCAAGAAGATTTTTTATCTGTTCGTCATCGGCGTGGGCGGCAACATAAGAATCAAGTTCTTCTATATTCATTGCAGGAACAATTTCACCATCCTTCAAAATAGGAGCCTGATCGCCCATTACAAAAAAGAGCTTATCTGCTTTAAGTTCAACTGCAACCTGCTGTGCTAAAACTGCAGAAGAAATATTGTAAGGCTTACCTGTAGCGCTCCAGCCAATACAAGGGAAAATCGGAATAAAGCCGTCATTCAAAACTGTGTTCAACGAAGCTGTATCAAGTCTGTCAATTTCGCCGGCAGCACCATAATCAAAACCTTCAAGAACTCCCTTTGCACGGGCACGCACCCAGTTACCGATTACGGCAGTAATATTATTTGCGGCAAGGTTTGTCATTACTGTATTTGAAACATCGAACGCAGCCATTTTAATAAGAGGCATTGCCTTGTCGTTTGTTACGCGGATATTGTTTTTATAAGTCCAGTCAATTTTTGCTCCTTCAAGAACTTCATCAATTCGGGCACGGGCACCAGGAATAATTACAACCTTAAGGCCTGCCTCATGCAAAAGAGCAATGTCGCGGATATGTGAACTGAACAGCGCAGATGAAATTGTCTTGTCATCCAGATAAATGACAATCAAAGCGTTGTGAAATTTTTTGAGATATCTGATTACGTCACGAACGTTTTCGGCTTTTTTGTTTGATATTTGATTCATAGGCACCATTATATAGTTTTACTTTTTAATTTCCAACCAGTTCCAGAATTCGGGGTCCTCCTGGCCTACCCGCCAGAAGCCAATTTTTTTAACGCCTGCTTCCTTGTACATTCGCAGAAGTGCTACATCGGAATAGGCATCATTAAAGTAGCCGGTAACATCAACCTGAGTTGTGTACTGCACCTTTGGAATATCATCCTCGTAGGTAATTTCTTCAACACCATTTGCAATCATCATTCTGTTCAGGCGCGAAAAATAATATGCTCCCTCTGTTGCCTGTGCTGCCCAGAAGCGTCCATAAAACGGAATGCCCATAATCAGCTTTTTTTCGGGAATTGCTTTGATTGCATATTCCATAACCTTGCGGCTCCATTCTACAGAAGCAACAGGCCCCGGCGCACTTGTAGACCAGTGTTCATCATAAGCCATTACAAAAACTCGATCGCTGTAGCTTGCAATATCTGAATACGGATAAATATCATCCGAAAGTCTTTTAAAACGAGCAGGCACGCAAACTGTAAACCATTTAGCCTGACCTAACATATAACGCAGGTCTGCCAAAAAAGTAAGGAAATGTTTTCTGTCGCGGGCAGGCACAAGCTCAAAGTCAATCTGAACTCCGTCATAAGGAGCAGCGGCCTTTACAATCTGTTTAAGCAGATTTTTACGAACACCATAATCAGGATTAATTACAAAATGAGTCAACGAACGGCTGTCGCAAACAATTACAAGATGACAGCGTGCTTTTCCTGTTTTAAGCTTTGAACGAACAGGAACAGATGTAAGCTCTCCATAACAATTGATTTCTGCGCTAAAATAACAGACATCAGTTATTGGCAGACTTGAATCATACTCATCTTCGCGGCCTGCACTTACATAGCCCCAGGTTTCTGCAAAGCTAACAGGCTCACCCTCTACCGGGCGCAGAGTATACAACTGAACAGGCTCTTTTACTGTAATATCTTCTTCCAGAGCTTCTTCTTCAAGTAATTCTGTTTCTTCTGCAAGCTCCGAGGTTGTTTCACTTAATTGTTCAATATCGCCTTTACCCTTTGCGGACGCCAATGTGCACAAAAAAAACATAAAAAATATGATGGCTGTCCTCTTAAAAATCTTCTTTGCCATAATTTAATTATCGGTATAAGTTGAGGATTTTTGCATGCTATGTTATAATTTAATACATCATGAAAATTGGTTTTGACAACGATAAATATCTGAAAATTCAATCGGAACACATTAAAAAACGGATTGCAAAATTTGGCGATAAACTCTATCTGGAATTTGGCGGAAAGCTGTTTGATGACTATCATGCTTCGCGCGTTCTTCCAGGATTTCAGCCCGACAGTAAACTAAAGATGCTCATGCAGCTTGCTGATGTTGCAGAAATTGTAATTGTAATCAGTGCTGTAGACATTGAAAAAAATAAAATCCGTAGTGATCTTGGCATTACTTACGATAAGGATGTTCTTCGTCTGCGTGATGAATTCCAGAACCGTGGACTTATGGTTGGAAGCGTTGTCATTACTCATTATACAGGCCAGGAAGCAGCAAAACTTTTCCGTTCAAAGCTCAAGAAAATGGGAATTAAATCATACTATCATTATACAATCCCGGGCTATCCTTCTAACGTTGCACTTATAGACAGTGATGAAGGCTACGGAAAAAATGATTATATAGAAACTACACGCCCGCTTGTTGTAATTACAGCACCAGGACCAGGCTCAGGAAAAATGGCAACCTGTTTGAGCCAGCTTTACCACGAAAATAAACGCGGTATAAAAGCAGGATATGCTAAGTTTGAAACATTCCCTATCTGGAACCTTCCGCTTAAACATCCTGTAAATCTTGCTTACGAAGCAGCAACTGCCGACTTAAACGATGTTAACATGATTGACCCATGGCATCTGGAAGCCTACGGCAAAACAACAGTAAATTACAATCGTGATATAGAAATTTTCCCTGTACTTGATGCAATCTTTAAAGGTATTTACGGAAAGAATCCTTACAAGTCACCAACAGATATGGGCGTTAATATGGCCGGTAACTGTATTATTGATGACGAAGTTTGCCGTGAAGCAAGCCGACAGGAAATAATCCGCCGCTACTATGTAACACTCAACCGCTACATGGACGGAAACGCAACAGAAGAAGAAATCAACAAGATTGAACTTTTGATGCAGCAGGAAAAGATTTCTACAGACGAACGCCGTGTTACAGTTGCCGCAAAGGAACGTGCTGCCAAATCTAAATCTATCTGCGCAGCCATTGAGCTTGCAGACGGAACAATCATTACTTCTGAAACTACAGAGCTCCTTGGTACAAGTGCGGCTCTTATTCTTAATGCAACTAAGCATCTTGCAGGTTTGGACCACAAGCTCAAGCTCATTCCAAAAGAAATGATTGAGCCAATCCAGAAAATGAAGGTAACATACCTGAGCGGAAACAACCCTCGCCTTCACACAGACGAAGTTCTTGTTGCCCTTGCAATGCTTTCAAAAGACGACGAAAACTGCCGCCTTGCAATTGCACAGCTGCCAAACCTCCGCGGATGCCAGGTACACACAAGCGTTATGCTCAGCGAAGTTGACCGCAAGATTTTCAAGAAACTGGGTGTAGACCTCACTTGTGAACCGGTAAGCAAGAAGCAGAAGCCTCTTATTGGCTAGGCTGGATTGCCACGTCGCTGCGCTCCTCGCAATGACCGTCATTGCGAGCCGAAGGCGAAGCAATCCATTTGACATATTCGCGTGTTTTTGTCATAATCGCTTCTAATTTAAGGAGTTCTCTATGGAAAAAAACGTTTCTCTTACACGTAAATTGGTTTTAACTGCTGCACTCAGTGCACTTATTATAGTTTTGGGTATTACTAAGCTTGGTCTTATTCCACTTGGACCAGCTGCATCTATTACAATTCTTCATGTGCCTATTATTCTGGCTGCCTGTCTTGTTGGACTTCCTTCTGCACTTTTTACAGGTG
The DNA here is from genome assembly GCA_017651065.1 of Treponema sp. Classification (GTDB taxonomy): domain Bacteria; phylum Spirochaetota; class Spirochaetia; order Treponematales; family Treponemataceae; genus Treponema_D. The sequence goes on from JAGCDP010000055.1 coordinate 7,752, forward strand.
CTGTTTTTGGAATTATGTCACTTGTTCAGGCTGCAATGAGCCCAAGTGGTGTTCTTGATCCATTTTTTGTAAATCCGCTTGTTTCTGTACTCCCACGCGTGCTTGTTGGCCTTATTGCCTGGGCTTTGTGGGTTGCTTTCAATAAAATTCCAAAGTTTCCTAAAACTGTAAGCGCCGGAATTACAGCTTTCCTTTCTACAGTTTGCCATACTTTGCTCGTAATCGGCAGTCTTTACCTTTTCCAGGGCGCTGCAACACGTGAAGCAATGGGCGGAATGGGATATTTTGCTTTAATTGGAGTTCTTGCTCCACAGGCCGCTTTGGAAGCTGCCGCTGCAACAATTATCTGTGTTGCCGTATATGTAGGCCTTTTCGTATCATCTAAACGAAAATCAAAGCTTTCGTCTGAAGAATAATCGTCATTGCGAGGAGCTACGCTCGCAATGACGGCGTATTTCGTTAATACTTCCCTATTCCCCAAATTGTGATATAATAATCTTATGAAAATAGTAATCGTAGGAGCTGGCTTTACTGGTGTTCAGCTGGCTAAGCTTCTTATTAACGAAAAAAACGAAGTAGCAATTGTCGATAATGACGAGCATACAATCCGTCATGCGCAGAATATTCTTGACTGTACTGTTGTGTGCGCCGACGGAAACAATCTTGAAACGCTTGAAGAGCTTGGTATTGCAAAATCAGACGCTCTTGTGTGCGTAACTTCATCAGACGAAGTAAACATGATTACCTGCTCGCTCGTGGACGCAGTCTACCCTGATGTCCTTAAAATTGCCCGTGTACGCAACTATGCCTACTATGTAAATACAGCAAAAGCCGAAAAAAAGCATTCCGGAGAATTTGGCGGTAAGCATCGTCCACTTTACGGAATCAACTATATGATTCACCCGGACGTTGAAGCTGCAGATGCTATTGTTCAGGCAGTAGAAAACGGCGCAGTTGGAAACGTAATCACTTTTGACAATTCCGGCCTCGAAATTGCAAAAATCCTTGTAAATAAAGACAGTGTATTTGACGGAATCACTCTTAAAGAAGTTCGTTCTAAAACAGATGTGCGCTTCCTTGTAAGTTATGTTGAACAGAATGGTATTACTTCACTCCCAACTGGAGACACTGTAATAAATGCAGGCGACACTCTTGGTGTTCTTGTAGATAAAGACGACATAAATGATGTTCTTGAGCTTTGCGGTTCCGTTCAAAAGGAACTTAAAAAGGTTGTTCTTATTGGTGCCGGCCGCATTGGAAACATTATTGCAGACAAGCTTATTCAAAAAAGAACAAGCGCCTTTGCAAGATTATTCAGTGGTGCAAAAGCAAAGCATACCCAGGAATTTGTAATCATAGACAGCGATGACGCACTTGCAAAAGCTGCCGCAGAACGATTCCCGGATGCTCGTGTCCTTTGTGCAGACGCTTCTGATGAAAACCTTTTGCGCGAAGAAGGCCTTACATCCTTTGATTTAGCCATTTGTGCAACACATAATCACGAATTAAACATGATTCTTGCTGCATACCTGGAATCACTCGGCGTTGGTCAGTCAATCAGCCTTGTAAAGAGTCATGATTTTGTAGAAATCAGCGAGAAACACTTGGGCGTAGATGTTGCAATCCCGCTTCGCGACAGTGTAGTAGATTCTATTATGAGTCATCTGCGCGGAAAATCTGTAAAAGAAATTCACACTGTAACAACAGGCGAGCTCGAAATTGTAGAATGCGAAATTACTTCCAGTTCAAAGGTAACAGGAAAGCCTCTGCGTGAAATTGCAGACCCAGGTTCATTCCTTGTACTTCTTGATAAAAAGCTTGGTGCACAGCAGTATGCAATTCCTTCTGGCGACACACAGATTACAGCCGGCGATCACGTAGTTCTTATAACAAAATCAGAAAACAGCAAAAAGATTTTGTCTTATTTTGCAGGAAAGCAGTAACGGGAAGCATTTTATGTTTGTTGTGACCTTTTTAAAAATCAGCTCTATCCTTCTGGCCCTTGTTGGCGCTCTTTTTTTAGTTCCAATGGGAGTTGGCATTTACTGCCACGAATATGATATGCTCCTGCCGTTTATCATTCCTATGGTAATAAGCTTTGTTTTCTGTTTCATAGTTAATCTGACAACCCGAAAAACCAAAGTTTCTATGTCTATAAAACAGACTTTTGTGATTGTTGCAATGTCGTGGGTTGTAATGTCTGTTATGGGTTCTGTTCCTCTTGCTTTAAGCGGATATTTTAATAACTATGCCGATGCCCTTTTTGAAAGTGTAAGCGGTTTTACTACAACTGGTGCTACTATCCTTAGCGAAGTTGAAAATCTTCCTCGTTCAATTAATATGCTTCGTTGTCTTACCCACTGGATTGGAGGTATGGGAATTGTTACTCTTACAGTTGCCCTGCTGCCGCTTTTGGGTGTAGGAGGCTTTCAGCTTATTAAGGCAGAAACTACCGGCCCCGAAAAAGGTAAGGTAACCGCCCGAATTACAACAACAGCTAAGGTTTTATGGGGAATTTATGCCGGATTCACAGCAGCCGAAACAATAGCCCTTAAGCTTGCCGGAATGGATTTTATAGATGCCCTTTCTCATGCCTTTGCAACACTTGGTACCGGAGGATTTTCTACAAGAAACGCTTCTATCGGAACCTACAATTCGCTGGCAGTAGAAATAATTATTACCGTATTTATGTTCCTTGCGGGTATAAACTTCAGCCTTTTTGTGTATTTGTTCCAGGGAAAGGTAAAGGATTTCTTCAGCAATGCAGAATTTAAGGCCTATATAGGTATTCTTCTGGTTGCTTTGACAGGAATTACCGTTTCAATTATCCCATATTACGGCGGATTTGGTACAAGCCTGCGATATTCTTCGTTCCAGGCAGTTTCTATCATGACAACAACTGGTTTTGGCACTGCAGATTACCTTCAATGGCCTGTAATTGCCCAATTTTTCCTCTTTATGCTCTTCTTTGTGGGCGGCTGTTCCGGTTCTACTTCCGGTGGAATTAAGGTTGTGCGCTGGGTTGTACTTGCAAAGCAGCTTAATAATGAAACAAAACGCATGCTTCACCCTCACGGAATCTTTACAATCCGTCTGAATGGAAAAGTAAGCAGCAAAGATATCGTTCTTAGCGTAACAAGCTTTATGTTCCTGTATTTTGTAGTGATTGCCATGACTTTTTTTGTAGGCTGTCTTGGCAAGCTTGATGTTTTAAGCTCCCTTACAGGTGCCCTTTCAATGGTTGGTAACGTTGGTCCTGCCTTCGGGCTCCTTGGTCCAACCGCAAATTACGGTGCCCTGCCTGTTTTCGTAAAGCTCTGGTACTGTTTTGCCATGCTTGCAGGCCGTCTTGAGCTTTATACAATGGTAATCTTCTTTATGCCAAGCTACTGGAAAAAATAAAAGATTGTCGGGTCAAGCCCGACAATGACATGTCATTCCCGGGCTTGACCCGGGAATCTGATACAAAAAGGGAGCATATATGTCTGATTTAACAATCCGCTTTTATTCTACAACATTACGTCGTGATGTTTCTTTTTTAATGGTTATTCCAAATGATATTCGTATGGACTACCCTCGCCAGGATCTTAAGCGCAGCGACCGCCCAATGAAGACTTTATTCCTGCTTCACGGCTACACAGGAGCTGCTTTTAACTGGATTCCAGGTAATCTTGCAGAACAATATAACTTTGCCATAGTAATTCCAAGCGGCGAAAACGGATTCTGGCTCGACGGCCCTGCAACAGGCAGACAATTTGCTACTTTTGTAGGAGTTGAGCTTGTAGAATATGTACGAAAAACCTTTAATCTGGCAATGACAGCCGATGATACATACCTTATGGGCTTTTCAATGGGAGGTTTCGGCGCCCTTCATACTGCCTTTGCCTACCCGGAAACCTTTGGTAAAACCGCAGCCCTTTCTTCTGCCCTTATTCACAATGAAGTTGCAAAAATGCAGCCAGGCCAGGGAAACGATGTTGCCAACTACGATTACTACTACATGTGCTTTGGAGACCCTGCAAAACTGGCAGAAAGTGACAATAATCCTGAATTTCTGCTTAAAAAACAGATTGCAGCAGGCAAAAAAATCCCGGAAATCTTTATGGCATGCGGAACAGAAGACTTTTTGCTTGAACCAAACCGCGCTTTCCACAAATTTCTTGAAGAACAGAACGTAAAACACACTTATTGTGAAAGTTCAGGCATTCACGACATGAAATTCTGGCAGGAATACGCCGAAAAATTCATACCGCTTATGTTTTAACTGATTTGCACTTGTTATATCTGCATTTTCAGTTTATAATAATATTGTGTCAGTACTATATATTGTAGGAACGCCCATAGGGAACCTGGGTGATATCACTTTGAGGGCAGTTGAAACGTTTAAAAACGTAGATTTTATTGCCGCAGAGGATACACGCCATACTCTCCAGCTTTTAAACCATCTGGAGATAAAAAAGCCCCTAATTTCCTGCAGGGCACAGAATGAACGTGCTGGAGCAGCCAAAATTGTTGAGCTTTTGAAGCAGGGACACTCTGTAGCTTATGCAAGTGACGCCGGAACCCCTGGAATTAGTGATCCTGGAGCAGTTCTGGTCGATGTTGTGCGTGATGCAGGCTTTCAGGTAGTACCAATTCCTGGAGCAAGTGCATTTGCAACCTTAATAAGTGTTGCAGGCAGTGGCGGAAAGACATTGATTTTTGAGGGTTTTCTCTCGCCAAAACCTGGTCGTAGACGAAGCCGCCTCAAGGAATTGATGCAGTCCGGAGACGCTGTAATTATTTACGAATCTCCGTTCAGAATTACTAAACTTCTTTCTGATATTGCCGATATTGACAGTACAAGGCGCATCGTTGTAGGACGGGAACTGACTAAGCTCCACGAGGAGATTACAAGCGGTTCTGCTGGCGAATTGAGAGATGATTACGTAAACAGGCCTTCTATCAAAGGTGAGTTTGCAGTTTTCATTTCTGGAACAAAAAAAATTCAACTTTCTGAAGAATCTGCCGATAATTAAAAGGTAGAGGGGTAGGACGTTATGATGATAAATAGTGTAAACAATGTTTCTCAATTGAACAATGTTCAGAACATCCGCAAGACAGAGAACTCTGCTAAGGTAAACAAAGAGACAGATTCAATTTCTGTTTCAAAAGAAGCCGTAGAAAAGGCCGAAGCTTATTACCTTGACAAGGTTGCTTCTGAAACTCCTGATGTAAGGGCTGACCGCATTGCAGAAGTTAAGGCAAAAATCAAAGACCCTTCTTATTTGAGCGATGCTGTAATCATGTCAACTGCCGAAAAATTCTTGACTAGTGTTGGTCTTTAATTTTAGTTGAATAATTCAGCCAACTGAATGGTAATGAAAAGGTTGTTCGAATAAACGGGCAACCTTTTATTTTTTTTAAAAACAAGGTATAATATATAAATCTAAGGAGAAAGTGGAGTTTAAAAATGCAGGATTTTATTTTTAGAATATCGCCTAACATTGTTCTTGGTTCATATACTGTAAGCCGTCTTGGCATTCAGGCACTGGAATGGGGTTCACGCTACATGGTAATCATGGACCCAATCCTTAATGAAGTAAAAATGCAGGAAAAAATCATTTCTGCTTTGAACGACCGCAAGCTTGATCACTTTGTATTCAGTGAAATTACAGAAGGTACTGCTACAAAAACAATTCAGCGCGCACTTGCCCTTGCAAAAGAAAGCCATGTTCACGGAATTATTGCAGTTGGTGGTGCAAAAGCCCTTAATATTGGTCGCTGTGTTGCAGCCCTTTATAATGAAGTTCACGATTTTTATACTTTTGTAGACGGAGCACTTCCTACAACAGCTGCAATTCCTTGTATCTGTGTTCCTACAACTTTCCGAACTCCGTTTGTATTTACAAATGAAATTCCTGTAACAGATTCACGCAATCATCAGCTCAAGCTTATGAAGGTTCAGAGTAATCTTACAAAGCTTGTTGTTATTGATCCTAACCTTATGCTTACCCTTACAGACAATCAGAAATCTTCTTTGTCTATGGAAGTTATGAGCATGGGTATAGAAGCATATCTTTCGCAGAAGGCAAACTTCTTCAGCGATATGTTTGTAGAAAAGGGACTTGAGCTTCTTTCTTATGCTCTGGACGGTTCCCCTTCTCTTGATATTACTACACCGGAAGAAATTCTTCTTGCACAGGCTGGTGCAATGGTTTCTATTGCAACTTCTTCAAGTTCACTTGGACTTTGTTCTTTGCTTGGTCTTACAATTAACTCACGCTATAAAATTGATAAATCACTTGTTTCTTCTATTCTGCTTGCATATTCTGTAGAAGATGCCGCTAAGTTTAAGGCAGCACGTCTTGAAAAGCTTGCCCACATTATGCGTATTGTTCCAGAAGATACAACAGGCGAAGCTGCAATTCAAATGTGTGTTGATTATATCCGCCAGAAGATTGCTAAGTTTAATCTGCCTGCACGTCTTAAGGATTTGTCGCTTTCTATAGAGCAGCTTTCGCTTGCAGTAGAAGATGTTCGTCCTGTTGATATTGTAAACAACCTTCCACGCAGCATGACAACAGACGATATCTTTGATTTTGTAAAGAACGCTTACTAATGATTGAACCAGGTAAACTTTTCCAGCTCGCAGGCGGACAAAAGCGTCGTAAATTGGCTCTGACTTTTGGGGCTCTTGAACGCGATATTCTTGGTATTGCCGAAAAATGAACAGAATACTCTTTTACAAATATCCCCCGTGCTGAGTATATTAAAGAAATTACCCGCATTTTATTAAAAGACCCTAAAATTACTCCGGAAGCTGCTGCAGAACTGAACGGTTTACTTGAAGCCACGCCTCTTGATGAACTGCGACTTTGTAACTGTGCCAGAAATCACCTGCTTGCAATAATCGGAACTTTTCCTGCAGAATGGGACCTTGTTATAGCGCCCCACCCTGCCCTTACAAACGAAGATGGAACTGTAAAACAGCGCGACTTTTTCCCGGGCGTTGCAGTTTATGCAGAAGATATCCGCTCACCTTTTAATATGGGTTCTATTTTCCGTACAGCAGAAGCAATGGGTGCAGAAAAAGTTTATATTTCGCCATGCTGTGTAGACCCTGAACAGCCCCGTGCAGTTAGAAGCGGTATGGGCTGTATAGAAACAATGGGTTATGAGCGAGTTGCTTTGGACCAGCTGCCGGCTGACATTCCTGTTTTTGCGCTTGAAACAGGCGGCACAGACATAAATGAATTTGAGTTTCCAAAACAGGGAATCTGTATAATTGGTTCCGAAGAACTTGGTGTAAGCCCCGAGGCTTTAAAAAGAGCAACCTACGGCCGTGTGAGCATTCCTATGAAAGGATTAAAAGCGTCTCTTAATGTTGGCGTGGCTTTTGGAATATTAATGCAAAAGTGGGTTGAGTCTATTTCTTAAGCTGCTCAACTAAGAAATCAAGCTGACCCTTTGAGTGAATCTGGAAAAAGTCCAGAGCTTCTTTATGAATCTGATAGAATTCTGCCTGTCCCTTTTCGTAATACTGTAAAATATCAGCAAGGTAAACAGCGTAAACAATAGGCTGCAGTTTTTCAGGAGCAAAAGAAGGATTATTGTGATAGCGTACAACCTGTGCAACTGTTTCCGGCAAGCCCCAGCTTTGTGCAATCTTATAGCAGCCGTGACTGTGACCAAAATCCTTAAGGAACATCTGGTACAAAGCGCCTGTGCTGTCGAGTGAATCTGCAAGCTTTTTTACACCCTGTTTTTGTTCGTCTGTTGCAACTTCAAGAAGCAGACATTCAATATCATGGAACAGGGCACTCACATAAACTTCTTCTAAATCAAAACCAAATTCAGATGTGTTTTTGGCAATATTGTAAGCATAAAAAGCTACATCTGTTTCATGCTTCCACATCTGGCGAACATCATCCTCTTTTTTAATAAGGCGAATGACAGGATTTTCTTTTGAAAGCAGTGCAACAACATCTTCGCGGCCAAGCACTTTAAATGCAGTTGAAATTTTTGAGCAGGAATGTCCTTTGGCAGCAGCGTCTTTAAGAAGAATTGCAGCCAATGAAACATCCTTAGAAATAAATTCTATAAGGGCATTGTCATCTGCATTTGCAGTCATTTTTGTAAACTGTTCAAGAACGTCTTCAAAAACAGGAATTGTTTTAAGGTTGTCTACAAATTCTTCGTACAAAGAATCCATCTGCTTATCAATTTCCTGATTAAGCGGCAGAAGCATTTGTGTTATAGTTTCTGTTTCGTTTGTAAAAACCTTGTAGTTGTTGCGCGAAAGACCAATTTTACGAAGCATAAGAACAATGATGATAATACCAAGTCCGGCACCTTCTGTCTGGTCTACCATAAGCGAAACTACCTGATGCGGTTCTTCGTATTTTTCGGCAACACGAAGCTTTTCAAGAATTCGCTTCTTTTCAAACTTTGTAATTACTGCATTATTCCTGATTTCTATTGTAATTCCGTCGTCATTAAGCTGAAGAATAAGTTTTATATAAAGACCGGCTTCTTTTTGAAGCGTAAGGTAATGTTCAATGTTAGAAAGTGTTTCTTCCTTACACGTAACCATTCCCTGGTGGTAATCCATTTCGTTATTAATATCAAGATTTTTTTCTTTAAAGTAAACGCGTTTTGTATTTGCTTTTTTTGCGTTTGTTAAAAGCTCACTCAGACAGAACACCAGATTATCGGTCATGTGCTCCTGATGGCATTGCAACAAAAAGTACATAAGGATTTCCTGGATATATCGCTCCTTCTCACGTGGAAGTGTATACGACATTATCTCCAGAGGTGTGTGCAGTTGAACTGCTAAGCTGATTTTCTCTTTGTCCTTTTCTGTTAAGAACTTGCTTACAAATTCCATTATGGAGCTGATCGGACTTGAACCGACTACCTCTACAATGCCATTGTAGCGCTCTAGCCAGGTGAGCTACAACCCCAATTATTAGTATATTTTATTATAACAGAGACTCTATGCATGAGCAAGGGGAAAGGGAGTACGCAAAAAAGTTGTGTATTACTAAAAATAGTGGTAAAATTAGTGTTATCCTTATTTTAGAAGGGCATTATGGACTTTCAGAAATTTGTTGATACTTTTACAACAGCCACTTGCGTAATCTCGGTAGAAAAGTTACCAGATAATGACTATGGTGAAATTAGAATTGTAACTGGTAATAAAGCATATGTAGATTCCATAGAGCAGGTTGGTGAAGGCCCTCGTCTGATGCTTAATAAATTCGTTCCTAACAGCGAATATCAGAATTACTTTCCTAAAGATTTAAATTTTGAAGATTTTTGTTATAAAAGCGCAATCCTTAAACAGCCGCAGCATTCTTATGTTCATCCGGACCGTTTTGATTTCTGGTTTGATTTGTTTTCTTTGCCGCTTGAATCAGATGATGAAAAGCTTGCATATTGTACTTATACGCAGGTAGTCTCACATAAGCCTAACACAGAAAAAATGTCTAACCTTTCTTATGACACTTCTTCAGATGTTTTGAGTGCTTGTCTTAAACTTAAAAGCTCTGATGATTTTAATACGGCAGTAAAAGATCTTGTTCAGCGACTCCGCGAAATTTGTGATTCACAATACTGCTGCATTATGCTCATGAACATTCAGGACCGTACCTGCCATCTTTTGGGTGAAAGTTTTTCTGAAGATGAAGAATTTAATGAAAACGATGACTGGATGGACGGACACTTTTTTGATGTTGCCGAAACCTGGGAAGATTTGATTGGCGGAAGTAACTGCCTCATTATAAAAAACAAGGCCGACTGGGATTATTTACAGGAACGAAACAAGCCCTGGTGTGACGAACTTATTTATACCGGCGTAAAAACTATGGTTTTGTTCCCTCTTAGAAAAAACGGAAATCTTTTAGGTTATATCTGGGCAACAAACTTTACTCCAGAAAATGCAGGACGAATTAAAGAGATTCTTGAATTGTCTTCTCTCTTTATTTCTGCAGAAATTTCAAATCATCTGCTTTTTGATCGTCTTAAGGTTTTAAGTACAATTGACTCTCTTACCGGTGTAATGAACCGAAACGAAATGAATAACCGCGTAGACGAAATTGCAGGTAACCCGGAACTTGGCGATAAATCTGTTGGAATTATTTTTATAGATTTGAACGGATTGAAACGAACAAACGACGAGCGCGGACATCTTGCGGGAGACATACTCCTAAAAGAAGCAGCCTCTATTCTTAAAAATCTTTTTGGACAGGATGAAATATATCGTGCAGGTGGAGACGAGTTCATGGTATTAAGCTTTGGCACTACAGAAGAAGCGCTCAATAAAAAAATAGCTGAACTTCGTAAGCAGGTAGAGCTTAGTGATACAGTTTCCTTTGCAATAGGCTCTTTCTTTGACCCTAACAGCAACAACATTCTTTCTGCCATGACAAAGGCCGACAAGAGAATGTACGACGATAAAGAGCTTTACTACGCAGAGCATCCCGAAAAGAAACGCTGAAACCAGCCGGATTTTATTTAATGAAGCATAAGCCTGGAAAACTTCCAATCATCACAAAACGAATTATCCTTAATGTTTTTATTGCAGGAACGCTGCTGTGCGGAACTCTCTTTGCAGTAGGAGTTTGGAGTTTTTCAAAAGAATTCACAACACAATACGACGCTTCTATAAGAGCAATTTCTGCCGCCGCGTGTGAATGTCTTCCTGTCGAAAAGCTTTCGTATTATGCAGAATCAAAGCAAAAGGACGAAGAATATATTGCCTGCCAGAAAATCCTTCAGGACTTTGTAGACAAATTTGAGTTGAATCTTCTTTATGTTTCTATTGTTGAGCCGCCGGATTACATTCACATTACTTATGTTTTTAATCAGGTTAATAAAGACGGCAGACTTAATGAATACCCGCTTGGGTATGAAGAAGATTATATAAACGAGCATTATAATTCTTCTGTAAAACGTGTTTATGAAAACGGCGAAACTATTGTACGTCATACTGTAAATGTAAGAAGCGGGTCGCACATAACTGCAAATGTTCCTGTTTATGATTCTACAGGAAAAGTTATTGCCGTTGTGGGCGCTCAAAAAAGTATTCAGGAATATGTAAATGCCCGAAGGTCTTATATCCGCTTTGTTCTGATTATTTCAATTTTCTTTGCGCTTTTGTTTGCAATTTTCTTTGGTTCATATTTCAACAACACAATAATCAGCCCGATTATGAAGATTACAAAAGAGACTGATCATTTTGCTTCGTGGGGCGGTAAACCTTCTGACACGCTTCTGGAAATTACAAACAAGGATGAAATTGGTATTCTTGCTCATTCTGTACGTCAGATGGAATATGATATTTATAAGGGAATTGAAGAGCTTACAAAGGTTACCGCAGAAAAAGAACGTATAAATACAGAACTTGATCTTGCAGCAAAAATTCAGACTGCTGTTTTGCGTAAAGGGTACCCTGCTTTTCCAGAACGTAAGGATTTTGATTTGTTTGCAACTATGAACCCTGCAAAGGAAGTTGGCGGCGACTTATATGATTATCAGCTTTTGGAAGGAGATAAACTTCTGCTTGTTGTAGGTGATGTTTCAGGAAAAGGTATTCCTGCAGCACTTTATATGATGATTGCACTTACACTCATTTCTTCTTATGCACAGCAGGGCCATTCACCAAAAGATATTCTTGAATACGTAAACAATCATCTTTGCTACGGAAACACAACAGGCACTTTTGTTACATGCTGGCTTGGAATAATTGATCTTAAAACACGAAAGCTCTGCTTTGTAAATGCAGGTCATCCGGCTCCTGTGATTTTTAATGACGGTAAATATTCTTATCTTGAAGAAAAACCTGATCTTTTCCTTGGCGCAATGGAAGATGTTCCTTATACAGAGCATTCGGTTAAACTTAAAAAGGGCGACAGTATTTTTATATTCACAGATGGTGTTACAGAAGCAACAAACAAGGAAGAAGAACTTTTTGGAGAAGAACGACTGCTTGAAAAAATGGGTAATACTACAGACAAGACAGCACCGCAGACTCTTGAATATATTAAAGCTCAGATAGACAGTTTTGTTGGAGACGCACCACAATTTGATGATACAACTATGCTGCAGCTCCAGTTACTCTAAGCGCACGGATTGCATTAAGAATGGCAAGCACCATTACACCTACGTCTGCAAAAATGGCAAGCCACATGTTGGCAATTCCAAGTGCTCCTAAAGCAAGGCAGGCAAACTTTATAATAAGTGCAAACCAGATATTCTGATAAACAATTCCAATACATTTGCGGCTTATTTTGATTGCTTTTGAAATTTTAAGAGGGTCGTCGTCCATAAGAACTACGTCTGCGGCTTCTATGGCTGCATCCGAACCCATGGCTCCCATTGCAATTCCAATGTCTGCACGAGAAAGAACCGGCGCATCGTTTATACCGTCGCCTACAAATGCAAGAACAGAATTTGGTTTTTTGTTTGCAAGGAGTTTTTCTACCTGGGCGACCTTATCTGCCGGGAGCAGCTCGCTGTGTACCTCGTCCATTCCAAGCTCTGATGCAACGCTTTGTGCTACAGACTTGATGTCGCCTGTGAGCATTACAGTTTTTTCTACGCCAGATTTTTTAAGCTCATTAATTGCAATTCGTGAGTTTGGTTTTGGAACATCAGAAATTACAATGTGGCCGGCATATTCGTTGTCTATTGCAATGTGAATAATTGTTCCAACCTTGTGACATTCACAGTATTTAATACCAAGCTTTTCCATGAGCTTTGCGTTTCCTACTGCAATTGATTTTCCGTCTACTGTAGCTGTAATTCCGTGTCCGCTTATTTCTTCTATGTTACTTACGCGTGAACGGTCAATATCCTGGCCATGAGCTGTGAGCAGGCTTTTGCTTATTGGATGCGATGAAGCGCTTTCTGCAAGTGCTGCGTATTCCAGAAGCTTTTTGTTTTCCATTATGTTGTGATGAACACCTGTAACTTCAAATACACCTTTTGTGAGTGTTCCTGTTTTGTCAAATACGATTATTTTTGCTTTGGAAAGTGTTTCAAGATAGTTTGAACCTTTTATAAGAATACCTGCTTTTGAAGCACCGCCAAGCCCCGCAAAAAAACTGAGCGGAATGCTTATTACAAGCGCACAAGGACAGCTTATTACAAGGAAAGTGAGCGCTCTGTAAACCCATGTGTGCCAGTCGCCAGAGGCCTGCAAAATTAACATGCGTACAAGCGGCGGAAGAACTGCAAGGGCAAAAGCACTGTAAACAACTGCAGGTGTGTATATACGAGCAAACTTGGAAATAAACTCTTCTGATTTTGATTTTCGTGAGCTGGCATTTTCTACAAGCTCCAGGATTTTTGAAACTGTCGATTCGCCAAAAGCCTTTGTTGTTTTTACTTTGATTACACCTGTAAGATTTATGCTTCCACTTATTATTTCATCATTCTGGCGGACTTCACGAGGAAGACTTTCTCCTGTGAGAGCGCTTGTATTTAAAGTTGAACTGCCTTCTACTATTATTCCATCAATCGGAACTTTTTCTCCAGGCTGGATTACTATGATTGTGCCGACCTCTACTGTATCTGGACTTACCTGCTCAAGCTTGCCGTCTTTTTCGATGTTTGCGTAATCGGGGCGGATATCCATAAGACTTGCAATGTTCTGGCGGCTTTTTCCGACTGCATAACTTTGGAAAAACTCACCTATCTGATAAAAAAGCATAACGAAAATTGCTTCGTTGTAGTCTGCAGAACGTTCATAAATTGCAAGTGCAAAAGCTCCAAGTGTTGCAACTGCCATCAAAAAGTTTTCATCAAAAAGTCGGCGGTTCAAAATGCCCTTAAAGGCTTTTTTTAGAATGTCGCCGCCTATTACAATGTAGATTGCAAGGTAAAGTACGGCCAGCGGAATGCCATAAAGGATTTTTGAGAAAGGAGTTCCGCCAATTACAACAAGTCTTGAAAGAATATTTACAAGTATAAGACCTGCCGTGGCTATGATGATACGTCTCAGAGCTTTTTTCTGCTTTTTGGTCATTCCTTCACCTTATTTACAATTCAATCTCGCAGTCCGGTTCAACCTTTTTACAGGCCTTCAAAACTGCCTTCATTACTGCTTTTTCATCTGCGCCTTCTGCAAACTCAACTTCCATTTTCTGAGTCATAAAGTTTACAACAGCACCGGCAACACCTTCTGTCTTTTTAGTTGCCTCTTCCATAAGGTTAGCGCAGTTTGCACAGTCTACTTCTATAGTGTATGCTTTTTTCATATGTTACTCCCATGTCATTGTCGGGCTTGACCCGACAATCTATCTTATCAATTAAACGCTTGTTTAATCCTAAGAATACTATATAATTAGAAGCGTAAATTCACAAGTTTTTTGCTAAAAGTATTTCTTTTTGGACTAAAAAAATGTCTTTTTGGCAAAAAATCAGGCTGTGTGGAGGCAAAAATGGAAACAAAACACATACATAATCACAAAGAATACTTTAAGGTAGATTTTTTGAAGAATCAGATAAGCCGCCAGGACGATTTTGGCACTGTTGCAGATATTTTTGCCCTGCTTGCAGACCCAACACGATTGAAAATATTCTGGCTGCTCTGCCATTCCAAGGAATGTGTAATTAATATTGCCCAGATTCTTAAAATGACAAATCCTGCAGTTTCACATCATCTTAAAATATTACGCGAAGCCGGCCTTATAGAAAGCTACCGCGATGAACGTGAAGTTTTTTATACAGTTTCTACAGGTGCAAAAAGTCAGGCACTTCATTCAATTATAGAAAAGCTTATGTCCATCAACTGTCCGGATTTTGACAACCGCCACGAACAAATAAATGAAAATTCAGATTACTTGGAAAATCAGGTTGGAAAAATAAAAAAGGTTCACGACTACCTTACACAAAATCTTTCTAAGCGAATTACAATAGAAGAGCTTTCAAAACAGTTTGCAATGAATCCTACAACGCTCAAAACTGTTTTCAAGGATGTTTATGGAAATTCTCTTGCTGCCCATATAAAAGAACACCGCATGGAAAAAGCCGCTGAGCTTCTTGTACAATCCCAGCTTCCTATAAATCAAATTGCACAGGAAGTGGGATATGAAAGCCAGAGCAAATTCAGTGCGGTGTTTAAAGACTTCTATAAGTGTTCACCTATGGAATACAAAAAGAAGCACTCTAGTTAGCGTAATCGTTGCCGTTGAATTCGGCTTTTGTGTTTGTTGCCCATACTTTCTTTATGTAGCAGTCAACACCTTCTACTCTTATGTCGCCGTCGAACAAGCCGGAAGCTATACAAATAAAACTCAGAGTATTGTCATTTATAAGCGCCTGAAAAAGTATTGGTTCAGCAGGTACAGGGCCTATAAATTGAGCAACCATTTTTTCTTCGCCCCAGCTGTCAATGCTGATATATCCGTCTACGCAGTTTGGAGAATACAATTCAATATTTAAGTATTTGTAGCCTTCAAGATCTACAGAACCAAATTTAAGACTTGGCCATTCTGTAATAGATGTTGTAAGCTTAAAGCCTTCCGGATCTTCTGATTCAAAAATCACCTTGTCCACAGAAGGATCATTTTTGATTTTTTCCGGTTTGCCTGTACTTGCACAACTTGCCAGAAAACAAACAAATAAAGTAAGCATTGTGATTTTCAAAAGAATTTTCTTAAGCATATAATTACCTCGTTTTTCAATTATAGCACTGATATTGATTGTTTTAAATAAAAAAAACTTCTATAATAGGATATTCAAACTTATTCAAAGGAAATTTGTCAAAATGCCAAAAATTGAATGTAACGAAAAACTGTTTTTTGAAGCTATTGGAAAAAAATATACTTATGATGTTCTGGAAGATTTGCTTCCATGCGCTAAGGCCGAGCTTGATGAAAAGCCAGATATGAGCCAGAGCGAAGATGAACGCGTTGTAAAAATTGAATTGAATGATACAAACCGCCCTGACCTTTGGTCTACAAATGGTGTTGCACGCCAGATTAAACTCCACGAAGGCGGAAAAACTGTTGATTATATGAAGCTCATGAGCAATCACGGAAACAACGATTACGGTGAGCGTATTGTAGAAGTTGACCCAGAGCTTAAGGATGTTCGTCCTTACATGGTTGCCTTTATGATTACAGGTAAGGCAATTGATGACCCAATGCTCAAAGATATTATCCAGACACAGGAGAAACTCTGCTGGAACTTTGGCCGCAAGCGTAAGACAATTTCTATGGGTGTTTACCGCATTGACCAGATTAAGTTCCCTGTAAAATATCATGCAGTTGACCCTGACAAAACTTCATTCGTACCACTTCAGTGCGAAGCTCCTATGACATGTCGCCAGATTCTTACAGATCATCCAAAGGGAAAAGACTTCGGCTGGATTTTGCAGGACATGAAAAAGTTCCCTCTTTTGAGCGATGCAAAGGATGAAGTTCTTTCTATGGCTCCAATCATCAATAGTGCAACACTTGGTGCTGTTCAGGTTGGCGACAAAGACCTTATGGTTGAGCTTACAGGTGACAATATTGAAAACCTGATTTTGTCTGCAAACATTGTTGCATGTGACTTTGCAGATCAGGGATACGAAATCAAACCTATTCTTGTAAAGCATCCATATGACACAGGCCTTGGAAAAGACATCATGGTTCCTTACTACTTCCAGCCTACAACAAAGACAACACTTGGTGCTGTAAACAAGCTTCTTGGAAGCGACTTTGATATGCCAAAAGTTGTTGATGCCCTTACACGCATGGGTAACACAGTAGAAACAAACGGCGAAGAAATTACTCTTAGCCCAGCCCCATACCGCAACGACTTCCTTCACGAAGTAGATATTATCGAAGATGTAATGATTGGCTGCAATGTAAGCGCATTTGAGCCAAGAACTCCTCAGGATTTCACAGTTGGACGCCTTTTGCCACTTACAGAGTTCAGCCGCAAAGCAAAAACTTTGATGGTTGGACTTGGATATCAGGAAATGATCTTCAATTATGTTGGTTCTAAAAAGGACTACGTAGATAATATGCTTATTGACGGTTCAAAAGTAATCGAAATTGCAAACCCAATGAGCGAAAACTACCAGTTTATCCGCCCGGAAATCCTTTCTTCACTTTGCCGCGCCGAAGCAGGAAGTGCCAACGCAATGTATCCACATAAGATTTTCGAAATTGGTAAGGTTGCTTATCTTAAAGACGACGAAAACACTGGTACAATCACACGCCAGCACTTAGGCTTTTTAACAGCTGCTGCAAACGCTAACTTCAACACATTGGCCAGCGAAGTTTCAAGCTTAGTATACTTCCTTGACCATGAATACACAGTTGTAGAAAGCGACGACCCACGCTTTATTCCAGGACGTCAGGCAGCACTTATGGTAAACGGAAAGCAGGCCGGTGTATTTGGTGAGCTCCACCCACAGGTTTTGGAAAACTGGGGAATCACAACTCCTTGTGTAGCCGGTGAGCTTGACCTTGAAGAGTTGATATAGTTGCCTAAGAATCCTCTATACGACACATACGCAGTAACTCTCTATTTTGATTCTCATACAAACGAATTAATTCTAGAAGCAATGAAAGATATTGCCGCTGTAACCGGTAATAACTATATGCTGGAAAATTCTGTGCCACCACATCTTTCTCTAGGGTTGTTTCATGCAGAAGAAGAAAAAGCCGGCGAAATGGAAAAACTGTTTTGTGAGTTTGCAGAAAGTCTTAAGTCGGAGGGCCTAAACCTCTCACTGAACTTCAACGGCCCAGATAACTTTGCAGACAAAGTAATCTTTTTAAGTGTAAAGTGCGATGAACCACTTATGAAACTAAACCGCGAGCTGCACCAGCTGTTCCTGCCTCACTTTGAAGCCGGTGACAATCGCAACTATCTGCCTGAAAACTGGGTACCACATATCGCCCTTGCAGTAAAGCTTGACGCAAAACAATTTGAAAAAGGCTTTGAAGCAGCAAAAAATTTCCCACTACCAGGAACTGCAAAAATCACTTCGGCTACGCTGGCAAGATGTAATCCATATAATGAAGTGGTGAAAGTTATAATTTCATTTTTCCATTCTGTTCAAAGTTGCCATATCTGCATTTAAAGTTTTATCATTTGGAAAGACCTGCATGCCTGCTTCTAAGACCTGACGTGCCTGATCAAAGCGTTTTGCATTGGCCTGGTCGGCAAAGTTGTTGTGGATTATTGCAATGCAGTTATCATAAAAGGATTTCTGCATTTTTTTAATTTTGGTGCTTTGCGGAAGGCGTTCAAGAGCTTCGCATGATTTCTGGTAACCTGTTCCATAGCTTCGTTCGAGCATGCATTCATTCAAAATAGTAAGCCATGCATTTTCAAGATATACAAGAACTCTTTTTTCCTGGGCAGACTCTAAATCATGATTGGTCAGCAGTACTTCAATTGTCTGAATCTGTTCTTCGGCAGAAAGCCCTTCTATATTAGAAGAAACAAGAATATCTGTAAGGATATCTGTGAGCTTTGAAATCTGCTTCTGGGAAATATATGTTTTTGCTTTTTCGTATGACTTTAGCGCCAGTTCATAATTCATTTCATTAAAACACAAAACAAGTAGATTATAACAGGCGTTATCAAGATTTCTCTGACAGTAATCTGTCATGCCCCAGCGATCAATATAAGAAATATACCAGTCAACCATTCCGGCAAATTCTTCTGCAACTTCAGGCATTGTATTTAAATAATTTGTGGCGAGTATATCAAGATCACGGCGTGCATCTGTAATTGCTTTTGTCTTATTGTTTTCTAGTCTGATAGCTTCATAGCGTGCTGCTCCAAGCGGAACCGCATTCATGTAATCCTCTTTGTCTATATATAAAGCGCAGACATTACTTGCAATAAGGCCTGCAAAAACAACGTCGGTTACTTCCTGACGGTTTGAATAATATTTTTTTGGAACAACATAATATCGTTCTATCTTATCTTCATTTTCAATTGCTTCTTTACTACCCGGATTAAAACCATATGGATTTGTTGTTTCTACATCAATTTTATTCGGAACATAAACAGAACAAAAAGCATGCTCTGTAGTTCTCTGGCCGCATACTGTAAGACCCGCTGCCTTTGCTGCAACCATATAAAGCAATCCGGAAGAAACACAATTATACATTCCTGTTTCAAGCGCAATATCTATTCTTGTCTGATTAAAGCTGTAGGTTTTAAGATAATCTCTATACAGAAACTTTAGCACAGCCCTGCCTCGAGTTTCGTCATCCATTGCTTTATACCGGGCAGAGGTAACTTCTTTTTTTATGTCATCAAATCTTTTTATACAGGCAGCCCATCTTCCAGAACCTGGTTCACATTCTGAATATCTTAATGCAAGTTCAAAAATCTGATCTGCAGAAAGAACAGCAGGACCAATAGACGCAGGTTTAAAAACTTCAAGCGGGTCAAAAACAGGTTCAAATGACGGATGTTTATTTTGTGCAGATATACATACCTGCCCCAGAATAAAAGAGAAAATAAGGATTAAAAATAACTTACGCCATTTCATAAAAAATTATGCTTGCAGCCTGTGCAACATTTAAACTATCAATTACGCTCTGGGTAACACCGTTTTGCATTCCTGCCCACGGAATTATTACAAGCTCATCGCAGTTTTTCTTTATCTGCTCGCTGATTCCCTCTTCTTCATTACCTAAAATAACGAGCAAAGGCTTTTTCTGCCCTGATTTTTTATATTCTCGAAGGAAACTTACAGGTTTTTTGGCCTCTAAAGACGTTCCAACGCGTAGTACTTTTTGGGACAACGCTTCTAAAAGTCTTTCTGACGACTTTACACTGTAAATATTTACATATTCCATGCCGCCTTCTGCAACACGGTAGCTGCTTGTAGTAATTGAACTTTGTGCTTCATCAAGCGGAATAATAATATTTTTTATTCCAAAAAAGGCAGCACTTCGAACAATAGCACCAAAATTATTTGCGTTACCAATACGATCAAGAAGAACTGCATTTTCACCGTTTGCAATCCAGCTGTCTGTTATGTCTGAATCAAGCGGTGTAATTTCAGGAGCCTGAATCATAGCTACTACACCCTGATGGTGAACGGAGCCGCACAGCTTCTGTAATTCTTCTGCAGGCTTTTGATTATATATTCCATGATTCTTTGAAAGCTTTTTGCACAGGCCTCCAAACTTTGGAGCAACCTCTTCTGTAAAATACAAACGAGTAATTCTTTCCGGATGATTTTTTTCAAGCTTTTTTACAGCAGCAAATCCGCAAACTGCAAGCTCATTGTTCTTCTTGTTCTTCATACAATTAATATACACAATTTTTTTGAAAAATGATATATTATGATTTCAGAGGTTATCATGAAAAAAACAATTCTATCTATTCTTCTTTTAAGCTTATCATTTGCAGGCTTTTCACTTCCAAAACTTTTCAGTGAAGATTCAGCAGATGCTTATAATATTAAAAATATTTCCGTAGACTTGTCATGGGAAAATCTTATTATTCAGCAAAGCAATGATTCACAAACTATTTTTGTATATATATATTGCAATAAATATGATTACGTACCTAGCGTTTCATTTTCCAACTCAAAGCTCACAATAAAATCAAAAAAGACTTCTGGTTTTTTCTTCAATAATTATGATTGTACTGTTATTGTAAAACTTCCTTCTTCTGCTTCTTTTGACGTTGTAGCCTTAAGAACAACAAGCGGTGATATTAATTCAGAAACAGGTATTGAAGCAGGTGTTCTTTATGTTGTATCAACAAGCGGAGATCAAACCTTTGCACTTCGAACAAATGCCGACGACACAAGTTTTACAGCAACAAGTGGTGATATTAAAATAGACAGTTCAATTGGAGCAAAGCTTAAGGTTGAAACAACAAGCGGTTCTATAACTGTAGGTCAATTTGAAGGAACAATGTTCTCTGCAAAAGCTACAAGCGGTACAATAAAGCTTTCACAGATTTATACAGAAGATGCTTTCATTGATACAACAAGCGGTTCAATTTCTTTAGACGGCACAGTTACCGAAAACTTAAGTGTAAATGCTACAAGCGGTACAGTTGGTCTTATACTTCAGACAGTTCCTGCAGACAAAACTGCTGTTTCTACAACAAGCGGAACAATCTTTACAGCACTTCCTGGAAATGCAGATTTTTCAATTATCGCAAAGACAACAAGCGGTGCTTTTATAAATACAATGACAGGTGAAAAAGTTTCTTCATCTGTAAATTACAAGCGCGATATGAACGAAGGGGGTCCTCTTGTTATGTTTTCTGCAACATCTGGAAGAGTTACTCTTGATTCAATAGAAGGTAATTATCCTGTTGTTAATATAGGAAAACAGACAGAGTCAGATATTCCGGTTGTATCATTTGATGATCCGATTTTTTAATGAATAAGAAGATTTTTGCAATTGTAATAACACTGTTTCTCGCAAGCGCACTTTTTGCAGACACAAAGAATATTGTATACAATGAATCATTCGCTTTTGAAGGCCTGGATTCCATTGATATTACACTTTCGTATGAAAACCTTAAGATTTCACAGATTTACGGTGATGAAATAGTTATAGAAATTGGTTCTAACAATATTAAAAAGATTCCGGAAGTTTTGCTTGTACAGGACGAGCTTTCTTCTTCTCTTAAAATTGCAACTAAAACAAAAAGAGCCACTCTGGGTAACGACTGCACCGTTTATTTATATATTCCTCAGGATTTTTTAGCACAGGAAATACACATTTCATTAGTAAGCGGAAATCTTTTAGCTGATATTCTTAAAGCCCAAAATGCCCTTTATATAAAAAACACAAGCGGCCGAATTGATATTGCAGCTGTTTCTACAGATTTTCTAAACGCAGGCTGTGTTTCAGGCAACATTACACTTCAAAAAGTTTCTGCCGGATATTTAGACATTAAAAATACTTCGGGTAACATATTTGTTGAACTTGAAAAACCAACAGAGGCAAGCTCAAAAATTTCAACAATTTCTGGCAAAATTCAGGTTTATTACAAAAAAAATGAGTCGCCTTTTTCAGACGACTCACCTGATTTTATTATTTCAACAGTTTCCGGAAAAATTGAATCCGTAGCTTATTAGAATCCAACACAAAGTGTTACAAAGGCACCAACTCCTGCACCTGTAAAGCTCTGAGCAAAGTTTGTTGACTGGAATGAAACTCCTGCATCAACTTCCAGAAGACGGATATTAAGTTCAACAGTAAACTGATTCTTGAAAACTTCATCCATATAAGAATGTGAAAGCGAGAAACTCAAAATATTCCAAAGGCTAAGGCGTCCGCCAATTGAGTAATCAAAATAGAACTGTGTTTCATCTCGACCACCATTATCCTTATTAATAGCCGAAGCAAACGGATGTCTGAAACCAACACCAACGTAGCCTGTTGTAGAAAGAAGTGTTCCAAACGGATGGAAATCGGCACTGATTCCAAACTTCAATGGACGATGAATAGCATATGGTGTTTCAAGCTTTATTGGCTTACCAAGAATTGCGGCTAAACCTGTAAGATCTTCGTCGTCTTCACCTTCCTGATACTGAGGAACTTCAGAAGAACTTCCGTCATCACCGTCATCTCCGCCCATACCAACAAATTCATCAAAACCAAGGTATTTATCGTAAGTATAAGTAACGTTATAACCTGTGTTCAAACGGCTTGGTACAATAGGAATACGAGCCTGTGCTCCAACAGTAAGGAATTTGAAAAGCTCTCTTTGATACTTTGCACCAACATCAAAACCAATGCCGTCACCAATAGAGCTCAAAATACCCTGAACATCAGATATATTAGCCAGATCACAATTTGAATAACCTTTTGCTTCAAGGTTTGCCTGTACACCAACCTTGTTGTCTTTCATAAACACTCTGGCAGAAGTCTGGCTTGCATCGAAGTGTGCTAATGTACTGAAAGCTGTTCCTTCAAATTCAATTTTTGATTTTTTGAAGTTCCAGCCGCCTTTTACAGTTGCAGTAGCAAAAATGTCGGCATATGTATTTGAAGTTTGTACTACAAAGTCATCACCCATTCCAACATTACCGTTTCCAAGAAATTCAAACAAATCCTTTGAAAGACCAACGCTTGCATCTCCTTCTACTCCAACAGAAAGACCAAGAATGAGTCCGTGGGGAATATCAAGATTCAAAGAAAAAGTTGGAGCCGCAAAAGCTTTAATTGCAGCACCCTTAAAAGCAACTTTTTCGGCAATTTCGCTTAAATCAATTACAACAGATTCCTGCATAACTTCTTTAAGACTTACAAGATTGTTCGAAACTTCAACAGGAACATCTACCCTTACTTCAAAGAATCTGTGTGCAAACGGATTCTTTGCAAAAGAGGTGCCAACAAATGATATTAACAAAGCAAAAACAATAGCTATTTTTTTCATTTTCTCACCTCCTTAGTCCTGCGCATTAAACGGATAAATTGGGATTTCACCTTGGGCGTCTATATTGAGCACAATTTTTCCGCCAACATCCAGTTTTTTTAGAAGTTTAACATTATCATTCTGTTTAAACTTGATTTTTATTTCCGGGTGCAAAGGATATGTTTGCATAAGTTTCTTTGGTTTTAATTTAAGTGCATAAGAACCACCGTTCTTTATTTCCTTTTTTACAGGACCTTCACCATAAGCATCTATTGAAAGTTCTGGAGCCTCTCCAATGATAGGTATTTTCATATTATCTATACGAATTGTTGCAGAGTTTAATAAGTCCAGATAAGTTTCATAACTAGAAATATCAGGTTGTTCTGTTCTTCCAAGTAAATCGATGGTAGGATCATCCTTCTTCATCATTTTCATAATGTCAATTTCTAAATCACTATTAACATTAAAATCCATAGAAAGAAGAATTACAATATCGATTTTTATAGAAGCAGCTTTCCCGTTTAATTTAAGCTGTTCAATAGTCTCTTTTGTAACCCTTATAGCATCACCAGATACTCCAGATTTTGGTTTGATATTATATTCTATACAGAGAGAACCTTCATCTGCAGGATCATTTATTGCGGAAGCTAAAGAAATTGCTGTTGGGAATGCATTGGCATTAATTTTAAGAACTTCACCTGCTGCATTCTGCTGGAGTACTGGTAATGGTGTAAAATTAAGATCTTCAAAATTTGAACCATCGCCTAAAAGCCATGTTTCTTTAGGACTTGATACAGGGGTAATTGTTCCACTATTGTCATTTCCGTAGAAAGATTTTATTTTTCCTTCAAACTCCAAATCTGTGAAAACAGTGTCTGGCATGGCCACAAAAATGTAAAGCGGCAATTCATTTATATCAAGCTTATCTGCAAAATTTTCACTGCCTGCTGATTCAAACAATGTCTTTTTGTTTATGCCCACAGACATCTTATTACTATATCCATTTGTAACAGAAGCCGGGAGTTTTACATCTGCGTATTCCCAGTCTATAAATGGTGTTATTTTCAGATCAAGCTCGTATTCAGTTCCTGGAACAACATTTGTAACCTCAAAGGTTTTTACACTCGTAGAATCGTCAAATCCTGGTAACCCTATTTGTCCGTGAACATTCATTGTGGTTACTTTTGTTCCTTCACCATCATCAACAAACTTAATTAATGGTCCGGTACCTTTAAAGCGAAGTGTAGTAGCTTGTGCAGAAGTGCCTCCGGCAACAATTGTTTTCTTTACATCTTCTCCATCTCCTGACATGCCAAGGAAAACTGAATCAAATTGTAAATCAATGTCATTTCCAGAAGGTAAAGTGTTCTTTGCTGTTACATCAAAACCACTTGGTAAAAATTTAACTCTATCTATAACATCTGTAATATCACTGCTAACAGGCTGACTTCCGTTGATTTCTGTTTCAAAGCCAGCATCCATCTTGATTTTTGCAGAAGCAATCTTTCTGAGGTCAATTGTTATTACGGCATTAAGCGGTTTTGTAAAATCAATATTATCATTTGACAAAACAATTGTTACTTGTGTTTCAGCTGTTATATCACCGCCAGGGAAGTCTGTATCTGCCAGATTGTTTGAATTATCACCTGCTTTTGTACAAGTAATAGGATCTCCGTTATGCTTCTGAAGATCACCCGATATTGTAATTGTAAAATCGTCAATAACATCTGTCCAGTTAGCTGGTGTTGGTATTGAAATGTTTATTGAACCTTCATCTATAGCACAAAATACTACCGGGTCTGGAAGGTCAAAAGTAAAAGTTACGGGTGCAACATTTATTGTTGAGTCTCCTGTAACAGTTACACCCTTTATTGAATTAATAGTACTACCGTCCTTTACAGTAACTGCAAAGTCAGCACCTGTTGTACCTGTAAAACTTAATTTCATTCCGGTATTTTTTATTGTTTTACCCGAAATATCCAGTTCTGCTTCACCATCGGCAAAGGTTGCAGTTTTTGTCCAGCCATCACCTTTTAATGTAACAGTGGCATCGTTAGGTATTACAGAAGAAAGATACTCTTGAACAACAAAATAACTGTTATCACCATATGTAACTGTATTAAAATTTTCAAAAGATATTTCAAATTCCTCTGTATCTGTAGTTCCGATACATGTTACAACATTGTTAAGACTTGTCCTTATGCTGCTCATATCAATTTCTTGAGTTTCGGTTTTATTCATGTTTGGAACAGTAAACTTTTTATTAAAGTCAAAACCGCTCATAGCATTAGAGAAGTCCATATCTTTGAAAGTTTCGCTCATATCGAATTCAGTTTCCGGAAGAGACATATGTACCAGAAACTGTTGATAATCACTTGCAGGATTATATTTATAGATATTAAAAGTTGAGGTTCCTGAGCCTGAACCTGTTCCTGCTCCTGCCTTTTCCTCAAGCATTTTTCCAATATCTAAGTATTCAGAAAGCTTGAAGCTGCTGTTTTCTTTTGAAGTATCAAAATCCAATACGGAAAA
Source organism: Treponema sp. (assembly GCA_017651065.1). Taxonomy (GTDB): domain Bacteria; phylum Spirochaetota; class Spirochaetia; order Treponematales; family Treponemataceae; genus Treponema_D. The sequence goes on from JAGCDP010000055.1 coordinate 33,624, forward strand.
TTCATATTTTGCTTTTGTCTTGAGCTTTACTTCTTTTGGGACCTGAAGGGTATTTAAACCACAGCCCATAAAAATCAGCGAGAACGATAAAGTCGCAAAAAGAGTTTTTAATTGTTTCTTCATACGCATCACTCCTTTTAGTGCAAAAATTATAGCATAAATTTTTGTTTTTTACACTATTTATTAAAAAACGCAGCGAACGGATTGTAACTCATTCCGTCATCATTTTTGTCGAATTTTTGCGAATTTTTACTATTATCGGCATTTTTTTCGGTTTTTTTGACTACTACGACCTTTTTTGAAGGGCCCTTCGACGAGCTCAGGGACCCCGGCTGCTTTTGAGTTCCCGGCTTTCTTCCTTCATTAGATTGTCCAATACGGTTCATGGCGTCGCTCTTTAAGGAAAGGCCTATGCGGCGGCGGTCTTTGTCCAGGTTTATGATTGTGAACTCAAATACATCACCTACTTTTACAACTTCCATTGGGTCGTTTACAAAGTTATCGCTAAGCTCGCTAAGGTGAACAAGGCCTGTTTCGTGCAAGCCGATATCTACAAACGCACCAAAGTCTACTACGTTTTTGATTTTTCCGGTTACCTTCATGCCTTCCTTGAGGTCTTCGAACTGAAGAACGCCCTTCTGCATGATTGGAGCTGGGTAGCCGTCACGTGGGTCACGATTTGGTTTTTGCAGTTCTTCTACAATGTCGCGGACTGTTGTAACACCAATGTTGTATTTGGCTGCAATTTCGTCAATCTTGCTTGCAGAAACTGTCTGGCCTGCCTGAATCATTGGAAGAACTTCGCGGGCTGCATCATAATTTTCAGGATGAACCCAGGTGTTGTCCAGAGGGTCAGAACTTTCGGCAATTTTAAGGAAGCCTGCGCACTGTTCAAATGCCTTTGGTCCAAGCCCCGGAACTTTTTTAAGATCTTCACGGCTTGTGATTTTTCCGTTTGAATCGCGGTAGGCAACAATTTTCTTTGCTGTAGTTGCGTTGATGCCGGAAACATATTTGAGGAGTGAGTAGCTGGCAGTGTTGAGGTTTACACCAACGTTATTTACAACAGAACCTACAACTTCATCAAGCTGTTCGGCAAGCTTTTTCTGGTTTACGTCGTGCTGGTAAAGTCCTACACCAATTGCCTTAGGGTCAATCTTAACAAGCTCGCTAAGCGGGTCCTGCAAACGACGTCCCATACTAATAGCACCACGAATAGTCAAATCAAGATCAGGGAACTCTTCTCGCGCAATGTCACTTGCAGAATAAACGGAAGCACCTGATTCGTCTACGACTGTATAAACAACGTCTGTATAATTTTCGCTGATTACCCGGCTTACGATTGCCTGAACTTCCTGGCTGCCGGTTCCGTTACCAACTGCTACAACCTGAATATCATATTTGTCGATTGCATCATTAATCATTTTGTAAGAACCGTCCGGGTCTGTTACCTGGAAGAACTTAAAGTAGCCCAGGTACTTTCCTGTTTCATCAAGGGCGGCACACTTTGTACCTGTACGGATACCAGGGTCAATTCCCAAAACGCGGCTTCCCTTAATCGGCTGAGTCATAAGCAGGTTCTTCAAGTTCTCGCTGAAGATTCCAATTCCGTGCTCGTCGGCTTCGTCTGCTTCGTCACTGCGGATTTCTCGCACAACTGCAGGCGACAACAAACGAACAACACCATCTTCAATAGCATCGCGGTGATATGTGTTGTGGATTTCTGCGTGTCTCTGAAGAGCTGCAACAGCTGCGTCTACATCAATATCAATTGTAACTTCAAGTGCCCCTTCGCGCTCCCCACGATTTATTGCAAGAATGCGGTGAGGCTTTACCTGGTCCAGGGGCTCCTTGTAGTCCCAATACATTTTGTAAGTGCTTGTGTTTTCTGCAACAGTAGCATCCTGACCTTCCGGAACAATTCCCTTTGTAACAATGTTTCCGGTTTTCATATAAAGTGCATGAACTGTATCGCGGTTGGCAGTTTCCTGACTAACACGTTCTGCAATAATATCCTTTGCACCGGCAAGGGCATCGACTGCAGTTTCTACGTTGAGTTCTGCATTTTCGTTATCAGTCTTAATAAACTTTTCTGCTTCTTTTTCGCAGGCTCCGTCATCGTGGTCAGCCAGGATAAAATCAGCAAGCGGCTCCAAACCTTTTTCTGCCGCAATCATTCCGCGAGTCTTCTTCTTTTTCTTAAACGGTGCCCAAAGATCTTCAAGCGCAGTAAGAGTTGTTGCAGACATAACGGCATTGTACAAAGTTTCTGTAAGCTTACCCTGGGCAAAAATGCCTTTTACAATTTCAAGACGACGGTCTTCAAGATTGTGGTATGATTTGTACAAATGATCACAGTCACGAACCTGAACTTCATCAAGGTTGTCGTGCTTTTCCTTGCGGTAGCGGCTGATAAACGGAATGGTACAGCCTTCTTCTACAAGACTGATTACCGCGCTTACCTGCTGAACCCGAATATTCAGCTCTTCCGCAATTTTTTTCATGATTTCTACTTCGTTGACGGCTAATGCGTCAATGTTTTCTTGTGTGAATTCCATAATGTCCCACCTAATTGTTTATTTTTCTGAGTCTTCAGGTTCTTCGCCAAGTGCTGCTATTTCCGGGTCCATTTCCTGCTCTGCAGATATTTTTGCTTCTACAGGTGCTTCTGGAGCGGCCTCTGTTGCAGCTTCTTCAGCCTGTTCCTTCTTGCCGTCATCATCATGATAATGCTTTTCCAAAAGGCCTATACAGTTTGTCGAAATCATGTTGTATAAAACAGGTACAAGCAGTGATTTTGTTCGCTCGTCAAGACCGTTAGCGCCCGTTTGAGTTACAAAAGCAAAAACATAAAGATTTGCAGTTCCAACAGTTCTTTGCATTACAAGAATTGCATCTGAATGGAAGAAAGAACCTCGTATATTAAAATGAATGTCATGTACTTTTTCATACAGCTTAACAGGAAGAGGAGCGTCTTTTACAAGAATACTAAAATGCGAAAGACTTATATCCTGCAAAGAGCCGGAGAATGACTCTTTTTCATAATCAAGCTTGTAGGTACAGGCACTTGAACAAAGCGCACGGATTGTCTTACGTCGTCCCTGAGCCTGAATGTTAAACAAAGCCTTTGCTACAATTCCAAGATTATTCTTTTTCTGATACTCAAGCTGAATGTATCCAAGCTTAAGATCAAGCTCATCAAAGTAAAGTCTTTTCAGTGTTTCTATTTCTACAGTGCTCTGTCTTTTTAAGAATGTAATTCCAAACTGTTCCGTAGTTGCCTTCTGCTTGTGAAGCAGTTCATATATATATTCAGGCCACTGAAAACCAGAAAGCTCATAATCTACGTTTATAAAAAAGATAACATCCTTAAAAAGTTTTAAGATAGTCTCAATTTTTTTCTGTACAGGAACACGACCGTCGTTTCCAATGTAATAGCATTCAAAACCTAAAGCAAAAAAATCTTCCAGAAAAGGTATAGGCATAAGAGACGGATCTGGCAGAATAAAAAAGCATTTTCTTCCCGTTACAATCTCATTAACTGGAACTTCCAAAACAAACTCCTTGCAAAGACCGTATTAAATAAAATGGTGAATCGTATGATGTTCAACCATCTTTGTCTTTACAGAAACAACATAGCTGCCAAACATTGCTGTAGCAGTATCAAATAAAGTTGCAAATGAACACAAAATTACAGCAGCCGGTTGAAGCAGCAGATAACTTGTTTCAAAGCCCTTTCCATATTTAGTACAGATAATTGTCAAAAGAATAAAAGCTCCTCCGTTTGGAATTGCTCCAAGCAGGAACGAAAGTCCAAAAGCTGTAAAGAACAACCATGAAATATCATTGAACGGAATACGGAGAGCTGTGTAAGAACGCCAGATCATGATAAAGCTTATTATTACAACAATGGCAGAACCACCGCGTGCAAAAACAGAAAACAAAGGATATGAAAAACCGCTTGAACGACGTTTAATTCCAAGACTTTCTTTTCCGTGGCGGATTGTAAGCGGCAAAACAAGATTTGAATCTCCACTTATAAAAGCAAGCATCATGGGTGCAAGGCTTGCATAAAGAACGCGGTATGGTCGAGGATCGTGACAAACAACGCGGATAAGGATTGGATAAATAACACAAACAATCAGAATAAAATCGCAAAGTAGCATTACAATAAGCGGAGTATAAATTCCTGTTGCAAACGCAGTACGGAAAGTGATTGTCCAGTTACACATAATGGCTATTGAAAAAACAGCCAGGATTTCTGTAAAGAAAACTGAAATATGATAGAACAGCTGTGAAAGAGAATCGGCAAGTGCAAAAACAGGTTTGAATACTGTAAGCTCACTTGCACTTTCCCAGCCAATCAAGCAACCAAAAAGGAATGAAACAAGCAGGAAGGAACCATCTTTAAGAGCACTAAAGGCCGATTCCGGGAAAAGACTGAGTATTAAGGCTTTTACATCTATTCCGGCAATTTCGCCTGCAAGTTCATTTGTAATTGGAATACGTGGAAGGCGAACAATCAGAATCGAAAGAAGCCCAACAAAGGCAAGCAAAAGCGAAGAAACAATAATAAAGCCAAATGTCCAGGCTGTAGATTTTAAAAGTATTTTTGATGTTCTTAATTTATTGATTGCAACTATTGCAGAAGAAAATACAATTGGAACTACAAGGTATCGGCCAAAGCGCACGAATAATTCTGTGAGAAATGTTATGACTGACGCGCCAGAAACTGAATCTGCCGGTAAAAGAACCGCTGTAATTACACCAAGAGCAATTCCTATTAAATACTTTATCCAAACTTTCATACTCTATATTATATCATACTCTAGAATGTGAAACTAGAGTGTGCTATAATATTTTTTATGGCAGATATTTTAATCGTTGGCAAAGATTTGCCCGACAGTCTTGATTTTGCAGAAGCCTTTGTTGCAACCCGAAAGGTCTTTGGAGTTGTCCGCGACGAAGGTGAAGCCGGAAACTTTGAAGCAGAAGGCATTCTGGCTACTACCTGGAACCGTGCCTCTGCAATTTCATCTCGTTCACTGATTATTAAAGCAGAAACTAAGCTTGAACAGCTTGATGAATTTGTCTTATTTTTTGATTCCTACTGGTTTGGAACAAAATTTGAGCTTGACCGTACAGAAGATATTTCTGTTGCTGTTGAAACAATGATTACAAGCTTTCAGTATTTTATAAACGAGCTTATGCTTCGTCTGGAGCAGCGCAAGGAGCCTGTTACAGTTGCTTTTGTTATAAAAACTTATCCTTCAAAGGCAGAACTTGTACATTCAGGCAGTAAAAATATTAATCTTCATCCAACAAGCAATATTGTAAATGCTGCACAACAGGCATTCATAGCTCTGGCCGAAAATTTTGCAACCCTGGTAAGCGATCGTCAGTATCTTTCGGTACTTCTTGCAAAATGCGATCAGTCAAATGAGCTTTTTGGCAGCGATAAAGAGCTTGGAAAATGGGTAAAAGAAAGCTTTGGAATTATTGAAGGCTTTAAGAGCCGTCAAAGTGTTAAGCAGGCCTGCAGCTGGGTAAAAGCCGGCGGCAAGATTTCAAACGGATTTACATTGTTTAAGTAGCTTATGGATATTTATATAGATTACGCTATTCGATTATCTCTTAGTTTGGTTTGCGGATTCTGCCTTGGATTTGAACGCAAAATGAGACAGCATACAGTTGGCATTCGTACGCTTACACTTTTGTGTGTTTCTTCGTGCCTTTTGACAATTGTTTCTGGAGCAATTGCTTCTACCGGAGTTGTAAAAGGAGACCCTGCGCGAGTTGCAGCTGCCGTTATTACAGGTATTGGTTTCTTGGGTGCCGGTGCAATTGTAAACCAGGGCTTAAATATTCGCGGACTTACTTCTGCATCAATTATATTTACTTCTGCAGCGCTAGGAGTTGCCTGTGGAGCAAAGCTTTATGTTCCTGTTGGAATTGTGCTGATTTTCTCATTCCTGCTTTTACTTGTAATTGGTCCAATGGAACGCAAGCTGTTCCCTGCCGAAAAACGCAAAATCATCCGTCTTGATTTTTCTACAAACCAGGTTGATGAAAAAGCCGTTAGAAAGATTCTTACAGATGCCGGAATTGTTGTGTTTGAGCTTAATACAAAATATGATGTTCAGACCGGCGGATTAACCCTTATTTACATTGGAAAAATCCCTGAAAACATGGCAACTGTTGAATTAACTAAAAATCTGGCCGGATTATCAGATATTAAAGCCGTTTCTGTAGATAATTAGTGGTGGTTTTAAATAGGACTACCACTTTTCGAGCACAAAAAGATACTCGGACACATGAATGCTGCGGTTATTTAAGTTTCTGCTGCCACGGAAGGTGTTGTAATTAATCTGAACAGTCTTTAAGGAACCGTATTTTTTAAGCATTTTACTCATCTGGTCAAAGGTTATGAAGCCTTCGGAATTATAAGAAACAATTGTATATTTTGTGTTCAGTGCGGCTATTATTTGTTCCATTGCGTCCAGTGCCAGCTTTTGCTTATTGAATACAGAACGCTTCCAGTCCTGGGTGATTCCGCTCACCTGACTGATTTCTACATCAAGCTTGTTTTTAAGAATAAGGTTTAGCATAAAATAATTTGACCCGTACGGATGCTGGTTATACGGCGGATCAAGGTAAGTGATGTCTATGTCTTTAAGCTGGGTTGCAAGCTCAACAGCATCCTTCTGGTAAATTGTAAGCTCGCTTTCATAATTGCTGAAGACAGGTTCTTTGAGTTCTATTTGACCAAGGATTCGCGAAAGTGCGTCTTTTCCCGAAGCACCAAAACAACCAAGACCTGTGTTCTTGTCCTTGTAAAAGCCTTTGAAAACTCCGCTTGTATTTGTATGAACAGAAGCTTCTGTAATGAGCGGGGCAAGGAAATATTTTCTGAGTTCAGGCTCTTTTACAACGCGGTCTATAAGGGTACGGTAAGTATCCAGCAGCAGGGCATTTTGATGGGTGTAAAAAACGCGTTCGCCTTTCTGAATCTTCTTATCGTTTTTTGGTGCATAGTTTTTTGTGATAATGCCGGAGATTTTTTTCTGCTCGGCGAGGTCCAGGATTATTTGTCTGTATTCTGCACAGAGCTTTGCAGGGTAATCTTTTTTGTTGCTAAGGTAACAGGAGTTTATTACAGCCGAATAATTTTCAAGATCATTTACAATCAGCTTTGAAGAATAACCTTTGAGCATGCGGGCTACAACTCCCGACCCTGAAAACAAATCTGCACAAACAAGCCTTGGCTTCCCCAGCTCTTCGGCAATCTGCTTAACCTCATTTTCTATATAACCAATCAGGCTGCGCTTGTTGCCAAGATAAGTGATAAGTTGGGTTTTCAGGAAAGCGGGATTTTCGGTCATGATTTCATTCTATCAAAACCAGGAAAATTTTACCATAAGAGAGAAAATGTATGAAAAAACAAATATTTTTTAAAGAATTTTTAGAAATTTTTGTAAGAAGTCCATTTTTTTTCTAATACTATATATATAAAATAATTACTTTTTGTCTGGCTGTGGTGTGGCTTGGGGAATTATGCACAAATCTATTTTGGGAGATTTTATATGAATCAGAAAAAAGAAAAAGCGTTTGAGAAGGAATGGAAAAAAGCAACACTTGCGAACAATTTTATTTTTTACAAGGTTATGCGCCACCATCAGGATGCTTGTAAACAACTGTTGGAAATGCTGCTTAAGATAAAAATCAGGAAGATGGAAATGCATAATGAGGAGACAATCGATTTAGATCATGACAAGAAAGGTATACGGCTTGATGTGTTTGTAAAAGAAGCTAGAAGAATGCATGACATTGAACTACAGGTTGTGAATACCAAAGAGCTCCCAAAAAGGGCAAGATATTATGCAGGACTTATGGCTCTTGACTCATTAAAAGACGGAGAACCTTATAAGAAACTAAGGGATTCGCATGTTATTTTTATTTGTATGAAAGATATTTTTAAGGCGGGTCTTCCTGTATATACTTTTGAAAATATCTGCAAAGAAAACGGAAAAACAAAACTTAATGACCGTGACTTTAAACACTTTTTTATTGCACCAACTTGTGCTAAAATAATTGAAGATAAGGAGCTTAAGGCTTTTTTTGAGCTTCTTGTTTCAAACAAGCCGGGAAGTACATACACTTCAACTTTGAAAAAGTATGTAGATGATGCAAAACAAAACATGCAGTGGAGGCATCAGTATATGACATATTTAAGACAAAGAAACTATGATTTAGAACAAGGCAGACAAGAAGGTCGAAACGAAAAAGCAATAGAAGATGCTCTTGTTTTAATAAACGATTTTAATGCCTCACCCGAAGTTGCTGCAAAGAAAATGAATGCCCCTCTAGAAAAAGTCCTTGAAGCATTAAAAGTCCCTGCAAATGTTTAAAGAATCTTTCCGTCCAGTATGATTTCCATCCAGCTGCGTGAGTCTCGTTTTGACGGGTCAAGGCCAAGCTCTTTTACAAATGCTTCCAGGTTCTGGCGGACTTTGTCTGCAGGAAGATTGTCTGTTGTTACTTCTATTTCTACATATGCCAGGCCGTTTACTTTTTCGAGTTCAAGGTGCATGTCGTTGTAATAGGTTGAAAAGGCATCCTTGTTTTTCTGGAAAAACTGGTGATAGTCAGAAACTTCAAAAAGGAGCTTCAGGACGTTTTCATCTTCAATGAAAGTTTCGTTTTCGGCGTTGAATTCTATTCCGTTTTCTATTGATTTTCGTTTGATGCAGAAATATGATTTTTTTGTGCCTTCGTTCAGGTTTTCGTCTGTGCGGATTCTGATTACCTGTGGTTCATTCTTGGCCTTTCGTTCTTCGCGGGTGTCGTAGCGTGAAAAATATGAGTCTGATTTTAAAAGGTGAACAGGCTTGGTAAATGGCGGCTCGTTGATTTTTGCAAAAAGTTCATCATACTCGCTTTGAGTGAGCGGGATTTTTATTTCAATTTCGCGACCCATTTACGGCCTCCTGTTTATAAAAATAATTCTGCAATAAATACTACAGCACAGCAGACACATGCAACCGGGAACAGGCCTGCACCAAAGAAAGAAAGTATTATTCCAATTACAAGCGCTATGATTCCTGCAATCGGAGACTGTGTTGCCTGAACAATTGCCGGGAATGTCATTACTGCCAGAGTTACGTATGGTACATAATATAAGAATGAGCGGATAAATCGATTTTTGATTGGTTTACGAATAAGTGTAAGCGGGAGTACACGGATGAGATATGACACACCGAATGCAGTGAAGATGGCAAGGTAGTTGTAGATCATAGAGTGCCTCCATCTTGTGGGGGTTCGACAGGCTCACCCACCCCAGTGGTCCCTGAGCTTGTCGAAGGGTCCTCTTCAATTGGCTTAATTATTGCCACAATGCTTGCAATTACAACCGTCAAAATGATTGTTCTTGTACCTGACGACAATTCCTTCACATACGGAATAATTCCGCAAAGATAGCTGCACAAAAAGCTCACTGCAACTGCAATTGCTATTACAAGGTTTTTGCGTGCCGGCGGAATGATGATTGCAAGGAACATACCGTAAAGTGCTACAGAAAGTGCACTTACTACGCGAGTTGGCAGGAAGTTTCCTGCGATAATTCCCATAGAAGTTCCAAGGGACCAGAGTATTGCTGCAAAAAGAATTGCCCCATAATTATATACCGGCTGAATTGTGCCCGGACGTGCAATTGTAATACCAAAAATCTCGTCTGTAATTCCAAAGCCTACAAAAAGACGGTGAATCATTGGGGTTGCAGGGTCAAAGCGTTGTGCGAGCGCACAGCTCATAAGAAGGTATCGTGCGTTTACAACAAGTGTGATTATGGCGATTTCAAGAAATGAAGCGGCTGCCTGCATGGAAGTAAAAAGCGCATATTCTCCGGCAGAGGCAAGATTAAAAAAGCTTGCAATAAAACCCTGAATTGGAGTAAGACCGGCGTTTCTGGCAACAATACCAAGAGAAAAAGCAACTGCAAAATAGCCAAGGCCGATTGGAACGCCGTCGCGCAGGCCTTCTAAGAACACCTTACCGTTTTTCATTTCTGGATAATTCCTTTGAAGTCTGAAAGTTTAGCGTAGCCCTTGCGTTTCATAAAGGCGGCAAGTCCGTCTATAATTTCTATCATTGCGTTAGGGTTTCCAAAGGTTGCGCTTCCAACCTGAATAGCGTCTGCTCCTGCCATAATAAACTCTACTGCATCCTGCCAGGTGGCAATTCCTCCAATAGCAATTACAGGAACACGCTGGTCGGCCGGCAAAGTATTTATTGCCTGAACAAGCTCGTAAACAAGACGAACAGCAATAGGACGAACAGCTGGTCCACCAAGGCCGGCCTTTAATTTATCAAAAACAGGAACGCCGCGTTCAATATCAATTGCTATTCCCTGGAACGAATTACAAAGGCTTATGGCGTCTGCACCGGCTTTAATACATTCAAGTGCAACTGCGTTGAGTTCAAGAGACTGAGGAGTAAGCTTAACTGCAAGAGGCTTTTTTGTAACGGCACGAACGGCGCGAACAACGTCACCTGCAGCCTGGCATGTCATTCCAAAGGCTGCACCACCTGCGCTTACATTTGGACATGAAATATTGAGCTCTATCATTGGAACTTCTGTTTTATCCAGGAGTTCTGCGCCTTTAATGTAGGCATCAAGTGAATGGCCGCTAAGATTTGCAATTGCAACCGGGCCAAGCTTGAGCATCTGAGGAAGCTCGTTTTCTATAAAATGCGGAATCCCGGGATTCTGAAGCCCGATTGAATTCATAACACCGGCTGGAGTTTCGTAAACGCGGATTCCGTTATTTCCAGGGCATGGTTCAAGAGTAAGCCCTTTGCTTGAAATACCTCCAAGACGGCTTACATCAAAAACAGATTCATATTCTGTACCAAAACCAAAACAGCCTGAACTTGCAATTACAGGGTTGTTGAATTTAACTCCGGCAATTTCTACTGAAAGATCAGGGTCAGCTTTGAGCGGTTCGCGGCGTGGCTGAACTTTTATACCTGCAACACTTTCGCGGGTTCCTGTTCCGTCAAGATTTTCAAAATCAAGAATGCGGCTGTAGAAAACAGGGCCTTCTGTACAGCATCGCTTTTTACCTTCTGTTGTCTGAATTGTACAGCCAAGACAAACGCCTACACCACAAGCCATGTGTGATTCAAGACTAAGGTAACAAGGAAGATCACAGGCTTCGGCAACCTTTTTTACGTAGGCAAGCATTGGAGTCGGACCGCATGCATAAACAGCAGCATAGTTTCCGTCGCGCAGAGCTTGTTCTGTAAGGGCTGCCGGAAGCATTCCATGAACGCCAACAGAACCGTCGTCTGTTGTGATTGTAAGGTTTGCAGGTTTGATATTTTCTAAGCCGTAGCTGCCGCTTTTGAAGGAAGCATAAAAATCATAAGATCCAACAGGAAGAGTTTCTGCAAAACCGGCAACCGGGGCCACTCCAATGCCTCCACCGACAATACAAGCCTTTCCTGCGGGTTTTGGAAAGCAGTTTCCGCAAGGTCCCAGCAGGTTTACTTTATCTCCTGCCATAAGACTGCAAAGTTCTACAGTTCCCTGACCTTTTATAAGAATAAGAAATTCTATCTGTGGGCGTGCACCCTTTTTATTTACATGAAAAACACTTATTGGGCGTCCAAGCAGTGTATTAGTTCTTGCTGCCTGGAGCATATAAAACTGTCCCGCAAGTGGAAGTGATTTTGGATGCACCTCTGCGCCCCAAGGAAGCTCAACAACAAGCTGCCACACGCTGCCTTTTGGCGACGCGCCTTCAACAGCAATGCATCGCACTACCGTACCTTGAGTATATAATGGGTATGTTTTTTCACAACTATCTGCTGGCATAATGCCTCCCGCATCGTCATTGTCGGGCTTGACCCAACAATCTATTTAGTCAAATCCACCTTACTATCAAAAGCCGCCTTCGCCGCAGCCCCTGCAATATCATCCATCGTAAGCGTACCTGCCGCAATCTTGCCTTCAAGATCTGCATTCTTCTTCCAGGCACAAAGTATGCCGCGGCTAGAGTTCACTGTTCCACCTGCCTTCTCAAGCAGTGTCTTACAAATTGCAGCATCGCCGCCCTGGGCACCGTAGCCTGGGATCAAAAAGAAAGTGTCCTTGTATTTATCACGAAGGTATCGGGCATCGGCAACTTGGGTCGCACCAACAACGGCACCATAAATACCGCAGGTCTGCTCCGGATAAAACTTTGCAAAATCAGCACCAATATGGGCAATTTCATCGCCTACACGTTCAAGCAAAAGTCCACCCGCTTTAAGTTCCTGATGTTCAATATCAGTCATTCCGGGATTCGAAGTGCACAAAAGAACAAATGCTCCCTTACCGCCATTTTCAGGTTCAGCATATTTTGTATAAGGCTGCAAAGTATCAAAGCCCATGTAAGGATTTATAGTTATGATATCAGTTTCAAAGTCCCCGGTAAAATGAGCACGGGCATAAGCCTGAGAAGTAGCACCAATGTCTCCGCGCTTAATATCAGAAATTGCAATCAGTCCGCTTTCACGCACAAGCTTAAGAGTCTGTGAATAAACCTTAAGGCCTTCAAGTCCCATTGCCTCGTAATAAGCAATCTGAACTTTAAAACAGCACGCAGTTTTATCAGCAGCCACGCGGTTGATTATCTGTTTATTGTATTCGAGCACAGCAGCAGGCGCACTTTCATACTGTTTAACAATATTTTCTGGAATATAAGAAGGGTCTGTATCGAGCCCCACACACAAAGGTCCATTTTTTGCCGCAAGCTCCTGAAGAACCTGCATTTTATGTTTGCTATTCATGAGTCTGATTATAGTAGAAATCGGGGGTTTCAACAATAAGATAGAAATACTTAAAAAAGTGTGTAATAATGGACTTATGAAAAAGTTAGTATTTGTTTTATTTGCCTTCCTTTCTGTTTCATGCTTTGCGTATACAAAAAAAGAATTAAAGGCTTTCCCGTACAAAAACACTTCCTTTTATGGCGGAAGCTTTTCCTCAGATCTGCTCGAAAAAATCCGTCCCTTTGAAGGAAACGCGGCAGACTACCTGATGGACTTTGACAATATTTACACCTACAAAAATCACAACTTGTCAAATACAGAAAAAACGCTTTTTGCTATATATTTTAAAGACCTTCCGCAGGCACTCAAGGATATTGTCACTAATCATGTTTATGCAATCTATTTTGTAGACGGAATGGAATACGGTGCTATGACAGACATCATTTTTGGCGAAGATGACCGCGAATACTGCATCATTTATTTTAATGCCGACATTTTTTATCACACAATGGATGAATGGCTTACATACCGCGACAACACACTTTTTAATAACACAGATGACAAAAACAAAGTTGTAGTAGAAGGCGGCCAGGATTACGTAGCCCTTGTACAAACCCTCACTCACGAAGCAGCCCACGTTTATGATTTTATAAATAATGTTACTCCTTACACTTATGATTCAACTCAAGCAACAGACCCGGGCAATGTATTTTTTTCTGTCTGGCAGGACAAGTTCACTCCGCTAAAAAAATACAGAAACAAAAAGTTTGAAAAAGCATCCTACTACGGATTCGGAGGCCAGGTTTCAATTTCGCAAGGAAAAAATCTTATTGAATATCTTGCAAAATCTCCGTTCTGCACAGCCTACGCTTCTAAAAACTGGATGGACGATTTTGCCGAAGCCCTGACCTATTATCACCTGCAGAAAAAGTACGGCATTGATTATAAAATAACCTGGTACAAAAACGGCCAGCCAAAAGCAACTTACAGCTATAAGGATAATCCGAACGCACATGTTTATGATGACTTGTGTAAGGAAATATTAGGAGACGATTTATGAAAAAATTATTATGTTTATGTGTATTTTTAATTTTGTCAGTCAGCGCCTTTTCTCAGTCTAATGCAATCAAAAAGAACAAGCTGCCTTCTAAAAAAGAGTTCAAGGCACAATACGAGCTTTTTCTTGAAAACGAATATTTTACAGATCACTGGACTCCAAACTGGGATTACGAAAAATCAAAGGAAACAGTAGCCCAGGAGCTTAAAGATTTTGATGAATACCTTTCTACGCTCAAACAAAACTACGAAATAAGCCTTTTAAGCCTTATTGTAAAGACATATTTGTATAATATTGACGAATATATGTTTAATCAGATAGTAGAATGTGGTGATTCTTTAAAGGACAACTACCCAAAAGAGTACCGCACCTGGTGGATTATGGGCCGTTTTTATTCAAATTCAGCCCCAAGCTATATTTATCCGGAATATGAAACAGCCGTTCAGATGCGAGGCGGCGTTGGCAAAAAAGATGAATGGGTTATTCCGTTCCTCTGGGATTACATTTACGGCTGCAACATGGCAGGCATGAGAATCCACGCACGATTGGGCTTGAGCTACTACTGCCAGTACACCGGAATGGCTCCCGAAGATTATATGCTGTATTCAGTCATTTACTCTGATGAATCTGCTACGTCTGTAGATGGAACTTATGACTTGTATGACACCTGGTATTCTGAAACAACCGAAGACGAATCAAGGATTTGCAGTTCGCTGCTTGGAGTTTCAATTCCTGTTCACGAAGATTGGAGCCTAAAAGCCATCGGATATCAAAATGGTTCAAGCTTTTTTTCTGTAAGTTCTGATCCTATTACAATTTCAGATACAGCGCGAACCAGAGTAAGCTTTTCAATCTTAGCATTTGCCAACGTTGAAAAAAGCTATGTTGATAATTTTACAATCAATTCTGCAACAAGAGACGGCGGAACAATCACAAAGAAAAAAACAACAACCATAAACGGATTCGTCGCCGATTACTACATTTACGAAAACCCTAACCTGTACAACGATGAAAGAAATGGCATGAAAGGCGTTTCAATAGTAATGGGCGTCCCATGCACCGAGTTCTCCGGCTTAAGTTTTGAACGCCCAATAGACTACAACGCCACCGCCAGCACCTCCACCGACGACGGAATGTCATACTTCCGCATCAACCAAAAGTTGAACCGTCTCGAAACAACAATCTACTTCCTTATAAACCTGGACGCCTGCAACGCCTGCTTCGACGAAGCCCTGGACTGGATGGATTCTATTTTAGAGGGTTGTATTTTTGAATAAGAATGATTTGGCGGTTCCAGCAAAAGGTCTTTTTTTGTAAATAAAACACGCGATTTGTCTAGTTTTTGTATTTTCGCGTGTACTTTTTTCCAAACAGTTTTTCCAAATACACGCGAAATCAGAGATATCAAAGGAATCGCGTGTAAATTATTTTTTCCTGTAACGTACATTACACGCGAAAAGAATCAGACGAAGTATTTCGCGTGTAAAAAAATTTTTGAAGCTCTACTTCGTACACGCGAAAAAGCCTTTAGAGTATCATCTGCGTGTCTTTTGAAATAAAACCATTAAGCCCATACACGCGATTTGAACTGCTATTGTGTTTTCGCGTGTAACACCACCCCCACCCCATAAAAAAAAACACGCGAACCAAAAGAAAACCTCTGTTTCGCGTGTAAAATGATAATAATTTTATAGCTCTGTTGTTTTATTGTTCCTGCTTTTTTTCTTTTTCAATAGTTATGCTGTAAACTTTAAGAGAAGGGGATGTCCCTCCCTCTTTCAAAGGAACAAATCGAATTCCTGTGATTCCTGCGTGAAATACCATGACAATCTCATTTATTTCATTCCATAGAAACCAAGATTTGATTTCATAATTATCAACAGTATAACAATGCAATTCTGCGGAGGCTGAACGTTGGTAACGAATGGTTATTCTATATTTATAATTATCTGGTAAATTTAAAATTGAAAAATTACTGCCTATAGTCTCTGAGTACTTGTCTCCAACCCTATCGAATTGAAAATAACCCATTGTTCGATTTATTATGCCTTTTTCAAAACAAAAAGAAAGTCCATTCTCTAATTCAACTGTATAACTTTTTTGTTCCTTTCCAATAACTTCTTTTGGAACACTGTTTATTATACTGAATACATCTATAACACAAAGTTCCTCAAACCCAGGTAGTTCTGGGTCTTCCGAAGATTGTTCTGTGTTTGTTTGTGTTGTTATTTCTACTCCAGAAGTCTCACCGGCATTATCAATAATTACAGTTGTTGTTTCTTCATTTACGATTTCTTCTACAGTTTCTTCAACAGATTTATTCTGTTCACACGAAATAAACAATAACGGAATTAAAAATAATAAAACAGTTTTTTTCATATATGGCTCCTGACATCATTATAACTGATAAAAGTGATAATTCAAGTTTTTCTTATCTACGGCCGTGGATACAAAAACACATGATCATCGCCGCGGCCGATTCTGGCGCCATGGCCATGAAGTTCATAATCATAGCCTTCGTCGTATACTTCGCCATATATACTGACATGAAGCTCTTTTAGGGTTTCATCGTCTTTGTCGGGGAGAGAGCCGTTTTGTTCATAGTATTGTTCAACATAGGCCTGGGCCTGAAGAAGCTCTTCCTTTGTTTTCTTTGTGTCTGCAAAATCAATTTGTATTCCAATTATTAAGGCTATCAATGCCGGCAACAGATATAAAGAAAAAAGTTCAAATGTATGGTTCTTTATGGATTTTCTAAAATGATAAATGGAAACTATTAAGGAAACAATAAATATCGGCGGGTATAGGACTACTCCGGCAGGCATGAATCTTCCGCCTACAAAAGCTACACCAATAAAAAGGAAATTCAACCAGAATAATAATATTTTAGGAAGGCTGTCTTCACCCTTTTCGTTTTCAAAAAGAATCACTTCTCTTTTCATTTACTTTTCTATAATCCCAGTTCCTTCAAAAACTCCTCATAGTGGTCATCAAAGGTTGCTCGAATTGGGGAGCGGGCCATTATTACCTGGTCTGCACCGTAATATAGGGCTGTCTGAATGTCGCGGCGAGTGCGGATGCCTCCGTCTATCCAAAGCTGGTCACAGTATTTTTTTAGTTTCGGGCCTTCGGCGGCCAGGAAGTCTGCTGTACTGCCTTTGCGGGTTTCTACGCGGCCACCGTGGTTTGAAATATAAACTACATCCGGGTGGACTTCTTTTACAAGTTCAATGTCTTCATCTGTGAAAACACCTTTAATTACAAAAGGAACTCCGGAACGCTTACGGAATTCCTCAAGCTGAGCTGCAGTCTTTCTTTCAAGATTTACCAGATTTCTCATTGTAAGAATATTATAGGAATCAATATCAATTCCAATGTAGCGGGCGTTTTTACCAATCCATTCTATGCGTTCAAAAAGTCGCTCCTGAGGATATGGCTTAAGAAAAAAGGCGGCATCGAGGTTAGAACCAATCTTTTCCACAGCTGCAATACCAAATTTCAGTTTTTCATCTGGGCAGCCGTCACCAATACAAAGACCAAAGCCTGCATCATATGCGTTTTTCAAATATGGATAATAAAAGTCTTTTTCGTTGGCATAACCAATATTTTCTACGGCGCCTGTAACAGGACCGCAGCGAAGTTTTGAAGGAAGAACTTCTACAGCATCAAGGGCTTCTGAGCTTACAGTACCGGCAAGAGCCTTCCAGTCTGCACAGTTGGCCTGAAAATTTACTCCGCCCATAACGCCGCCAAGTCCTGGAAGCATATCGGGACAACCATAGCCGTTACATCTGGCACAACGGTGGCATTTAAGCTCACCCTTCGACAAGCTCAGGGACCCCATACTAATCTCCAAAACAAATTCCAAGAGCTCTTGCTGTCTGCAAAACAGGATCTTCTTCGGTAATTGCTTTTACAACACCGGCAACCGTGCTCAAAGGAACGCCTGAAATTTTTCCGTCATTAATTGCAACTAACTTTCCAAACTGACCTTCTGCAAGAAAATCTGCTGCAGCGGCACCAATTGTTGTTGCAAGAACAATATCATAAGGCTTTGGATTTCCACCACGCTGAGTATAACCCAAAACAGAAGTTCTTGTTTCTATTCCTGTTTCTGCTTCGAGCTCTTTTGCAACACGGAATCCTACAGACTGAGTCATGCTTTCGCGGGCCTTTTTAAATTCCTTTTTACCAAGCTTAGCTTCATCAAGATTTATGGCTCCTTCTGAACAGGCAATCACAGCATAACCCTGACCACCTTCAACCTTAGCCTTTATAAATTTTCCAAGCTTTCTAATATCATAAGGAATTTCCGGAAGCAGAATTGCATCTGCATTTGCGGCAAGACCAGCATACAAGCCAAGCCATCCAACTTTGTGGCCCATAATTTCAACAACCATTACACGATGATGACTTCGGGCAGTTGTACGAATCGCTTCTATACCTTCTGTTGCAACCTGAATAGCTGTCTGAAATCCAAACGACTCTTCGGTGCCAACAATATCATTATCAATAGTTTTAGGAAGGCCTATTACATTAAAGCCTGCCTCTGCCAGAAGCGACGCGGTAGTATTAGTTCCGTTACCGCCAAGACAAACAAGAGCATCAAGTTTATTCTTTTTGAAAGTTTCCTTAATGCCTTCTACAGGAAGCAGCCCTGTTTTTGGATCTGGCACAGGATTTTTAAAAGGCTTTACGCGCGAAGTTCCAAGACAGGTTCCTCCGGCTGTTACCAGTGAATCAAAATCGAGCTTATCCATTTTGAATGTATCGTTGTCAATAAGCCCGCGGTATCCATTACGAATACCTATAAATTTCATTCCGTACTTATTTTTACCAGCAACACAAAGTGCTCTGATAGCCGCATTAAGCCCAGGAGCGTCGCCTCCAGAGGTTAAAATCCCAACAGTCTTAACTTCAGTCCTTTTCATAAATAAAATTATAACACTAAACTCATTTTTCTAAAAGACGATAATTAAAATATGAAATCGTCTAATAAATCTAGTATTATAACAGGCACAATTTTACTTGCTCTTGCAGCAGTTTTTTCTATATGTCTGTTGTTGCAGCTCCTCGATTTTGGTGTGGGAGGCCCTGGGCATAACAACATTTTCTACTATGTAGGAAATATGCTCATTACAGTTTATGGATTCTCAAGCATTCTGATTCCGATTTTCCTTTTGATTTCGGGTCTTTACTGTTTTGCTTCAATCTGGACTGCTCAAAAAACAATGCGCCTTATAACAGCAATCCTGCCGTTTTTTACATGCGTTTTTACAGAAAAAATCTGTCGAGGCGCGCTTAGTGGTGGTTCCGATGGAACTTCCGGCATTATTAAAGCTGTAATTGCCGGTGTTACAGGCCTTATGCTTGTAATTATTGAAATTCTTGGCGCTGGTGTAATTGCAGAATCTGTTAACCGCAGGATTTTCTATAAAGGAAAAGAACCTCCAAAATATTCAGAAGATGATTTTGACGACGATTCAGAAGACTCTATTGAGTTTGTTGATGAAACTGAAAGTGATTTTGAAGAAACCGGAGATGAAGACGAAGCTGATGACGAACCGGCCGATGATTCTGAAGATTCGGAAAAAGAAGATACTCAGTTTAAGTACAAGAAAATTGGTGCTAAAAATACAGTATTCGACAAAGCACTTAATAAACTCAAAAAGAAAAAGAAGGATGATTCTTTCGAAGCACTTATGGAATCTGCAGAAGAATTATACGAAGCAGATATTCCTAGCATAGATGATTATGATAACCTGGATGGGGATAAACCAAGTGTAGAGGCTGCTCCTGCCGGGACTGCTGTTGCAACTGCCGCACCTGCTCCAGCTCCAGCAGCTGCTCCTGCCGAAGAAGACGCTCAGCCAAAAAATCCTGCTTCAATTATTTCTCAGGAAGAATATGCCGCTTTGCTTTCGGAAGACGTTCCTGCAGAAAATGCAGTTGATGAACTTGAATGGGACAATGTTCCTCCAGCCCCTGCAGAACTTCCTCCAGACTATGTAGAAGATTTTGATGAAAATGATCCTGAACTTTCTTTCTCGCCAGATGAGCTTGAAGAAAAATCAGAAGCTTCTCCTTACGAATCTGCAAAATATATAAACAAAGTTGTTACAAACAAAAATCTGCCGAACACAATTTCGCTTAAGGATGAAGAAGCCGCTGCTGACCAGGAAAAATCAGACGATAACGACCCTTATGCTGCAGCACAGAATATAAATTCAAAATATCCTAGAAAGATTTCGCTTGCAGAAAAAACTCTGGACCCTGATTTCTTTGATGTTGACCCTAACAACCTTCCTGTAAACGAAGATCTGTCTGATGATATTAAACCAATTCCAGAAGAAATGGAAGTTGACAACACAGTATTCAATCAGATTGCAAAACAGGAAAAAAGCATAAACTTCTCTAACGTTTCAAATGCTGCCGGAAATGTTTTCTCTGAGATGGAAGAAGATATCCGCCGTGGATCTGATGACAGCGACAGCAATGATGATTCTCTTTTTGATGTAGATGCCGCTTTTGAAGAAACGCTGGATGACAGTGATGAAATTCTTTCTCCGGAATTGAATCCAAACATTGGCCGTGCCAACAATCTTACTGCCGACGAGCTTACAGATTTCTTCAACGCACAGCAGGAAGAAAACACACCTCAGACAAAGGTAATTGAAGGTACTGCTCCAAAATCTAAAAAGGCTACAAAAAAAGGTCCATACGTAATTCCGTCTGACCTTCTTACAGCATATAAAGATGACCAGTACTGGGTTATTGATGACGAAACAAAACAGGCTTCTGTAAACCTCAAACAGACACTTGCAGAATTCAACATTGATGCAGACATCATTGGCATTAAAAAAGGTCCTGTTGTTACAATGTTCGAAATCCTTCCAGCCCCTGGCGTAAAACTCAGTAAGATTGTTGCATTGCAGGATAATATTGCACTCAGTCTTGCAGCTCAGTCAGTTCGTATTGTTGCTCCTATTCCTGGTAAGCAGGCAGTTGGTATTGAAGTTCCAAACAAGCGCCGCAGTGTTGTAGGCTTCCGTGAAATTATAGAAATGGATTTGCCTGAATGGAACAAAATGAAAATCCCTGTAATTCTGGGAAAAGATATTCTTGGAAAAGCTCAGCTTGTTGACCTTGTAAAAACTCCGCATATGCTTATTGCCGGTGCAACAGGTTCCGGTAAATCGGTTTGTGTAAACAGCTTGATTACATCAATTCTTTACAAGCGTTCTTTCAAAGACGTAAAGATGATTCTTGTTGACCCTAAGGTTGTTGAGCTTAAGCTTTATAATAATATTCCTCATTTGCTTACACCGGTTATTACTGAACCAAAGAAGGCTATCCAGGCATTGCAGTATTGTCTTTGCGAAATGGAACGCCGCTATGCTCTTCTTGATGGACTTGGTGTACGCGATATTTCAAGCTACAACGAACGAATTAAGGAACGCAACATTGCAACAGAAAAGCTTCCTTACATTGTTGTAATCATTGATGAGTTTGCAGACCTTATGGCAACCAGCGGAAAGGAACTTGAAAATATTGTAGCTCGTCTTACAGCTATGAGCCGTGCTGTTGGTATTCACCTTGTACTTGCAACACAGCGTCCTTCTACAAATGTAATCACCGGTTTGATTAAAGCAAATATCCCAAGCCGAATTGCATTCATGGTTGCTTCGCGCATTGACTCTCAGATTATTATTGATGGCGTTGGAGCCGAAAAGCTTCTTGGCCGTGGTGATATGCTTTATGCTTCTGCTGTTGATCCGGCTCCTATTCGTATTCAGGGAACTTACCTTGATGACAACGAAGTAGAAAAGGTTGTTGATTACGTTAAGCAGTACGGTGAACCAGATTATATTGACGATCAGATTTTCGTTGAAGATGACGAAGAGGAAGAAGGAAACGTAGACCTTTTTGGAAACAACATGGACGAAGATCCTTTGTATGATCAGGCTTTGGAAATTGTCGTTCAGTCAGGAAAGGCAAGTGCCAGCTACATCCAGCGTCGCTTGAAGATTGGATACAACCGTGCAGCACGTCTCGTTGAAGAAATGGAAGAGCGCGGCATAGTAGGTCCAGCCAACGGAAGTAAACCTCGAGAGATTATTCATATTCCGGGATAATCTTTTCATCACAAAGCGCTTCATAAAGAGGAGCTCTTGCTTTATAGAGTTCCTCTATTTTATTATTCTGACTCAACGGTCTGTTAGAAGTGTCCTGTTTTAAAAGGAACTCCAGCGGGCGCTCAATGTAAATAACTTTTGAATTAGCCTTCAGATAAAACCAGTTTTCTTTGCGTGTTACAATGCCGCCGCCTGTTGCAATTACAAGTCCTGATTGTGGCAGGATTTTTTTTGCAAGCGCAGTTTCCATGCGGCGGAATTCGTCTTCACCTTTTTGTGTAATTACTTCTGCCGGGGTGATGTTGTATTCTTCCTTGAACTTGTCATCCAGATCTACAAACGTTCGGCCTTTTTCTTTTGCAAGCTTTTTACCAAGAGTAGTTTTTCCACATCCCGGCATACCAATAAGTGTGATGTTGAGCATCTGGGATTGGAGTTTTTCTATTACAGAGGAGATGTCATCATGTTGTGGCCCTTCGACAAGCTCAGGGACCACGGTACCTTGGCCCCCTGTAAAATACCTGCTAGCTTCCCAAGCCTGTGCTACCAGCATACTAAGTCCGCCTGCATTTTTTACACTAAGCTCCTGTGCCTGCTGCAAAAACTTTGTGCGCGAAGGATTATAAACGATGTCTGCTGCGGCATAAAGATTTTTAAATTGAGAAAGATCAATCGGAGAATTATCAACTTCCGGGAACATTCCGACTGGTGTTGTGTTTACAATAACCTCAGAATCCTGGGCAATCGTATAAACATTTTCATAATTTATCTGGCCTGAACGGGAACAAAAATCTATCTTTGCAGCACCCATTTTTTTCAGGGCATACTCTACTGCAACACTTGCGCCGCCTGTACCAAGAATGAGACAGTTTTTGCCGGCTGGATCTATGCCTGCACTTTGGAGCATGTACTTAAATCCAAAGACATCTGTGTTGTAGCCTTTAAAACCATCCGGAGTTTTTACAACTGTGTTTATTGCACCAAGCTCTTTTGCTTCTTCAGAAAGCTCTGTACACAAGCTTGCAGCAAGTTTTTTATATGGAATTGTTACATTAAAACCATCCAGCCCTTCTGCGCCTTTGAATAGGTCATGAACCTGCTCTTCTGTGCGTTCAAGAACAGTATATTCATAATCCGCAAACTCCTTATGAATCTGCGGCGAATATGTATGAGGCAATGATTTTCCCAGAACTCCGAATTTCATATTTATCCTACATCTTGCTCTGAAGGTCGCGCGATACTTCAAAAAGAACACTATAGATTCTGCTTATATACGGTTTAAGAATTTTATCAGCCTTTTCCTGCAGTGCAACAAGTTTTTGTGCTTCGCGGTCTGCATCCATAACTGCACCACCGCTTTCTTTTTTAAGTTCACCAATTTTTCTGGCAACCTTCATGCGTTCTGCAAGTGCTGCCAGTACCTTATCATCAGCGGCGTCTATCTGTAACCGCAAATCAGCTAAAGAATTATCAGTATTTTCCATGTGTATGATACTATCATTTGAGATAAGAAAAATCCACAGGATTATGATATTTTAATTTTTTCTGTTATAATGACCTTATGGAAATACGAAAAATTTCACAAAAAGATTTAGACACTCTGATGGATTTGTATGTTCAGCTTAGTCCTATAAATGAAGGCTTACCGGCACAAAAGCGTGATGAGATCTGGGAACAGATTCAAAATGATGATAAAATCACTTACCTTGGCGCTTACGAAAATGACCAGCTTATTGCTACCTGCTTTTTGACAATCATCCCGAATTTCAGCAACCAGGGTAGACCGATTGGTTTTATAGAAAATGTTGTAACTGACGAAAAATGGCGTGGCAAAGGAGTTGGAAGCCAGCTTCTAAAAAAAGCCATTGAACTTGCAAAAGAACAGAACTGTTACAAGGTCTTTCTTGAAAGTGGAATTACCCGCACCGGAGCTCATGATTTTTACCGCTCACTTGGTTTTGATGATACAAGTAAAAAAGCGTTTATTATTAGATTCTAAATAAAATCTGCAAGAGCAAGAGCTGCAACTGCTTCATATACAAGAACTGCACGCGGAACAATACAAGGGTCGTGTCGTCCGCCTACAGTTATTGTTGTATTTGATTTTGTTTCTAAGTCTACTGTGTTCTGCTCTTTTGAAATTGTTGGTGTTGGTTTTACGGCAACATCAAAAACAATTGGTGCAACAGTACCGCCAACGCTTATGCCCCCAAGAATACCGCCGCAACGGTTGGTTTTTAACACTGGTGTCTCGCAAGTTTTCGAAGAAAACTTGGTAAGTTCGCGAAGCGAACGACTCCCTGAGCTTGTCGAAGGGGTCGAAGGGCCATCGAAGATAAAGCTATCATTATTTGTCGACGCATTTAATTCTGCAGCCCCAAACCCATTTCCAAACTCTACACCTTTACATGCTGGAACTGCAAAACACAGAGCTGCAATTTTTGCTTCTATGCCTTCGAAAATCGGGCCGCCTATTCCGCCTGGAATCCCCTGAATTACAACTTCAATTGTGCCGCCTACAGAGTCGTTGTTTGAACGGGCTTTTGCAATTGCTTCTTTCATGAGTTCGCCTTTTGAATCATCAATTACAGGGAACTCTTTTTGTGGAACGGCTGAAAGTTTTTCAAGGAAAGCTTTTTCGTTTGTGCGGTCATCAAAGTTATATGTTTCATCTTTTATGTCCGCGATGGATTTTATGTGTGCGTTTATTTTGATGCCTTTTTGTTCAAGATAGCTCATTGCAAGAAAGCCTGCAGCACACAAAGGAGCTGTGAGTCTTCCCGAAAAAGCACCGCCACCTGATGAATTAAAACTTTCACCATATTTGAGTCTTGCAGTAAAATCTGCGTGGCCGGGACGAGGAGTTCGTAACAAGTTTGAATAATCATGTGGTTTTGTATTTGTGTTCTGAATGTGTGCTTCGAACAAACCATTCTGCAAGGTATCTATAATAACTTCATCGGCTTCTTTGCGTGGGGTAGACCAGTCATTCTGGCCTGGAGCACGGCGTTTCATAAATGCAGCAAGAGCGTTGGTGTCGAGCTTGTCACAGGCTAGACCTTCGAGGCGTACACCAATGGACTCGCTGTGAGATTCGCCGTATATGCCTACTTTGAGATTTGTGCCTGTGAACCAATTGTATTCGTTCATATTGTCCTCTTAATCAATGGATTGCTTCGCTGCGCTCGCAATGACGGTGAATAACCCCGGGAAGGATTTATTTACACATTCTTTATTATCTATCAAAACAGGGAGGCCTGTCCATGCTGCAACAAGACATGCTGTCATTGCCATGCGGTGGTCGCCATATGTATTTACACAAAGCTCACCTGTTGCGTTGTGGCCGCCTGTTATGTAAAGAGTGCCTTCTTTTTCGTAAGCGTTGCCACCAGCTGCTTTTAATGCATTTATTGTTGCTTCTACGCGGTCGCATTCCTTAAAGTGCAGGCGTTCTATATTTTTGATGCTGGTTGATTTTGCATAAGCGGCTGCAACAATTGCAATGTATGGAACGATGTCAGGATAGTCGGCGGCATCAAGGTTAAGTTCAAGTTCGCGGGCTTTGTTTACGTCTGGGCGGGCAGTAAGTTCTACAGAGCTGTTGTTCCAGGTGAATGCAAAGCCTAACTGTTCCAGTATGCTGATTATGATTTTATCTTTTTGCAGAGAATCTTTGTTCAGACCGTGAAGCACAACCTGCCCGTCTGGAACAAGGGCACCAAGACAAAGCAAAAATGCTGCACTGGACCAATCACCTTCACCATTACCTGTTCCATGTTCTTTCAACACCTGTAAGGTCAAATCATAATAACCTCTAGACTCAAGTTCACCATCAAGCTCAACAGTAAAATCAGGCAGCAAAATCAACGCCATCTGCAAACCGGAAATATACTGCGAAGAAACATTCCCCTGTATAACAAAACAGCCCGGGGTAAGCTGGCCCTCTACTGTTATTTCATTCTTTTCTTTATCTGCAACAACTGTAACACCGCGTGCAGCAAGACATGTAATAAGCTGATCAAGCGGGCGGTCGATAAGGCGGCCTTTTGGCAAAAATACTAACTTCTTTTTTTGAGCAAGGCCTACATAATTCAAATAGGCAGCACCAACGCTAATCATAAAACGCAGGGTGGAACCGCTTTCGTTGCAGGGCATGAAAACTTCTGTGGCATCACTCTGCCCTGCCTCATACAAGGCCTTAAGACAGGCGCGGGTGGCACGGATGTCATCGTTGTCAGTTTCTTGTGGGGTGATGATAGATTGGATCTTCTGGGGACCTTCGAGGGCCTCAGGCACCACACTTCGCTCAGGTACCCCGCTTTGTTCATTCACCCCGCGGCCTTCTTTCACTGCTTCCAAAAATCCAATAATCAATTCTCTGTGCACAACAGACTTTGAAGGAGGAACTTTAAAATCAAGCTTAAGGCTCGGGATTTCTATTTTATAATTCATAAATAATTTCCAAATTCTTCAAGGCTCATTGTTCTGAGCTCGCCGGCGCCTATGGCGTTTACAAAGGCAATCGTAATATTACCCCCGCGTTTTTTCTTGTCGTTCATAACTCCCTGTAAAATCTGATCGCTGGTGATAGGGTCATCACACGGCAAATCATATTTCTTAATAAGCGAAACAATCTGGTCATGCACATTGCTTGTACGACTTATGCGTTCCATTCCCTTGGCAACAGCAAAACCATGCGAAACTGTAAAATTACTGCGAGCTTCAATTACGTGGCCGATTGTATGTCCAAAGTTCAAAAGCTGGCGCAGGCCGTTGTCGTGTTCATCTTTAGAAACAATGTCTGCCTTAATGCGCACACACTGAGCAATAATTTCGGGCAGCTGTGGAGATGATTTTGTAAGCTTTTTCTGCAAACGTTCAAAAAGATTTTTGTCGCAGATAAAAGCGTATTTTATAACCTCTGCCATGCCTTCTGTAAAAATTACATCATCAAGAGAAGCAAGCAGATCTGTATCAATAATAACAAGCGACGGCTGATAGAAGGAACCTACAAGATTTTTTCCTTCAGGTAAATCAACGCCTGTCTTACCGCCGACAGAAGCATCAACCTGTGCAAGCAGCGAGGTTGGCATCTGGAAAACCTTTATACCGCGTAAAAAAATAGAAGCAGAAAATCCGGCAATGTCTGTAGCAACACCGCCGCCAAGAGCAACAACGGCATCTGTACGGGTAAAGGCCTTTTCAGCTAGCACACCAAGAATTGCCCCTACAGTTTCAAGATTCTTACTCTGTTCACCGGCATCAAAAACAAAATCAAAAACTTCAAAGCCGGCCTCACGCAGCACACCCGCCAACGCATCCTTATACAACTTAGCAACATGCGAATCACTCACAATAAGGAGCTTTTGGATACGGCTGTCTACGTCTTTGATGAGGGCGCCGCTCTGAGCCAAAAGGCCAGGGCCCACGAGAACGTCATAAGGATTTTCTACATCTACGCGAATCGTTTCCATAACTAACCATCCAATTCTGCTTTTCGGTCGCTTCCTTCCTGCAAAAGCTTCTGCAGCCCTTCCCTATCATCCTTCTGCATTGCATCTTTATATTTTTTGAGCTCGCCAATCAGGCTGTCAATTTCGTTCATCAAATTATCTTTGTTTTCCAAAAAGAGCTCTGACCACATCTGTGAATTAAGCCAGGCAACGCGGGTCAAATCCTTGTAGCTGCCGGCAGAAAATCCGTGGTGCTCCTTTGCTGTAGGACTTTTTACATAAGCGTTAGAAACAACATGTGCCAGCTGCGAAGTAAATGCAATCATCTGGTCGTGCTTGTCGGCATGCGAAAGCATAAAGCTTCCAAACTCTGCAGGAGCCATGGCCGCCTTAACACGGTCAATGAGCTTCATATCATCAAAGCTAGGAGGAACAATAACAAGCGGTGCTCCCTTAAAAAGCGATGCCCTTGAATGCTTCATTCCTGAATATTTATTACCAGCCATAGGATGAGTTCCAACAAAAACAAATCCGCTCTTCTTGGCAATCTTAAAACAGGCATCACAAACAGGACGCTTAATACCTCCAGTGTCCATAACAAGTCCACCTTTACGGAACTTGTCTGCATTTGCCTTTACGTAATCAATTGTTCCCTGCGGGTAAATACAAATCAAAACTAAATCACAATCGGCAAGGCGGTCTGGGGTAAGCTCGTCCTTTACAAAGCCTGCAATCTTTCCCATAAGAAGAACAGAAGAATCTGCGTCGTAAGCATAAACCTTGCAGCCGGCCTCATGAAAAGCCTTAGCAAAAGATGAACCAATCAAACCAAGCCCAACGACACCAACAGTCTTAAATTTTTCAGCCTTATCTGCACTCACTTAAATCACCTCGCGAATCTTCATTACACGTTTTGCAACATCATCAAACTGAGCAGGAGTAAGCGACTGAGCACCATCACACAAGGCCATAGGAGGATTGTTGTGAACTTCAATCATAATTCCGTCGGCACCACAAGCCGCGGCAGCCATAGCCATAGGCTTAACCATACGAGCAATACCTGTAGCATGAGAAGGGTCAACAATAATTGGAAGGTGTGTAAGCTCATGGAGCATTGGCACAGCAGACAAATCCAACGTATTGCGTGTATAAGTCTCATAAGTACGGATTCCGCGCTCGCACAAAATAACGTTTTCGTTTCCACCTGCCATGATGTATTCGGCACTCATCAAAAATTCTTTCATTGTGTTAGCAAGACCGCGCTTAAGAAGAATTGGCTTATTAATTTTTCCCAGTTCCTTGAGCAGTTCAAAGTTCTGCATATTGCGTGCGCCAACCTGAATCAAATCTACATTTTCAAAAAGAGGAATGTGTGCAGGGCTCATGATTTCTGTAACGATTGGCATACCTGTAGCCTTCTTAGCCTCAAGCAGCAATTCCAATCCTTCTGCCTTAAGTCCCTGGAAGTCGTAAGGCGAAGTACGTGGCTTAAATGCACCACCTCGGAGCAGCTTGGCACCACTTGCCTTTACTGCCTGTGCAACTTCAATAATCTGGTCGCGGCTTTCTACAGAACAAGGGCCTGCAATAAAAGCAAAGTTTCCACCGCCGATTTTTACGCCGCTAACATCAACAATAGTATCTTCCGGATGGAACTTTCTGTTTGCCTTTTTGAACGGCTCTGTAATGCGAGTTACCGATTCAATAATATCAAGACCCTTAAGCAGATCAATATCAATCTTTGTAGTATCACCTATCAAACCAAGAATAGTTTTATAGTCACCTTCCGAAAGATGAACCTTAAGTCCCTGTGACTTGAACCATTCAATAAGATTGTCAATCTGCTCGTGAGTTACACCCGATTTAAGTACTGCTATCATGTTGTTTCCTCCAAAAAAAAACCGCGCGGAAGTAATCCGTGCGGTTGTTCTATCTAATGTTTAGTAACATTTATTGCACAAATTACTTACTGCCCTTGCCTGTAGCATAATAAGAGTAATAATAATATGCGCTGTAATAAAAGTTACCTTTCAATTTTGTCTCCAAAAGTTAAAAACAATTTAATGACTTGGCCCCTTTTTGTCAAGGGCAGTCTTTACACTAAAGCTTCATTCCCCGACTATCTGCATAATCTCGCGTTCAAGCAGCGTCGGCTTCCACATTTCTTTTTCCACAAAACCAAGATACCAGCTGCCGTTTGCGTCCTGTTCCATCACAGGCATAAAAAGTGCATCGGGGTTAGTTGCTGCAAACCAAAGGCGCAAAAAACAAAAACGCCCGTCACCACCAGTATATTCACTCTTACGGCAAAGCGGACTTGTAATGGAAAAATCACGCAAATGAGTTCCCGCATCTCCAGCTGTTTCGTTCAGTTCCACAACCTGGCAGTAAAGTTTATAAGCCTTAAGAAGCGCCTCTTCATCGTCTTCAATATCAGAGGTCATAGGACTAACATATTCCAAAAACTGTCGGCGCAGAACAGAGGCCCGTTCCGACTCACGTTCATTTATCTGGTCCTGCAGAGACTTAAGCGGAGATTCAACCTTCAGCCCTTCAACAGCCTGAGGGTCAGCAGCAAAACGTGCGAACTTTTTAGAAAAATCATCCAAAGCCTGACTTACAGCTCCTGGTTTTGCATTTGAATCCGACATATACAATCCTCCACTTCCTTTCTTGGAATAGAACAGAAAATATCCACAATTTCTTTATCAAGCTGACTTCCGGCAACATCCTTTATAATAGCAATTGCTTCGTCGTAGCTCTTGCCAGGTTTATAAGAACGCGCCATTGTAATAGCAGAATAAGTGTCTGCCACACTGATGATTCGAGCTGCCATAGGAATCTCTTTTACAGGAATCTTCAGATATCCCTTTCCGTCCACGCGCTCATGATGATACAAAATCCAGTTACGAATGTAATCAAAAGAAGAAAGCGGTTCCAGAATCTTCACAGAAATTTCAGGATGACGACGCATCAAAATCCATTCTTCATCATCAAGCTTTCCGGGTTTATTCAAAATTGATTCAGGAATACCAAGCTTGCCCACATCATGAAAAAGAGCCGCATACTTAAGATTTTCTGCACTTATTCCCTTATGCATTCCCGCCGGCAGATATTTATAAATAAGCAGCGCCAGCTCCTGAACATGAAGACTGTGACCATTCAGGTTAGGATCGCGGGCTTCTACAATTCCAATCAAAGTTTTAGAAATAGAAAAAGCAGAATCGCGGATTCCCTTAGTGAGAGTGTAAATCCAAAGCAGAACTGTAGTTACAAAACAGGCTCCCGCAAAAAGAAGAATGCCCACCCAGATAGATTGTATTTTTGCAAAAAGAATGATCAGATAAACAACACAGAAAAGACAGACCATTCCCAGAATTAAAAAATCAAGAAACTGGTTATGCGTTTTTCCTTCTGTAATAGAATTCCTTTTGTAAAGCATAAACCTTACATCAATAATGAGATTACAGATCTGAAAAATAAAGCCCACTAAAATGAGCGTCTGTCCAACCCAGTACATAAGAAAATTCTACTGTGTCTACGCTAAAAGTCAAGTAGAAAATCCATGACATTTCATTTATACTAAGCATATGCAGACGCACGAAGACCTCCAGACAGACATTCTCGAAAGCCTCAATCCCGAGCAGAGAGCCGCAGTCACAACAACAGAAGGCTACGTGCGAGTAATAGCAGGCGCCGGTTCCGGAAAGACACGAGCCCTCACCCACCGTTTTGCATATCTTGTAAACGAAGTAGGCATCCTTCCATCGCACATACTTTGTGTTACCTTTACAAACAAAGCCGCCGCCGAAATGCGAAACAGAATCCGTAAGCTCACAGGCGACAACGACACAGGCTATATTTCTACCTTCCACGGATTTTGTGTAAGCGTCCTCCAGGAAGATTCTCATGCCGTAAGCTATCCAAAAAGTTTTCTTGTTCTGGACAATTCAGACATAGATGCAATGCTGCAGATTATTTATGAAGAGCGTGGCCTTACCCTGCGACAGATGACTTTTTCTGCAGCCCGCGACATGATAGAAATCAAAAAGCTTTTTAAAGAGCCTCATTATTACGAAAACCTTATCCGCATGACGCTCGATGAAATTCACCAGAAGTACCTTGACGCCACCAAACCCGATGACATTATTTTTTACGGTTATCTCTATCAGGAAAAAAAGTGTTTCGGTCTTGACTACAATGACCTGCTCAAGTTTGTGCTCTACATTTTTCAGACAAACGACGAAATCCGTCAGAAGTGGCAGGAGCGTCTTGAATACATAATGATCGACGAGTTCCAGGATATCGATATGATTCAGTATGAACTCATGAAGGCCCTCTGCCCTTACCACAACAATCTTTTTGTAGTAGGAGACCC
Organism: Treponema sp.; assembly: GCA_017651065.1. Lineage (GTDB taxonomy): Bacteria > Spirochaetota > Spirochaetia > Treponematales > Treponemataceae > Treponema_D. Next base: position 65,460 of record JAGCDP010000055.1, read on the forward strand.
TGACCAGACAATCTATACCTGGCGCGGTGCCGACATCCGTTACCTTCTTGACTTCGACAAAAATTTCCCGGGCGTTCAGACAATCATCATGGACAAAAACTACCGCAGCACCAAACCAATTCTTGATGCCGCAAATAGTCTTATTGATAAAAACAGGAATCGAATTAAAAAGGAGTTAGTCCCGGGTAACTTAGGAGGGGAAAGCCTTCCCCTCGCTCACACTGCGTTGTTCGCTACCCCTTCGCCTAGGGGCTCCGCCCCTAAAACCCCGCTCCCTTCTTACTTCCACGCAAAATCCGCCGAAGAAGAAGCAGAGGCCTTGGTAGATAAAATCAAGAAATTGACCGCTGGGGCATTTGCCCCATCAGACATTGCAATATTATACCGTGCGCACTACATCAGTCGCACAATAGAAGAAGTTTTCCAGCGCGAAAAAATTGCCTACACCTTAAACTCAGGCGTTCCGTTTTTTGACCGCGCAGAAATAAAAGACTCCCTTTCCTATCTTCGCATGATAGCCTACAAGGACGACCTTTCATTTTTGCGAATAGTAAATCAGCCAAAAAGAAACATCGGAGAACGACGAATTAAAGCACTCAAAGAATATGTAGATCAGCAGGGCGGCTCTCTTTACGAAGCCCTTAAAATGAAAGTTGGCGAAGAGCTGTTTGCAAACACAAAGGCCCAGGAATTCATAGACCTCATAGAAGGCTTTGCCGGTACTTATTCCAAAATGCAGATCTCAGAATTGTTCAGTCATGTAATGAACAAAAGCGGTTACGAAAAAGCCCTGCGCACAGAAGGAAGCCAGGAACGCTTAGACAATCTTGCAGAGCTAAAGCAGTCAATCTACGAATACGAAACCTCTTGCGGCGAAGAATGCACTTTGGAAAATTATCTTGCCCACGCAGCACTTTATACAAACGCAGACATCACTGCTCACAAAAATGCAGTAAGACTCATGACGATTCACACAGCAAAAGGTCTTGAGTTCCCGGTTGTGTTTATTGTGGGCTTAAACGAAAACATGTTCCCAAGCTCAAAGGTAGACAGCCTCAAGGCCATGGAAGAAGAAAGACGCCTTGCTTTTGTAGCAGTTACCCGTGCACAAAAATTGCTCTTCCTTTCAGAAGCAGAAGGCTTCAGCACACACGCAGGCGGCCGCTACCCTTCACGATTTATTTTTGACATTGATAAGCCTTTGCTTAACTACGAGGTAGAGCTCCCGCCACAGCTTATTACAAAAACACGACAGTACATAAAAGAGTCAGATTCTGCGCTCGAAAAAAAATCAGCCCTCGCTGCATTGCAGGAAGGCGATCTTGTAGAACATAAAATTTTAGGCCGCGGCACAGTCGTTTCAATTGACCGCAACGCCGCAACATATACGGTCAAATTTGAAAAGATAGAAACCCCTCGCAAAATGAGCTTCAAAGCTCCTTTGAAAAAAATCAACTAACCCTAGTCTCGTCATTGCGAGCGAAGCGTGGCTATTCTATTTCAAAAAAATCAAAATCCCCGGGAGTAACTCTTGCGTGGAATTCTGTAACAACTTCTTTTGTTCTAAAATCCAGAGGATGAGTACTCTTTGCAGGAATCGGGAAATTCTTCCAAGGCGACGGTGTATCAGAATCTGCAATGCGTTTAAGCGATTTGTGTTCACCCTTTATATAAAGAGTAAATTCCATTGGTGTGCAGCCATCCCAGGTATAGGCATACAATCCAAAGGTTTTGTTGTCATAAGTAAACAGAGAAACTCCTGCAGGTCCGTCAATCCAGATATCGCTTACTGTAAGCTCCTGGCGGATTGCTGTCAAAACTTTTGCAGGCAGCTCATAGATTTTACTTGGCATATCTGGGAGCACAAGGGTTGTCAGCCTTCCCTTACCATAAGTGTCATAACACAAAATGCTTTCGTGATATTCGCCGTGACCTGCATTCATAAGCGACCAGGTTGCGTTGTTGCGATGTTCAAGCAGCGGGAATGTAATTGCCTCACGACTCTTTACATATTCCTTTCCAAATCCAATCGCAGAAGGACTCTGGTATTCATCAGCTGTAAGAACGCGGTCGTTGTAACTAACACTCGTTAGTTCACAAATTTCAGGATACTTTTTAAGAGCCCCAATCATAAAACCGGAAGTTGCAATTACGTGTCCACCGGCAGCAACATAGTCTTTTATTTTTCCAACAATCTTTTCATCTTTAAGAGCAGCCGCAGTTACAAGAACTTTATTTTTTGCACCTTCAGTAAATACCGGGAAATCACAAGTCGGGTCCATAGGAACTCCTGCCATTCCAAGATAATCTTCAACGTGATCTTCGCCCTGAGAATTAAACGGTATGTAAACTTTAAGACCTTCAGGGTTTCCAACTTGTCCCAAAATCCTATCAAGCTTTTCGTACATAAAGCCAAGAGGTGTTGCCCGCTTGTCACCTGCAAGTGCCGGCCAGCAGAACATCATCATTTCTTTTGGTTTTGCAAAAGCTGTAAGATATGCCTGCTCAAGGTAAGTGTCCAGTCTGTCGCAGTCAAACGGATCAAACCAGCCACCGCCGTTTCTTCCTGGTGCAACACTGTCCATATAACGCATAAGTGAATAGCTTAAGTAACGAGGCAAATGCTGGTCCTGCAAAGCTCCGTGTCTTGTTTCTGTTCCGGTGTAAATGTAATCAAAAATCTCTCGCTGCTCGCCAGGGTTATAACCTGTCTCATGATAGCTTTCGCGCCAGTTAGGATATTTGATGATTATCTTTACATTAGGGTTCACCTTTTTTGCAGGTCCGATTATAAGGTCACGCGAAACTTCCATCATCTTAGCCAGGCGGAATTCAGACCACGAACGGTTTCCTTTTTCGCGCACACAATCTTCGCACATACACTGTGTAAAGAAAAAGTCGTCGATTATAAATTCGTCAAACATTCCTGCAGTATATTCAGAAACCTTTTTTGTAAGCTCGCGCATAGGTTCATTGCAATAACACATAGTACTAAAAAGGCGCTGACGTTTTTTGTCGGCCTCATTCTGGTCAGGGCAGACTGTTGTAATTCCACCTGAAACTTCAATTTCGTAATCTTTCATAACACGCTTTACAAGCTCAAGCTGTTCTTTTTTTGAAAACTCATCGCGGAAAGTTTCAAGATAAATCTTATCAACTCCAACATATTTCTGGAAAAACTCAGCCTCCTTACGAAGCTGCTCTTCTGTTACATGATTTACCCAGCCTGCTACACAATAAAGAACTGTCTTAAAATTTTTGTAATGCATATCTGCCCCCGGCATTTGAATTAGATTATGCTTACATTATACCATGTCAAATTTCAAAAAATAGAATTAACTTCTATAAAAATTGTTTTATGATATAATTAACTTATGATTAACAACATAAAACAGATTATCGAAATTATTGGTTATATTGGTTCTGCACTTGTAATTGTTTCTATGCTCATGACTTCGGTCGTAAAGCTCCGCGTTATCAACACAATTGGAAGTGTGATTTTCTGTACCTACGCCCTGTGCATTCATTCCTACCCTACAGCCGCAATGCAGGTTGCACTGATTATCATAAATCTTGTAAACCTTCGTAAGCTGCTTAATACAAAAAAAGAATATTCAGTTGTGAAGCTTACAGGCGCAGACAGCTTTCCAAAATATTTTCTTGAACAAAATAACGATGATATAAAAAAAATTTTCCCGGATTTTGATCAGATAAAATCAGACGATTCCGTTTATCTTATCTGCTGCCATTCTGATTGTGCCGGCATCCTTGTAGGCACACCCGCACCAGAAAGCGCACTGAATGTTTCTCTTGATTACACAACTCCGGCTTACCGTGACACTTCTGTTGGAAAGTTTTTGTACAACAAACTGAAGGACGACAACATAAAAAAACTCACCGCCAGAACAGGCATAGAGCTTCATCAAAAATATCTGCTCAAAATGGGATTTGCTGCTAACGGCGACTGCTTTGAAAAACAGTTATAACACTTCACCAATCTTGTTATTATAAATTGAATACAACGGCGGAATTGTTGTATCTTCCTGAGCAGCCACTTCCTTGCCGGAAAAATCAAACTTCTTTCCAACTGCTCGCAATTCGTTTGCTGCTTGATTCAATGTCTGCTTTGTAACAAGAATAGGACGCTTGTAAAGCTTTGTAGCAGCTTCTGTTTTAATTGCAATATCAATATCATCAGAAAGAGAAATCTCTGTCATGCGTTCACTGTCGCCGCCTGTTCCAATTACAACGTTTCCATAATGAACACCAATTCCTATTCTGATTGCAGGCATACCGCGCTCTTCAAATTCCTTTCGCAACTCAATCATTTCTTCCTGCATTGCAACGGCACAATTTACAGCAGACTGTGCGCTTTCCGGGAAGATTGCAATAATTCCATCGCCCAGATATTTTTCAATAATTCCATTGTACTTTCGGATAAGAGGAGCAACGCGGCGCAGATAAGAATTGAGCATATCAAAAACCTGAATAGGCGAAAGCTTTTCTGAAGTAGAAGTAAAGTTTCTTATGTCTGCCGAAAGCACTGCCATTTTTGCAACCTTGTATTCTCCAAGATTAACTTCTGTAATATCTTTTTTACTGAGCAGCTCAAGAAACTCTTTTGGTACAAAACGGTAGTACGCAATGTTAGTCTCAACTAACTCTTTGTTTAATTCAACTACCTTTCGGTAGTTTTTGTCCTGGATATATGCAAGAACAATAATTTGGAAGAAGGCATAAACAACAAATGAAAGTCCAAGCAGCTTAACCCTTCCAAGAATATAAGTGTGATGAATTATAAGAATATCATTAGCTGTTCCAATCGCAATAATGATGAGCGAAATGATAGCCATTATACTTATAAAATCTTTATTCTTGATAATGCGGATAAAGAACAGTACAACTTCAATTCCAATAATCAGGAAAGCATAAGCCTGCATAAAAGGAACGAGCCTGTTTGCAAAACGAATCGGCAGGGCAAAATCAAGCAGCAAGAAAATCAAACTTGGCGCTGCCAGAAGATTTGCCGGAATATGATTAAAAATCTTTTTATTCAAAGAATCAAAATACAAAGTCTGCGCCGCAGGCATTACAAACAACGCCATATATTCAAGCCGCAGAATCATCGTAAACGGCATATTTGCAAAAGCAGCTTTAAGTAACGGGAACACTGCTGTTACAAGGCGCGATAAAACTCCAAAAATTAAAAGTGCAAGATAAAAACTTGATATATCTTTTTTCTGAAGACTAAGCAGAATGCAATATAAAATCATAAATAGCAGAAGGCCTGCAAAAATACTGTAGGCACAAAGCTGTGTTCTTGAGGCCTGTGTATAAACTTTATTTTCACTTAAAGTAAACTTTCCTCTAAAGCCACCCTTGCGGTAAAAATTATTCGAAATATAAACTGTAAGTGTTACGCTGCCGGTTGGGTCTGTTTTAAAAACAGCCTTGTCGCAATATTGTTCGGCCTTTGTTTCTTTCCAGTTTTCTGCAGGTTCACCACTCCGGTAAATTAATTGGTTGTCTGCATATATTTTGCTCGCTGTATAAAAAACTTCAAAAACAGGAAAAGCGTATTCTGTATTTGGTTTTAAATTTGTAAGGGTCAATCTGTATGTTCCAGAACCGTCACCTTTTTTTGCAACAGCTTTTGCTTCATCAGGTAAATCATATTTATTCCACTCGCAGGGAACTGTTACCTGTAAATCCGGCGCTGTAGTTTTATCTGAAGGAGAAATAAATTTTCCCCAGTAAAAATCCCAGTTTGTTTCAATTGTCTCTGAACCAAGTGCATGCTTTTCACGATCAGAAACTTTATACAAAGCTCCCTGTGCAAATAAATTTGAGTAACACAAAAACATGAATAAGCTAATGCTAACTAAAATCAATCTTTTCATATTTTGCGCACCTCATAAATCTGCAAAGGTTTTTCTTTTCCCTTTACCTGAACATCTTCAAGCCGCTCAAACGCAAATGCCGCAGTAGAATTTTCAGCTCCGGCTGCCTGCACTTTTTGAACAACTTCTTCAGAAACAATAATTGTCTTTCCTAACTTTTCGCAGACAGATTCAATTCGAGAAGAAGTATTTACAGTATCAGAAATTACAGTATCATCAAGACGATTCTCTTCGCCGATTGTACCGATAATCATCTTGCCAAAATGTATTCCCATCCAAACTTCAATCTTGTGATTTTTTGTAAACAACTTTTGATTAAACTCATCAACTGTCTGTTCAATTTCGAGCGCGGTCAAAACAGCATCAAGCTCATTCTTTGGGAAAAGCGCCATAAATCCGCCGCTCAAAAACTTACTTACAAAACCGTTATGCTCCTTGATGATTGGAGACACACGCTTAAGGTATTCATCAAAAATATGAAAATGTTCTTCGAGCGAAACATGATTTGCCGGGCAATAAATATGCACCTTTGAAAACATAATGCACATTTCAATATTTGAATAATCGCCGAGTCCTGTTTTTATAACAGATTCCTTATTCAAAAGCTTAAGGAATTCGCGCGGAACAAAACGAAGGTATGCCTCGTTCAAACGCTGGAGCTTGGTGCTTGTCTGAACTGTTTCAAGATAAATATCATTCTGGATTTTTACAAACATTAAAATCTGAAGCAATACAAACACAACAAGGAAGAACGGCAGCAGTGAAATTGTAAATCCACCGGCACCATTAGAAATCAAAACATCAATAACAGCCCCAATGATTACCAGCAGATAACTCAAAGCATTAAAAACAGAATATCGTTTTTTTGTAATAAGATTATAAATGCTCAACCCGATTACATAAGCGCAGACAATAATCATTGCTACCTGAAGTATACGAACCATTCTGTTTGTGTAATAAGCCGGAACAGAAATATTTACAATTCCAATTACAAGCTCTGCAATAATCAAAGCATATTTTATTGGCCGCAGCTTTTTGTTCGGATTAATTGCATCAAGCATTTGAGTAACGCAGATAGGAACAATCCACATTGCCAAATATTCAATCTTGTATTTTATTTCTGCAGAAAGCTTTGGTATCAAAATTGAAAGCAGACTCAATCCGTTTGTAGATATTCTCAGAGCCAGCGCAATAGCTGTTATTCCCAGATAAAAATATTCTTTTCGTTGATGATTGATTATAAACTGGAAAAGACAGAGGATGCCTATAAAAATCAAAGCTCCGCAAATTACTGCATACAAGGTGATGTAAGTATTGTTCGAAAAGCTTCCCGAAGGCCCAATATAAACTGTGTCATGGAGCCCAGATTTTCTATAAAAATAATTTGCTATAAAAAATATAATTTCTGCGTTTCCATTGCTGTCCGGATAAAATTCAAAACTAACAGGCTCAACAATAGAATGCGAACCCGTTGAAGGCTCAGATTTTAATATTTCAAAAGGGTCTCCTGCCTGTGTAACAAGCTTTCTGTTTACATAAACTGCACACGAAGTTTTTGGCGAATCCTTTTGTAAGATTTCATATTTTTTTGAAGGGTCAAGGCCTGTTACAACAGTTCTGTAACAACCGTATTTTTCTGAAGGTCTATCCCAATATCCAACCTGAGTTATTTCCAGATCTGCAGGCACACCATCATCTGCCAGTTCAAAAACCTGATCCGGACTTTTATGATAAAACAGCTGCCACTTGTTCAACTGCTGCAAAGTTTCTGCCGCAAAAAGAAAAACCGAATTGAAGAATAATAAAAGTACTGTAACTACAAGCTTTCTGGTTTTCAAAGAATTGTCCGAAAGGAGTTGTCATTGCGAGCGAAGCGAAGCAATCCACTCTTTCGCTTGCACTCCTCGCAATGACGGGTGTGTCTTATGAATTAAATTCACTAACCAGCTGACTTACAGTAGACTTAGCATCACCATAAATCATAACTGTATTGTCGTTTGTAAAGAGTGGGTTTTCTACACCAGAGAAACCTGTACCCTTACCACGCTTAAGAACAAATACAGTCTTTGCTTCGTGAGCGTTTACGATTGGCATACCATAAAGTGGTGAGCTCTGATCGTGAATAGCATCTGGGTTTACAACGTCGTTTGCACCAATGATGATTGCAACGTCAACATTGCTCATCTGTGGATTCATTTCATCACTTGTCTTGAGCTGTTCATAAGGAACATTTGCTTCTGCAAGAAGAACGTTCATATGACCAGGCATACGACCAGCAACCGGGTGAATAGCAAAGTTTACTTCTGCACCGTTTGCTTCGAGCTTGTCACAGAGTTCCTTTACAGCGTGCTGAGCCTGAGCAACAGCCATACCATATCCAGGAACAATTACAACGTTCTTAGCAGCTTCAAGAATAACATAAGCATCTTCTACAGAAATTGCCTTTGGTTCCTTAGCAGGACCGTTAGCACCTGCCTTCTTCTTTGAACCACCAAAGCTCTTGAACAGGAGGTTAGAGAACTTGCGGTTCATAGCCTTACACATAATCAAGGTAAGGATAAGTCCCGATGCACCTACGAGACATCCGGAAACTACAAGTACTGTGTTGTTGATTGCGAATCCGGCAAATGCAGCAGCAAGACCAGACAAAGCGTTCAAGAACGAAATGATAACCGGCATATCACCACCACCAATTGGAATTACCATTGTGAATCCCAAGAGGAGGAAGGCAGCTGTAGAAACTACAATACCAATGAATTCAATATTTGAAAGACCGAATGGGTTGTTTGCTGTGAAGAAAGCGTAAGCAACAATTCCCAAAAATCCGATTATACAAATGATTGCGTTGAGTGCGTTCTTAAATGGAATAGCAACATTCTTTTTGAAGGCCTTTCCAGAAAGCTTACCCCATGCAACAACAGAACCTGTAAATGCTACAGCACCAATTGCAATTGTCAAACCAAGAGAAGCTGCTGTAAAGTAGTCTCCCTTTGGCTGGCAAACATACTGAGCAATAGCAACGAGCAAGGATGAAAGACCACCAAAACCGTTGAACAAAGCAACAAGCTGTGGCATTCCAGTCATTTCAACCTTCTTAGACCAGAAAATTCCGATTACAGAACCAATTACGATAGCAGCTGCAATATAAACATATCCGTTTTCAAGAGGGTTAGCGCTCCATGAACCAAGTACCTGCTTTTCACAAAGAACTGTTACACAGGCAATCAACATACCAATTGAAGAATAAAGGTTTCCCTTGCGGGCTGTATCTGTTTTTCCAAGCAGCTTAATACCGCGGATAAAGAAGATACAAGAAACCATGTATAAAATTTTAATAACTATATCAGACATTCCTGTACTCCTTATTTAGCAGCCTTGTTGGCATCTTTTTTCTTGAACATACCAAGCATGCGGTCTGTTACAAGGTATCCACCAACAACGTTGATTGTAGCAAATACGATTGCAAGGAAGCCGAGTACAAGTCCAACCTTTCCGCCAACACCAACTGCAGTAACAGTGATGGCACCAACAACTGTAATACCAGAAATTGCGTTTGTTCCAGACATAAGTGGTGTGTGAAGCTGTGAAGGAACCTTTGAAATAAGCTCAACACCAAGGAAAGCCGCAATAACAAATACGAAAATAAGCATTATATCCATAATTAATACTCCTATGTGAATGTCATGCCCTATGTCATTGTCGGGCTTGACCCGACAATCTCTTCATAAGATGAGATTCCCGTGTCAAGCACGGGAATGACAGGGGTGACGTCCTATTTTGCCTCTTTAAATCTTTCGTGAATAATCTGTCCACCCTGGGTAAGCAGACAACCCTTCATGATATCATCTTCCATGCGAACTTCGAATTCTTTTGAATCTTTATTGTAGAAGTGTGTAAGGAATGCTGTAATGTTTCCACTGAACATCTTTGATGCATCATATGGAACCTGGCGCTCAAGAAGATCACCACTCATGATTGTTACACCGTTTTCTGTAACAACGTTTTCAAAAAGCTTAGAGCCTTCTACGTTACCACCGGTAGATACAGCCATATCAACAACGATAGAACCTGGCATCATGCGGTCAAGAACGTTCTTTTCGATAAGGCGTGGAGCCTTGCGGCCGAATACCTTAGCAGTTGTAATAACGATATTTGAGCGTTCGCAAACCTTAGCCTGAGCCTCCTTCTGCTTAGCAATCTGTTCCGGAGTAAGTTCCTTAGCATAACCCTGAGCAGTCTGTCCCATTTCACCAAGGTCAATTTTTACGAATGAAGCACCCAAAGACTTAACCTGCTCTTCTACAACAGGACGAGTATCAAAAGCATCTACACGGGCACCAAGACGTTTTGCAGTAGCAATAGCCTGAAGACCAGCAACACCAACACCAATAATGAATACACGTGCAGGATTGATTGTACCGGCAGGAGTAACCATCATAGGAAGGATTTTTGGAAGCTTAGCTGCAGCGTTAACAACAGCAACATAACCGGCAAGAGAAGTCTGTGACGACTGAACGTCCATCTTCTGAGCCAGTGTAGAACGTGGAATCATTTCCAGAGAAACAGCCTGAAGACCATTCTTAGCAAATTCGTTCAAAAGATCTTTTTCGTTGAACGGATCCATATAGCTGATATGGAAGGTATCTTTTTTCATACCCTTTGTTGTCTTAGGCTTCATGATGCGAACAATAATTTCGCTAGAATCATAACCGTCTTCTTCTTTTTTGATAATCTTAGCTCCGGCTGCTGTATAAGCATCATCGGAGAAACCGCTTTTTAAACCTGCTCCACTAACAACCTGGAATTCAAATCCCATGGCAGCAAGCTTTTTAATGTCGTCCGGAATCAAGGCGACACGAGTTTCAAGGGGATCCAACTCCTTGCAGACAAGTACTTTCTTCATGTCAAACCACCTGAATTGTGTAATTATAGTATTAACTTTATATAATAGTTATTTTTTTCATTTTCTACAATATATGAGAAGAAAATAAATGTATAAATATTGAATTTTTTTACTCTTATTAAAGTCATCCGAAAGCGTTATAAAAAATTTGACATCCACCATTTCTGTGTTATCCTATTAGTGATAGTAAGACTATCACAGGAGGCACATGAAAACCTACACTGTTCATGCCGATTATCATGCTCAGGAAAACTCGATTATTGAACGGCTCAAGCTTGGCGATCTTATTGAATCTACTGAATTTGATATGAGTGAAGCGTGGATAAATGTAGGCGGCTGGCAGAGCTGGAATCCGGGATTTGAAGTGGCTCCTGGCAAAGAACAGCCTTCTCTTACAAACAGACTCATAAAAGGCTGGAACAATTATCTTGTTTTTCCAAATTCAGCCTTTAAGCCGGACAAAAATCGTGTACTTGCTCAATTTATTACTTACCTTCGCTGGGGCGATTTTTACCTTGTGTTTGCTTCTGTAGGAAACGTTTCGCGCGTGCTGCCACCTGTTCAGTTTATTTTTGACCGCTCTCAGAACATAATCACAATCGAAATCTGCGACAAAGGAAACGACTGGCGCCGCGATGATATTACTGCACAAATTGAAATCTTCACGGCTTCTTCTTATTTTGAATGCAAAGACAAACTCCGCGAAATATATAATTCCCTTCATTTTGCATCAATTTCTCACCTTGGAAAAACTCCGGGCGGCTGGGAAAGCTGGTACAATCATTACGCAGACATCAACGAAAACCTGATTTTAAGCGATTTAGAAGCCCTTACAACAACAGAAAACATAATTTCTACAGGCACCTTCAGCAGTAGAATTTTCCAGATTGATGACGGTTGGGAAGCTGCTTTGGGCGACTGGGAGCCTGAAAAAGACAGATTTCCGGGCGGATTTACCCAAATTGTTCAAAAAATCCAGGATTCAGGCTTTATTCCGGGCCTTTGGATAGCACCTTTTATTATAGATTCACGCTCTAAAATAGCCGCAGCGCACCCAGAATGGCTTTTAAAAGACGAAAAACACGAGCTTGTAGTTGCAGGCTATAATCCTCTTTGGGGTAAGCGCGGTGAATTTTACTGCCTGGACCTTAGCCGTGATGAAGTTGTGGACTATCTGGACAAGCTTATGGATACAATTATCAACGACTGGGGCTTCCGCTATATTAAACTTGATTTTATGTACACCGGCATGCTTTACGGAGACTACACTTCTCCAACAGCAAGCTACAAAATATATAACCGAGCAATTGCAAAGCTTACTTCACGAAACAAAACAAACAAAGGAAATCCCGTTGCATACCTTGGCTGCGGTATTCCTTTTGAGCTTTCATTTAAGTATACGCCTCTTTGCCGCATTGGCTGCGACACTTACGAGCACTGGAAAAACCGGATTTCCCGCCTGCTGAACTGGAACGGCCGTAACGAAGCATATCTTAATCTTAAGGACACTCTTGGCCACGCGCTTTGGAATAATACAGTTTTTTCAAACGATCCTGATGTTGTTTTTATCCGATCTCAAAACTGCTCACTTTCTCAGGAGCAAAAGCTTTTAATAGCAAAAATCAACACTCTTTTTGGAAATCAATTTATGTACTCTGATGATCCTCAAAAGTCAGGACCTGCAGAACACCAGATAGAAACTCAGATAAACGAATTCCGATCCCTTTATGCGGGAGAAGAATTTGGATTAATACAAACACAAGAAGATATTTATAAAATTTTTAATCGTAAGCGGACTGTGGAGGGAACTATTAATTTAAGGACTTGCCATGCAGATCTACAACAATCAAATTAGTAATGCAACTTATAAAAAAGCATTACATACACAAAAGAAATTCCTCCGCCGCTTTGGTGATGACCGGAGCACGCAATATCATCTTACACTTGCAGATAATGATGTTTTGTCTCCAGCGTTCAATTGTAAGGTTATAAAAACAGCACCGGAATCTACACTTGCGACACAGCTTCCTTCAAAGCCAGTCATCATCGGAAACATTCGCATGGGCTTTGGCCACTACAGAATCTCTATGGCCATGGCAAGTGCAGCAAAATCACTGGGCTACACACCGCTCTGGCTGGACCTTAATTCGTTCCCGGAAACAACCTGTACAAAAATTATTTCGCACCAGAATAAGCTTTATTCAACAGGTTCAAGGCTTTCGCAAAAGGACCCTATTTTTAATAAGATTTTGTGGGAACCAATAAATTACGAAGGCTTTAAAAAGCTTTCTTACAATGCCGGTGACCAGATAACAGCTCAGCTTATGACCCCGCTTTTTTCTGAGCTTCCAAAAGACACTCCTTTTATTGCAACACACGTATGGCCAAGCCAGGCAGCAATTCACGCCGGAATGACTAAGGTTGTAAACGCTGTTCCAGATAACTGGCCAATGGCTCTTCATTTGAGTCAGGGCGCTTTGCACACAGTACAGACCTATAACGCTTACTGGGGCTACAGAACTCTTACAGGCTTTGACGGCAAGAAAATATTAAACCCAATGGACAGCAGCGACATTTCTTTTACAGGCCATTTTATAGACCACGAGCTTGTAAGCAACATAGAAAAAGACTGTAAGGCAAGAATTGAACGTGCAAAAGGTTCAGGCCCAGTCCGATTCCTTTTTACAATTGGAGGAGCCGGCGCACAGGGTGAATTTTTTGCACAAATCATCAAAACACTGCTTCCATACGTTAAACAAAACAAAGCAGCTATATTTATTAACTGTGGCGATTACCAGAATGTGTGGACAAAGTTGTGTAAATCAATTCCGGAGCTTGCAAACGGTAGTGTTCCTAAAAAAGAACACTTCGATAACTGGCAGGAAGAGTCTGATTTTGCAGGCACTTTGCTCCAAAATCCAAACAATGAACAAACCTGCGGCATTCACGCCTTTTGCAACAAGGATATTTTTGCTGCAGTTTATATAACAAATCTTTTGATAAGGGCATGTGATATACTTATTACAAAACCAAGCGAGCTTGCCTTTTATCCAATACCAAAGCTTTTTATTAAAAGAATTGGTGGTCACGAAATGTGGGGTGCAATACATTCTGCAGAGCTTGGAGATGGAACACAGGAATGTAAAACCCCGGAACAGGCGGGAGCCATTGTAAAGCAGCTTATGGAAAACCCAGAATTGATTGAAATGATGTGCAACAGCATCCTTCAGCAAAAATCAATAGGCACTTACAATGGCGCATATAAAACAGTTGAATTAGCAGTCAGGAGATGAAAATGGAAGAAACAGAAGAACTCTTGGAAGACGAGGATGGCAAGAAAAAGACTGTCCGAATTGAACGGATTCTCGACGTTGCATTTGAGCTTTTTGCAACTCGTGGAATTGAACCTGTAACAATGAATGACATTGCCCAGAAGGCAAAAATTGGTGTTGCCTCGCTCTACAGATATTTCGAAACAAAAGAAATTCTTGTAGTAAAGACAGTCACACATGCCTGGTCAACCCGCATGGAAGATGTACTCCCTAATCTGGTAAAACCCAAATACACAAATGCAGACGGCTATACTCAGCTTAAAGTAATTTTTGATCTGTTTATAAAGCTCTATGAAAAACAGACAGCCTTCCTGCGCTTTATTTATCTTTTTGATGCCTATGCTGTAAAAGAAAAAATCCCAAAGGAAAACATGACAAACTATGAATCTAAAATCCTTCTTGTAAAACAGATTATTTCTATAGCAATTCAAAAAGGTATAGAAGACGGAACTATAAACAAGAAATACGGTAAGACAGGTGATATCCTTTACTTTACCTTGATTCACACATTCTTCAGTACAGCACAAAAGCTTGCAATCAGCGGAAATCTGCTCGACATGGATTCACACATGAACGGAGCCAAGCAGCTGACTCTTTTATCAGACATATTACTGGAGGGCCTTAAATGAAATCACTCACCCGCGGAAAAATGTGGTGCTACGCAATCGGACAGCTTGGATGGTCAATCATAAGCGGATTAATTGCTTCCTGGCTTGTATATTTTTATCAGCCAAACCAGGAAGCAATTAACGACGGAATGATTTCACTTATTCCGCAGGGACGTGTTGTTCTTGGCATTCTTACTTTTATAGGCCTCATAACAGCCATAGGCCGCGTTTTTGATGCAGTAACCGATCCTCTTGTAGGTAACTGGTCAGATAACTGCAAAAGCAAGCTTGGCCGCCGTATCCCGTTTTTAAGGTTCTCTGCAATTCCTCTGGGGCTAGTTTTTGTTCTTGTATTCTGCGCCCCTATTCATGGTGTAAGTGCACTTAACACAGTATGGCTTTTTGTTACAGTTCTTCTTTACTACTTCCTCATCACCTGTTACTGCACTCCATACACCTCGCTTTTAGCAGAGCTCCCTCATAATCAGGATGAACAGCTTAAGCTTTCTATGTGCATTTCACTGACCTTCATTATTGGAACGTGTATTGGTTATGCCGCTCCTGTAATCTGGGGAATCCTTATGAGCAACGGAATACAGCGAATACCAGCTATGCGGATAACTTTTGCAGGCCTTTCTATTCTTGCAACAATCTTCATGCTTGTACCTGCGTTCGGCATTAATGAAAAAGATTACTGCGATGCCCAGCCTTCAAGCTCAAACATGTTTTCTTCTCTTGGAAAAACTTTCAAGAACGGAGACTTCAGAATCTTTGTAGGCCAGGATATTATCTACTGGTTTGGACTTGCAATGTTCCAGACAGGCCTTGCTTTCTTTGTAACAAGTCTTCTTCATCTGCCTGAAACCTGGACAACATACATGATGGGCGGACTCACTTTTGTCTCTCTTGCCTTCTACCCTTTCATAACAAAGATGACAGCAAAATGGGGAAAGAAAAAGCTTTTGATAGCAGCCTTCATAGGCTTCTTCCTGACCTTTGGCTTTACTGCTCTTTGCGGCGACAAGCTTAGTTTTATTCCGGTTCACGTTCAGGCTGTAATCATTGTTCTTATCGGATCTTTCCCTCAGGCAATCTTTGGAATTATTCCTCAGACAATTGTTGCAGACATCGCTCTTTCAGACGAAATTAAAACAGGCGAATCACGAAGCGGAATGTTCTATGCAGCCCGTACCTTTGCCATGAAGCTTGGTCAGTCTCTTGCAATGCTTATGTTTACATCTCTTGCAACAATCGGTGTTGCTCCATTCGGATACAGACTTGTTGCATTGGTAGCATCAATCTGCTGTATAGTGGGAGGCATAATAATGACATTCTTCAACGAAAAAAAGATTATGGAAACTATAGGCGAACGTTCTGTGTAAGAACCGTATCTTTATCAATATCAGACTTTTTACAGAAGCGGTGTGGTTGCGTAGTTTTTACAATCACACCCTTTCCTTTTTTAGGGGTAATTTCGATTGTACCATCCATAAGTTCAAGAAGCTTTTTTGCAATATGAAGTCCAAGTCCAGAGCTAGGAATTTCCTGGTTTATCTTATTATCTTCGCGGGCAAAAGGCGTGCAAACGTGAGGCAGGAATTTCTTTGAAATACCAATTCCGTTATCTTCGCAGATAAAGCTTATATTACATTCGTTTTCGTTTTTGCCTGGAGTCTGCTGTAATCCAATTTTTATTGAACCACCAATCGGAGTATACTTTACAGCATTCATCATAATATTCAAAACAACATTAGTTGTATGAACAACATCCTGGTAAATATAAGGATTAAAAATTTCCTGCCATTTTTCTACTTTGATTCTCTTTTTTTTAGCCGCATCCTTTACAAGACTGTAAATCTTTTCAATAGCATCTGAAATATCTGTAGCAGCTTCTACAAGCTTTACCTCTTTCTTTTCTATAGCCGAAAGTTCATTAAAATTATTTATGAATCCAAGCAGATGCTCTTCTGCTACCTTTGACTCTTTAACCTTTTTATCAACAACAATAGGATTAGAAATATTTGACTTTATTGTTTCTGTACAATCAATAATTGTGGTAACAGGAGTCAGAATATCCTTTATAACATTTTCAATAAAGATATCCTTTGCTTTCTTTTCTCTTGAAACAGCGTGTACAGTCTGCTCAAGTTCCATGTTTTGAATCATTTTGTTTGTGGCATCTGCACGCCAGCGTTCTTCTTCGGTAACATCTTTTACAAATACATAGAAAATTTCACCATATTTTTTTGTCCTTACAAAGCGGCCATAATCCTTTACATATTTGACCGTTCCTTTTTTAGACTTTATTCTGTACTCAACATAATCAAGATCGTTGTCTTTCTTTATCTGTGCATTAATGCTTTTCTGTACATATTCAAAATCATCCGCATAAACAATTCCACGGAAGGAGTTGCCTATATACTCACGGAATTCTTCTGCAGTCTTACAGTCATACATTTCCATAAGTTGCTTGTTGAAAGAAATAATTTCAAGATCACCGTCTGCATGATAAGAGAAGAAGCCACCCGGTACAGCCTCTGCAACTTCACTGGCTGCAAGAAGAACATTTTCTGTAGGATGCCAGTCCAGCTCTTCAAGATTTGCCATAAGAATCCGCTTTTTTCCGTTTATTACTTCAACATCATTTAGATATTTTTCGTAGTCCTTAAAAGAAAGAGGCTTTGAAAAATAAAAGCCCTGAATAAAATCACAGCCCAAAGTTTTAAGAGTTGCAACCTGCTCGTTTGTTTCTGCACCTTCTGCAACTGTAAGAAGTCCAAGCTTATGAGCCATCTTAATGATGTTTTCAATTACAATTTCGTTTTCGCGGAAATTACGGACAAACGAAATATCAAGCTTAAGAACATTTAAAGGGAAGCTGGACAAAAGTCCTAGCGATGAATAACCGGAACCAAAGTCATCCATCTCTATCATAAATCCAAGCTCCTGAACTTTCTTGAGCTGAGAAATAATAATTTCTGTATTTTCGGAATAAAGCGATTCTGTTACTTCCATGTGGAAATAAGCATGCTCGATTTTATAAGAGTCAATAAGATCAATCTGTTTATCTATGCAGCCTTCTTCCAGAAAATCACGGCGCGAAACATTTACAGAAACAGGAACAAAAGGATACTTCTTCTTTTTCCAGACAAGCATATCCTCGCAAACCTGTTTAATTACAAACATATCAAGCTTGGTAATAAAACCATTTTTTTCAAAAAGAGGAATAAATTGTCCCGGCGACATAAAGCCATATTCTGGATGTTCCCAGCGGACAAGAGCTTCGGCACCAACAATTTTTCCTGTAATAGTTTCGTGCTTTGGCTGGTAGTAAACCTTGAACTCACCGTTTTCCAAAGCTTCTTCCATAGTTTCATTAATACGCTGCTCATCAAGAAGATGCTTTTGAAGATCTGTTTCAAAAAATGCAATGTCTTTTCCGTAGATTCCCTTTACCTGCTGAATTGCAAGGAAGGCTCTGTCGCAGCAAACAACAAAAGGAAGGTCATGACTTATAGGTGTATTAATACCAACCTTTACAATCTGATGTGGAATTGGCGCAGTATCAAGAATTGCCTTACTCAAATATTTAATGCGTTCAACATCAACATTATCACCGTCGTAATTGAAGAAGAGAATAAACTGGTCTCCACCATAACGACCGGCAATACTTTTTGGAATAAGACCCTTCAAACGCTTTGCTGTATAAGCCAGAAATTCATTACACTTTTGTTCACCATATAAAGTGTTTGAAGATTTAAAATTGTCAAAGTCAAAGGCAAGAACTGCAAATTTCTTTTTAGGATTTTCCATACGAACCTGATCTGCACGACGCAAAAATGCTTTTCGTGTATAAAGGCCTGTAAGTTCATCGCGTTCAAGTTCAAAAATAATCTTGTTTGCATTGTAAAGCTTTATACAGTTTTTAACACGATTCAGAACTCTGCGAACATCAAGCGGCTGCTTCAAAAAATCAACAACCTCAAGCTCAAGAAGTTCGTTTTCAAGATCGTGACTACCATGAGGAGTTGTAACTAAAATAGGAAAATCATCAAGACCGGGAATGCTTTTTATAGTTTTAATAATTTCAATAGCAGTATCGGAATTAAGGATTGCCGTAGAAATAATATCTTCCTTGTCCTGAAGCAATTCGATTGTAACTTCTTCGGAATTGGAAATAACAACTTCATATAAAGGGCTTAAAATTTCTGTTAATAATTTTTCTTCTGCCTTATCGTGACCAACTAAGAGAACCTTATCTTTTTTAACAGAACCAGGACCATCCATAAATCATCATTCCACAGCACCTTATATTATACCACATTTTTAATATTTCACACAAAAAAAGTTTAAATTTTACAAAATTCGTGACGTTTTTCGAATTTATGTCAATTATACGGTTTTTCCGTCCCATTCTGCAGAATGCTCTCTTTCGAACCTTATAGCCTCATCAAAGTCTACCTGCGGCGCACAGTTCTTTTCTACGTTCAAGGCAACCTGGTGCAGGCGGCGGATACAGTCAGATTTATCGTTATAACCAAGCTTAGATTTTTCAATACTGTCTCGCAGAACCCGAATAGATTCATCATAAATCTTAAGAGGAACCGGGAATGGATGCCCGTCCTTACCACCATGCGCAAAACTGAATCGTGCAGGATCCGTAAAGCGGCTAGGCGTTCCATAAATAACTTCACTGACAAGAGCGAGCGATTGCAGCGTGCGTGGTCCAAGTCCCGGAGTAAGAAGCAGGCTTTCAAAATCTTTAGGCTGACTCTGGTAAGCAGTGGCTAACACTCCGCCAAGCCGTTTAAGGTCTACGTCCTGTTCTAGTACTTCATGGTGTGAAGGCATTTCAATTGAGCGAGGTTCAAGCTCTTTGAATAACGAAGGCTGACCTCCCTGTAGAAAAATCATTTCACTGGCAGGCTTACCAATTTGAGTAATTTCTTTTATAAGCCTTTCCGGTTCTTCGTGACTCATTTCCAGAATTGAATCGCGCGCCTTGTCTGCGGCTGTATCTGTAAGGTTTAAAATCTTTCCACGGTTTTCGCCTACAACACCTGTGTGAGGCTCTTCTACAAACGAGAGTAAATCATTAGAACACCAGTGATAACGGCGCGCCTTTTTTTCTGCAGTATTCATTCCCTGCTGAACAACAGTCCAGTTACCGCTGCGGGTCAAAATAAAATTGTGCTGATATAACTGAAAGCCATCCTGCACTGCATTGTTATCTACCTTAGCTACAAGCTTACTGTTTCGAACAAGAGCGTCTCCGTTCAAGCCTTCGCGGTCTGCAATGTCCAAGAGCTCCTGCGGCGTCATGCGAGAATATTTACCACGACCACCGCAAACATAAATGCCAAGCTCTTTTGCTCGCGGATTCAATCCTCGCTTGAGTGCATACAAAACGCTTGTAGTAATTCCGGAACTGTGCCAGTCCATGCCCATAACAGCACCAAAGGACTGAAACCAGAGGGGATCGCTAAGACGCACCAAAACTTCATCCGGTCCAAAATTCTCCACCAGAGACTCTGTGATGAGAGTACCAAGCACCATCATTCTGTCGGCAAGCCAACGCGGCACTGTACCCGTATGAAGAGGAAGATCTGCATGTCCGGAATTTCGAGGCATGAAATCATTATAACATATTTTTGAACTAAAGGTTATGTCAAAATTATTCTAAATCTATATATATTTTCACTACTTTTTTTAATAGAGATTCGTTATATTTTAAGTATGGAAATTGAAAATCTGGAATATGACCAGGAAAGAGCTTTATATGATTCTCACAATGTGATTGCTCGCAACTGCCGCTTTGACGGTCCTGCAGATGGCGAAAGTGCCTTTAAAGAGAGCAGCGACATTGTAGCCGAGCACTGCTATTTTAATCTGCGTTATCCTTTCTGGCATAATAATGATACGACAATCGTAAACTGCGAAATGACCGAAAACTGCCGGGCTGCCCTCTGGTATTCAAAAAACCTGATTATTCAGCATTCCATTTTGCATGGCATTAAGGCTGTGCGTGAATGCTCCAATGTTTTTATAAATGAATGTGATATTGTTTCGCCGGAGTTTGGCTGGTCAACAAACAAGCTGGCAATTAAAAACAGCAGTGCCACCAGCGAATATTTTTTGATGAACACAAAAGACGTTACAATTGAAAACTTAAACCTTACCGGAAAATATTCTTTTCAATACATGAGAAAGTCCAGTGTGATGGATTCCCAGCTTGATACAAAGGACGCCTTCTGGCACGCAAAAAAAGTGACCATAAAAAACTGCAAAATCAAAGGCGAATACATCGGCTGGTATTCAGAAAATCTTACTTTCGAAAATTGCACTATCAGCGGAACCCAGCCCTTCTGCTACTGTAAAAATCTGCGACTTATAAACTGCCGCCTTGATGATGCAGACCTGGCTTTTGAAAAATCGTCGGTGCGGGCAACTCTTACAGCGCCCCTTGTTTCAATAAAAAACCCCGCCTCAGGAAAAATTAACTTGCCAAAGGCGGGCGATGATGAAGGGCTGAATCAAATTATCAGCACTGAAAAAGGGTCTTGTAAAATAGTTCTACTCTAGAGCCTTTTTAATACTTTCAAATTCTCCACCATGTATTGTGCCATCTTTGTCGCGGGAAAAATTGCTCAAAAATCTCCAGGCATATTCGCAGGTGTGTGGGCGGCATTCGTGACCTTGATTATCTATGCCGGCAAAAATGTTCCAGCATTTGCCGTCGGCGCGGGTAAAGAAATGCATTGTAAGTTTGCCTTTGCGGGCAGGGTCAATGACAAAGCTTGTATAGTCTCCATCAACGCCCCAAAGCTTATTCTGCCACTTGTCTTTTTCTTCCAACTTTACATTGTACTCTTTTGTTGCCCCGTTTAATTTAAGGGCATAGGCCATTCGGTTTATACACTTCTGCTCCTGATATGGAAGTTCTGCCAGAGGAGTCTGTTCTCCGGCTGCGTAGAAAATCGGAACGCTTACACTTGTATTTACCGGCTTGTCGATTTTTCCAAAATATACATTTTCGCCGATGTCTACTGTGGCGTCCATTGGAGCGGCTGCGGCAACTAGTTCCGGGTACTCCTGAATAATATCCCAGGTTTTGATTCCGCCCATAGAAAAGCCTGTTGCATAAATACGGGTCGGGTCAATCTTGTAAACCTTTTTAAGATGCTCCACAAGCTCTACCATTTCGGTAGCAGTGCTGTTCAAATGATTTTCTACAGCAACAAGCAGGAAGTCGTGGCGGTGAGCAATGCCTGCCCAGTCCGAAATATAGGCAATATAAAAACTGGAGTCTCCGCCCCCGTGGAAGGCCAAAAGCAGAGGAACAGGCCCCTTGCCCTCTTCAAAAATACTCTTATTGTAAAAGGCAAAATATCCGATTTTGTGGCTTGTTGTTCCCTTGGCATCTCCCTTGTTGTCCGGCGAAGTTTTTACTTCTACAACTGCAGGTTCAATTTTCATCCCCTCTTTTTCAAGATCAGGATCTAATTCAAGCTGGCCAAGCATTCGGCGGAACTGTTTTACAAAGCCTTCAAAGTCCGCATAAATGTCTGGAGTCTCTTTTTCAAGGAAATATTTGCATTTTTGCCTGAAAATTTCGTTTGCTGTGCTAGTGTTCCTATATGATACTACTGGTATATCATCAGCATCAACCTTAATTTTAGCTCCTTCACTCAAGCCTGTCAGTATACAAGCAACCGGAGCGCAATCTGCCCTACCCCAAAGGCCGTCACCTTCAAAGTGATTTATACAGTTTTCTGCAATATAATCTGCTCCCTGGCCAAAACCATAAAGATTTGTGTGAAAAATGCCGCCGCGGATATAATAGGCTTCGAGCGTCTTTGTAAAGCGGTTATAAAACTTTACAACCCCATTTTCATAATATTCATGAATCTTTGAATTAGAAAGAATTTCGCTGAACAAATCACCAGCTGCATTTTTCCAGCCACCCTCTGCTGTAGGATAAATGAAAACAACGCTGGTTCCATATTTCTTGGCAATCTGCTCAAAGTTATTTATTCGTGCAAACTCAACGGCGCCGGCAAAGTTGCTGCTATAATCCTGCTCTCCAAAAACCAGGAGGTAAGGCGCAATAAAACCGTAGTTGAGTACATCATCCATTAATTCATTGTCAGGCACATAAACAGTAGCCTTAAATTTTTCAAAAGCATGAGTCCAGATTTTTCCACCCGGCACAGCAGTGATTTTTGGCATTTCTTTCATTGGCATAATATTCCTCTTTACAAGTTAATCGTTTAACCAATTATACCCCACAATCCCTCTTTTTACAAATAAAAATAATTTTTGCCCCGCTGTATTTATGCTATAATAACCTCATGGACTTTAGTCATATCCTCAACACTTCGCTTCCTCAAAAAGACAAGCTCATTGCCTATGGTTTTACACAAAAACAAGACACGCTGGTTTTACAAAGCCCCCTTCAGGAAAACGATTTTTACACCCTCATTACGCTGGACATCAAAAATCAAAAACTTACCGCCCAGGTTTACGAAACTTCCACAAAGGAAAAATATATCCTCTTTGATGTGCCTTCTGCCCACGGCGCCTTTGTAGGAAAGCTCCGCGAAGAAGTCCAGACCCTCATAGAAAAAATCCGCGCCACCTCTTTTACCAGCACAGACCTGTATCCTGCCTACATCAACTTTTTGAAGACAAAACTAAATGCCCCTGGCGACACTCCCTGGTCCGACGACGGCGACACAACAAGCACAGTTTTCCGCTGCCCTAATCAAAAATGGTTTGCCCTTGTAATGAAAATCAAATTCAAAAACCTTGGCTTTGCAAGCGAAGAAGGAGTCTGGGCCGTAAACCTCAAAGCCGACCCCGAAAAAATCTCGCAACTTGTAGACCATAAATCCATCTTCCCCGCCTACCACATGAACAAAAAATACTGGATCACCATCCTCCTAACCGCCGTCACCGATTTTGAAAAACTCTGCGCCCTGACCCGTCAAAGTTACGCGCTGGTAGAGAAGAAAAAATAAGCCAAAAACGCCCGATTTTTTCTTACAAATTTTGAATAGAAAAAGGCAATTCCAAAAAGGTAGATTTTTGATAGAATGAATCAAGTTTGAAAAAATCCGAGGTCTTTTATGCCTGAAAAAACTTTACAAAAACAAAACCGTGGCGCACTGCCAATGCTCAAGCTTACGTTCCCGATAGCGATGGAACAGTTTTTCCGCATTCTGGTTTCGTCTGTTGATACAATGATGCTCAGCTCTTACAGTAACGACGCAGTTGCAGCCGTAGGACTTGTTTCGCAATATGTATTTTTCCTAAACCTTCTTTTTGCAGTTATCAGTACAGGCTGTTCAATCGTACTTGCCCAGTTCATAGGTGCACAAAAATCCCGCAAGGAACTTAATCAGATTGCCCAGGCTTCTACCCTCATGATTACCCTGCTTTCTGTTTTCCTCATGCTCTTAGTTTTCTTTGGCTTCAAACCCCTGCTTAGCTGCTACCAGCTCGAAGATGCAGTCCGCGGCTATGCCCTCAAATACTTTATAATCTTTGGCGGAATCTTCTGCTTCTTTAATGCCTTCAGTTCTCTGCAGGGTGCAATCCTCCGAAGCTACGGCTATACAAGCGAAGCAATGATTGTTTCAATTATCGGAAACGTTGTAAACGTTATAGGAAACGCCCTTTCTCTTTACGGATGGTTTGGTCTTCCGATTCTTGGTGTTCCTGGTGTTGCCTGTGCCAGCGGTATGGCTATGCTTGTTTCTTCTGTTCTTCTTGCAATAATTATCCGCCGCAAGCCTGATGTAGCTTTTGAGCTCAAGGGACTCTTCAAAGTTCCAAAGCAGGTTTACAAACTCATTCTTTCTGTAGGTGTTCCAACTGCCGGCGAAAGTCTTTCTTACAACATAAGTCAGATCGTAATTATGGCTATGATTTCAACCCTTGGAACAAATGCAATGTCTGCTCAGGTTTATACAATGACAATCGTGCGCTTTGTATTTATCATGGCTATGGCAATTGGTCAGGCCTCGCAGATTAAAACAGGCTATTACGTTGGTGCCCGCCAGAGTGATATTGCATATAAAAAGATCTTTAAATATCAGCTTGTGGCAACAGCCTGCTCTATGGTAATGATTTTGATTGTAAACTTAGTAAAGCATCCAATAATCGGAATCTTCACAAAGATAGACGAAGTTCATGGATTGGTTGCTACCCTGCTCATTTACTCTACGTACATAGAATTCGGCCGCTCTTTGAATCTCATTTACGTTGGTGCGCTCAAGGGTTCCGGCGACGTTAAATTCCCTGTTCTCTACGGAATTGCTTCAATGTGGGGAATCATGGTTTTGGGAAGTTACATTCTTGGAATCAAATGTGGATTAGGCCTCGTAGGCTTCTGGCTTGGAATTGGTACAGATGAAACAACACGTGGAATTGCAATGCTCATTCGCTGGAAGAATAAGCACTGGCAAAAACACGCACTTGTTTAAACCTTAAACAAATCAACATCATCTTTAATTCGTTTAATTGCAACGTTCAGCGATGCAGAAATTGTTCTTAATTTCTTTGTACTTTCGTTTACGTAGTTAGTTCCTTCGTTGATTTCGGCAACTGCAGTTTCAATTCCGTTCATACTTTCATGAATATTTGAAACATCGCGCATAATTGAATCGCCGCCTTTAGACATTTCGGCACCGGCACCTCTAACTTCAGATGTACTGTCATTCATGGCCTGCAATGCTTCAAGAATCTGCTGTGAACCTGCCTGCTGCTCTTCCATAGCTCCACGAATCTGTGCTACAAGCTCTGCCGTTGTATTAATTCTTCCTGAAACAGCCTGGAATGACTGTTCAGATTCTGTAGAAGCAACTACTACACGCTGAATGCCCTGCTGGATATTTGAAAGCTCCTCGCTGATTCTGTTAGACTGTTCTGCAGAAGTTTCGGCAAGCTTACGGATTTCATCTGCAACAACAGAAAATCCTTTTCCGGCTTCACCTGCATGAGCTGCTTCAATTGCAGCGTTCATAGCAAGAAGGTTTGTCTGCTCTGCAATACTTTGAATCATTTCGTTGGCATCCATCATTGCAACAGACTGTTCAGAAATCTTTTGGATAAGCTCATTTACAGAAGAATTCTTTTCAATACCGTTTTTAGTATCAAGCTCAAGAACTGTAAACTCTTCAACCATCTTGATTACAGATTTATCAACCGAATTAATATTTCCAATCATTTCTTCTACAGACGCAGAAGCCTCTTCAACAGAAGAAGCCTGTCCCTGAATCATACCGTCGAGCGATTCAATATTTTTAGAAATCTGTGTCATTGCACTTGCCGAACTGTTAATGCTCGAAGACTGATTCTGAACCTGATTATGAACAAGTCCGATATTTTCTGCCATCTGCGAAATTGTAGATGTTGTTGTTTCAATTTCATTAACAAGAGTGTCGCCTGCTTCTGTAAGATTTTCTTCAGAAACTTTGATGTTATGCATAATCGAATGAAACTTAGCAAGGAATTTGTTTACAGAAATTACAAGCTTTCCAATTTCATCGTTTTTGTTTACTTCAAGCTGAACAGTTAAATCTGCTTCACCGGTGCTAAGCTTATCAATAAGTCCGCCTACTTTTTTAACACGACCAATAATTTTTCTTAAAGAAATCAGAATAATAAGACAAATGATAACAGTTATTGAAATGCCCATCAAAAGAATTACCATCTGGATTTTCTGGGTTGCAACAAAAACTTCTGAGGTTGGAATTGTATAACCAACTGTACATGAAAGAGATCTGATCGGGGCAACAAACGTTACGCACTTTTCGCCATCAACAATACTTTCAACATAAAGAGAATCATCTCCGTTTTCTTTTGCAATCTTTGCTGTAATTGCAATTTCGTGATAAACACCGATATCCTGAGAAATCATTTCTTTGTTGTTGTGAGCAATGATTGTATTTGCGCGGTCTGTAAGGAAGAAGTTTCCAAACTCACCTACCTTATATGAACTAACTTCCTGCGCAATCTGTTCCATGTCCAGAAGACCTGTAATGTATCCAAAACATTTTCCATTTTCATCTTTTACTGCACGTGCAATCGGAAGAACATAGCGTCCTGTTTTTTCAGAAATTTCAATTGCGGCAATATAAGTTTCTTCATCGTTAAATATAATGGCGTGATGATAATCTTTGCTGCGGCACTCACCTTCAAATCCTACGCGACCATCATCATGATAAGGAATTGCATCTCTGTCGCAGAAAAATAAATCATCATAAGCAGGATTTTTTAAGTCCGGGCGCGAACACATCCACTCAACATATTTTTCAATACTACCGGCTTTTGCAGCATTTGCTTCTGAGTAAACTTTTAAATCGTTTACATAAATATCAATCCATTTTGTAATTTCTTCAGAACGGCCTTTTAAAACTTCCTGGGCCATTTCATAGTAAGTCTGCTTTGTATGATTTTTAATAATTAAAGACGGGATAACAATCATACAGCTCATGAAAACTAAAAACACGCTGAATATGATTGCGCCAATTTCCAGACCGAGCTTTTTATTCTTTAGAGTTTTACTTTGGATTTCATCTTGTTGTTTCATTTTTCTGTCCAATTATGGTAAATCGTTTTAATAAACCTCAGCCTAAAACATTATAAACCTTTTCCATAAATATACAAATTCTTTTTTTTACTTATTAAGGTTAATTTTTTTATAAACAAATTTGACAAATAAAATTAAATTCTGTATATTAACTTCAAAAGTGGTGCTAAACAGTACTACTATTCCACAAATTCTATACAATTTGGAGGTCAAAAAGTGGAAAATCTTCAGTTTACAGATAATTTAATTTCGTTTGGCCTGACCCGCCAGGAAGCTGTTATTTACACAACACTTCTTTCTCATGGCGACATGACAGGTTATGAAGTTTCTAAAGAAACAGGTATTTCACGCTCAAATGCCTATGCTGCTCTTTCTAATCTTGTAGACAAAGGTGCCTCATATCTTATTGAAGGCGATTCTACAAAATATCATCCTGTAGATGTAGATACATTTACAAAAAACGTTCTTAACGAACTGCAGGAAAAAGCCGTATTCATTCACGAGCATGCCCCAGAAAAACAGGTAGAAACCGACGGTTATATAACAATCATTGGTGCACGCAATATTCAGAACAAGCTTTTACAGATGATTAAAGAAACAAGAATCAGATTATATATTTCTGCTTCTGCACGCATTGTAGATGCTTACGAAGACGAGTTGAACGAGCTCATCGGCAAAGGAAAAAAAGTTGTTCTTATGACAGACAGCAGCTATAACCTTGATGGAGCAATCGTTTACCACACAGATCCTGAACCGGGCCAGCTGCGTGTAATAATCGATTCATCTTACGTAATGACAGGTGAACTTACCGGAAGCGACGATGACAACTGTTTGTATTCCGGCCAGAAAAACCTGGTAACAGTCATGAAGGAAGCATTGAAGAACAAAATCGTTCTGCTTTCGAATGAAGAATAATTTGTACATAAAACTAACGCTCGTTAGTTAAATCGGGGTCCCTGAGCTTGTCGAAGGGTCCCTCAAAGGAGTATATATGAAAATAGCAATTTTAGGTTACGGAAACTTAGGCAAGGGAATTGAATGTGCCATCAAGCACAACCCTGATGCCCAGCTCACAGCAGTATTTACAAGACGTGATCCGTCTACAGTAAAGGTTCTTACAGCAGGAGTTCCTGTTTACAACGTAAAGGATATCCTGGCTCACAAGGACGAAATCGATGTTTTGATTCTTTGCGGCGGAAGTGCCACTGATTTACCAGAACAGACACCAGAATATGCAAAATATTTCAATGTTGTAGACAGTTTTGATACACATGCTAAAATTCCACAGCATTTTGCAAATGTAGACAAATCAGCCAAGGACAACGGACACACAGCACTTATTTCCTGCGGATGGGATCCTGGACTTTTCTCTCTTATGCGTCTTTATGGAAACAGCCTTCTTCCAGGTGGTGCAGATTACACATTCTGGGGAAAAGGTGTTAGCCAGGGCCATTCAGATGCAATCCGCCGTATTGAAAGTGTAAAGGATGGAAAGCAGTATACAATTCCAGTTCCAGCAGCTTTGGAAGCAGTTCGTGCAGGTAAAAACCCGGAACTTACAACACGCCAGAAGCACACACGCGAATGCTTTGTAGTTGCAGAAGAAGGTGCAGATAAGGCCAGAATTGAAAAAGAAATCAAGGAAATGCCAAACTATTTTGCAGATTACGATACAACAGTTCATTTCATCACAGAAGAAGAACTCAAGCGCGACCATGCAGAAATCCCACACGGAGGCTTTGTTTTCCGTTCAGGTAAGACAGGTTGGAACGACGAATACAACAATATCATCGAATACAGCCTCAAATTAGATTCAAACCCTGCATTTACATCAAGCGTACTTATCGCCTATGCCCGAGCAATCTATCGTTTGAATAAAGAAGGTGCAATTGGCTGCAAGACAGTATTTGATATTGCACCGGCTTATCTGAGCCCATTGAGCGGGGAAGAAATCAGAGCACATATGCTGTAAAAGACAGAAGGGGCGCCTGCCCCTCGCTGCAACCCGCGTTGCGGTTTTCCGCTACCCCCTCTAACGGGGGACACCCCCGTAACGCCCCCGTGCCCGTCATTGCGAGGCCGAAGGCCGTGGCAATCCACATAAAAACAGGCATACTTAAATATGGATTGCTTCGCTGCGCTCGCAATGACGATCAAAACAAAAGGAGAAACAAATGGAATCATTTATAAACACAGTCGACTTCTTTAAGGGCAACAACCCGGAAGAAATTGTAATGAACTACGGAACACCGCTTTATGTATACAACGAAGACATTCTTCGAAACCGTATGCATGCAGTATCACAGGTAATTACAAAGTACCCGTATACCGCAAATTACTCTGTAAAGGCCAATACAAACATTCATTTGCTCAAGATCGCCTTGGAAGAAGGCTTAAACTGCGATGCAATGAGCGTTGGCGAAATCCAGATGCTTTTTAAGGCAGGATTCCCAAAAGAACGCATTTTCTTTGTTCCAAACAACGTTGCACCGGAAGAATTCAAGTTTGCAATTGAAAACGGTGTAATTACAAGCTTGGACAGCCTTGAACAGCTTGAATTAATCGGTCAGGTATTCTGCGACTTAAATGTAAAACCTGCAGACAGAAAATGTGCAGTTCGCATTAATCCTGGTGTAGGTGCCGGACATCACGAAAAGGTTGTAACAGGCGGAAAAAAGACAAAGTTTGGTATTTCAGAAGAATTTATCCCAAAAATCTTTGAAATTGCCCAGAAATACGAATTAAAGATTGCCGGAATCAACCAGCACATCGGTTCGCTTTTTATGGATCCGCAGCCATATCTTGATGCAGTTACAAACCTTCTGCGCATTGCAGATCAGTTTGAAAACCTTGAATTCATTGATTTTGGCGGCGGATACGGTATTCCATATCACAAGCTTGATGATGAAAAAGATTTCCCAATGGAAGACTTCAAAAAGCGCCTTGAACCAATTTTGACCGATTTTGTAGAAACATATACAAAATTGCCTACAAAAAGCGGAATTCCTAACAAAATTCCATTATTTAAATCAGAACCGGGCCGTTTCTGTGTTGCCGAAGGAAGCGTTCTTTTAGGACGCGTACATGCAGTAAAACACAACAACGGAAAGACTTTTGTAGGAACTGACGTAGGAATGAACGTTCTTGTACGCCCAAGCATGTATGACAGCTGGCATGACGTAGAAATCATCCGTGACGGAAAAGTTATTCCACATGCCGGTTCAGATATGTTTGAACAGACAGTAACAGGAAATATCTGCGAATCTGGTGATATTCTGGCAAAAGATAGACTTTTACCACCTGCAAAGCACGGAGATCTGGCATGTATCCTGGATGCAGGTGCATACGGTTTTTCAATGTGCAGCAGTTACAATTCCCGCCCTCGCCCAGCCGAAGTATTAGTTAAATCCGACGGAAAAGTAGTTCAAATCCGCCGAAGAGAAACTATTGAAGACTTGATGAGGTGTTTCTAAAAACATCGTCATTGCGAGCGCAGCGAAGCAATCCACTTACAAGATGCAATTTTTCAACTGGATTGCCACGCTTCGCTCACAATGACGAACATTATTAAATATGGACCAAACCCAACAATTCAAAACAGATCTTTCAAACTTCCTCCAGATAATCAAAAACACAACAAATTTATCAGAAATAAAAAAAGAATATGTAAACCTTGTAAAAAAGTATCATCCGGACACCGCACCTGCAGGATTAAATCAGAAATACAACGAATACATGATTATAATCAACAAAACATATTCTCAGGGCAAAACAAATGTAAAAGAAGTCCAGATCAATGAAAAACAAGCTGAAACAGTGCAACCTGCAGCCAAAAAGGTATATTCTTTCAAAGATTACTATGGACGTGTAAAAGAATACACAGATTATCTTGAATACATAATGCATATGGGCGTGACTGAATATGATACCGGCAGAATTGTAATGGTAAACGGAAATTTTGAAGATTCTTATCTTAAAAACTCACCTTTTATACCAAATGACAATTCAAACCTTCTGGAAGCTATGCAGCATCTGTATAATGCCTCAAAATGCTTTAATTATATTATAAACAACCATCCAGATTATATTTTTATAGAACAAGTAAAAGAAGACTACGAAAAAGTAATAAAACTCAACAACAACCTTTCAAAACATATAGCTAATTCAGATTGTAAAGAAATTTTATAAATAAACATCAAAACGGCTGACCCCGGGGTCCCTGAGCTTGTCGAAGGGCCAAAACCACAGCAAAAACCATTCACCCTGTCATTGCGAGGAGCGCAGCGACGCGGCAATCCACGTACAAAAAGGTGTTCTAGCAACTGGATTGCCACGCTTCGCTCGCAATGACAGGATCAATATATTCACGAACGATAGTTAATTCGAAGACTAACAACCGCTCGTTAATATAAAAACTAACAACCGTTCGTACATTTTAAAATGTGGATAAGTATGTGCATAAGGTGGATAACTTCTGAATTATCCTCACCTACCAGTTAATAACCAAAATGTTTCACATGAAACACATCAAACCAAGACCACCCCATTGTTTCATGTGAAACACAAAATATGCAAAAACTACCTATCCAATAGAATCCCCAGAACAGCTCAAATCCATGCAAACAAACATTTATACATACAACCTGGTTTCACGTGAAACAAACCTCACCCTAACAAAAACCATCTACATGAACATCAACATAAACCAGCCAACCATCACCCTTACCACATTATCAAACACAATTGTTTCACATGAAACAATTAATCTCAAAAATCCAACACTAAATGAAACTGCAAATTTTCTAAAACTGTTTCATGTGAAACACTCTATAACAGTCAGCCAAAACAAGCTCGTCCAGCAATCTAAAACCTGGAACAACAAATATCACGATCGATGCTTCTTATTAAGCTCATCGTCCTTTTCTCTGTTTCACGTGAAACTAACTTCTAAACGTTAGTTATCCACAGTGTGCATAATATGTGGATAACTTTTGAGCTAGCCGGTTAAACAAAAAAAACCAGTCGAACAGATCCGACTGGTTTTCTTGCCTAATGATGATTTAGAACCCCTAAACTATTTTGTAATAGTTCTCCCTTTTCTTATACTTCATTATTGTCCATAATTTTTATTTTGTCAACAATTTTTTAAACTTTTTTCTAACTAACAGTCGTTAGTTTAATTTTTGACTACCTATCGATAGTTTGTCTATCAATTACCTTTCGACGGGCTCATGCGCCACTGGTTGTCGTAAAAGGACGATACGTCATGCTGAATCATTGAAAGAGAAGCATAACAATCTATAATAAAGATTCCCGGGCCAAGCCCGGGAATGACATGTTATCATTAATAATGGATTGCCACGTCCTCTTCGCTACGCTCTGAGTCCTCGCAATGACGGTGAGGAGACATAAAAAAAGAGCCGCTCCTTTTGGAACGACTCTTTTCTATGATTTTCTATTTATCACCGGCAGCTAGCGGCCTTAGAGTTTACTCTTGCTCGTAAAAATCGCATAGCGATTTTATTACTCATCATCCTTTTCCTGGACTTTATCAATTCCTACGATGAAGTCTGGTTCTGTTACACGAACAACATTTACACCGGAAGCACCGGCTCCCTGTTCTTTAATATCAGTTGCCTTAAAGCGCAAGGTCTTACCCTGGCTTGTCATACATACAACTTCGTCAGAATCCTTAACGTTAAGAGCTCCAATAATTTCACCCTTTGCTTCTGTGTTTCCAAAGATTCTCTGACCACCGGTACCACGACCATGAACAGAATAAAGATCGAAAGAAATGCGTTTTCCAACACCCTTCTCTGTAATAAGAATCATATTTGAATCTGATTCAACTTTAACAGCAGATGCAATCTCATCACCTTCGGAAAGTTTCATTCCCTTTATACCGCAGCTTGCACGGCCCATAAGACGAACTGAATCTTCCTTGAAGCGCAATGCTTTACCACGTCGAGAAACAAGCATAATGTCTGCATCACCAGTTGTCTGAATTGCACTGATGAGCTTATCGCCGTCATTAAGCTTAATACCAATAATTCCGCGTGTCTTTGCATTCTGGAATTCTGTTGAGCGAACCTTCTTAACAATACCCTGAGCTGTTGTCATGAACAGGTAAATATCATCTGAGAATTCTTTGAGCGAAACGATTGTTGTAATTTCTTCATCTGGTCCAACCTGGAGCAAACCTTTGATATGTGCACCACGGCTTGTCTTTTCGCTTTCTGGGATTTCGTGAATCTTAATCCAGTAAGCTTTACCAATATTTGTAATGAACAACAGGTGCTCTTTTGTAGAACCAATGAACAGCTGATTAACATAGTCATCATCAAGAAGGTTTGTACCGTTGCTGCCTGTTCCACCGCGACCCTGCTTTTTATACTTAGTAACAGGAACGCGCTTGATATAACCCATTCGGCTAATCATTACAACCATGTCTTCATCTTTGATCATGTCTTCAACATTAATCTGTTCAACTTCGTTTGCAACAATTTCTGTACGGCGGTCGTCACCATATTTTTCGGCAAGGTTCTTTGTTTCATCCTTAATCAAATTAAGAATCTTGTTATGGTCAGCTAACAAACCTTCAAGGTAATCAATGAGAGCCTGGAGCTCTTTAATTTCATTCTGAAGATCTTCGATAAGCAGGTGAGTGAGGCGCTTGAGCTGCATATCAACAATTGCCTGTGCCTGCTCGTCATCAAAGTTAAAACGCTTTTCCAGCTTGAGCTTTGCATCTTCTGTATTTTCAGAACCCTTGATAATTGCAATAACTTCATCAATGTTGTTGATTGCAGTAATCAAAGCTTCCAAAATATGCATGCGGTGCTTTGCAACCTTTAAATCATAAATTGTGCGGCGTGTAATAACTTCGTCACGATGATTTACAAAGTGCTGGATAAGCTGCTTGAGTGTAAGAACTTCCGGCTTAAGATAGGTTGGGGGAAGGGTAAGCATACCAGGTTCATCATAACGAGGAGCGCCTTCCTTAACCTGTGGAACAAGCGCAAGATTTATAACACCAAAGTTAGACTGCAAGTCTGTCTTTGCAAAAAGCTGATTCAATACAATTTTTGTAATTGCGCCTTTTTTCAAATCTACAACAAGGCGCATACCTGAACGGTCAGATGATTCATCGTTTGCATTTGTAACGCCGTCAATCTGCTTATCGCGAACAAGTTCTTTAATGCGGCGGATAATGTTTGTTGTATTTACGCCATAAGGAACTTCTGTAAATACGATTGACTCGCGGCCATGCTTGTCTGTTTCGATTGTGAATTTAGAACGGATTACAACTTTACCACGACCGGTTGTATAAGCTTTTTTAATTCCAGCTGTACCGTAAATAATTCCGCCGGTAGGGAAGTCCGGACCTTTTATATAATGCATCAATTCTTCGATGCTTATATCTTTGTTGTCTATGTAAGCACAAATTGCATCGGCTACTTCGCGAAGGTTGTGAGTAGGCATGTTTGTTGCCATACCAACGGCAATACCAGTTGTACCGTTACAAAGCAGGAATGGAAATTTAGAAGGAAGCACTGCAGGCTCGTCGCAGGTATCATCAAAGTTGCGGACCATGTCTACAGTATTTTTGTTGATGTCGCTGGTCATCTCTTCTGTGATCTTAGACATCTTAGCTTCGGTGTATCGGTAAGCAGCAGGAGGGTCACCGGCAATTGTACCAAAGTTTCCCTGAGGAGTTACTGTTGTATAACGCTGAGCAAAATCCTGACCAAGACGAACTAATGCATCATAAACAGAAGCGTCGCCATGCGGATGGTAGTGTCCCAAAACTTCACCGACGATGGTAGCACATTTTTTTGTCTTACCGCCGCTTGCAAGATGAAGGGTATCCATTGCGTACATGATTCTGCGGTGTACAGGCTTAAGACCGTCACGAACATCTGGCAAAGCACGCTGTACAATTACAGACATAGAGTAGTCGATGTAAGCCTGTTTAACTTCATCCTCAATTGGAATCTTTATGAGAGAGCCACCCTCGGTAGTCTTTATTTCTTCCATTTTTTCTATCCTTTGTAACTAACGAGTGTTAGTTTATTATATATCCAAGTTTGCGTAACTAGAGTTCTCTTCAATGAAGCGTCTGCGTGGCTCTACTTCTTCGCCCATACATACGCTGAAGATTCTGTCGGCTGCCATTGCATCCGGAATTGTAACAACGCGCATCTTGCGGTGAGCAGGATCCATTGTTGTTTCCCAAAGCTGTTTTCCGTCCATTTCACCAAGACCCTTGTAGCGCTGAACATCGGCTTTGTCCCGCTGATCTCCAAGAGCTTCCAAAGCGGCATCTCGTTCTGCATCGCTGTAGCAGTAAACAGGTTCTTTCTTTCCAAGCTGAACTTTGAACAGTGGAGGCATGGCAAGATATACATAACCGTTTTCAATCAACTTAGGCATGTAGCGGAAGAAGAAGGTCAACAGCAATGTACGGATATGTGAACCGTCGACATCGGCATCGGCCATGATGATGATTTTATGATAGCGTAATTTGTCAATGTTAAAGTCTTTTCCAAAACCTGCACCAAGAGAAGCAATAACCGGCTCAAGCTTATCGTTGTTCATTACCTTTTCAGGACGAACTTTTTCTACGTTGAGCATCTTTCCCCAGAGAGGGAGGATTGCCTGTGTCTTAGGATCGCGGCCTTTCTTTGCAGAACCACCGGCAGAGTCTCCTTCGACTATGTATACTTCGCAGAGTTCAGGATTTTTCATTGAACAGTCAGACAATTTTTCTGGCAAACCAAAACCATCACCCATTGTCTTTTTGCGCATATTGTCTTTTGCTTTACGTGCTGCAATACGGGCCTTTGCTTCATCGATAGCCTTTTTAAGAATTGCTTCGAGTGTTGCAGGATTCTGTTCAAAATATATTGTGAGTTTTTCTTTTACAATCTGATCAACAATTGTGCGGACTTCTGTATTACCAAGCTTTTCCTTTGTCTGACCTTCGAATTCAGGCTCCGGAACTTTCATGGAAATTACTGCAGTAAGACCGCTGCTCAAATCTTCGTAAGTGAGCTTTTCTTCTTTATCCAGATTCTTCTTGAGCTTTTCATTTGCTTCGAAGAACTTGTTCAAAACAAAACGAACAGCACTGCGGAAGCCTTCAAGATGAGTACCACCGTCGCGTGTGTTGATATCGTTTACGAAGGTGCGTACGTTTTCTGAATAACCTGAATTATAGTGCATAGAGATTTCTGTAATTACATCATCCCGCTCTTCTTTTATGTAAATTGGTTCAGCAGGAACTACTGCTTTTCCTTCATCAATTTCTTTTACAAACTCGTTGATACCGCCTTCGAACTTAAGAACTTCTTCTTTTGGAGTTTCGAGTCGTTCATCGCGGAAAACAATTACAACACCAGAGTTCAGGAATGCAAGTTCACGCAAACGGTCTTTAAGAACATCGTAATCATATGTTGTAGTTTCTGTAAAAATTGTTTTATCTGCCTTCCAGCGGATTGTAGTTCCGTGTTCATCTTCTGGAATATCGCCTATGATTTCTACTTTTGTTTTTGGAACACCTCGTTCATATTTCTGCTGGTAAACATGGCCGTCGCGTTTTACTGTAGCTTCCATCCAGTCTGAAAGAGCGTTTACACAGGAAACACCTACACCGTGCAAACCTCCGGAAACCTTATATGATCCCTTATCGAATTTACCACCGGCATGAAGGCGGGTAAGCACTAATTCAAGGGCAGAAATCTTTTCTGTAGGGTGAATATCAACAGGAATACCACGTCCGTTATCTACAACGCGGACAATATCATCACGTTCGAGGGCAACTGTAATTGTGTCACAAAAACCAGCCATTGCCTCATCAATTGAGTTATCTACTGTTTCATAAACAAGGTGATGGAGTCCTCTTGGACCTGTAGAACCAATATACATACCAGGGCGCTTGCGTACAGCTTCGAGTCCTTTTAATACCTGGATGTTACTTGCACCGTAATCTGCAGACATGTTTTTTATCCTTTTTTTTCTAATTATAATAGTATTTTATTTTAACTGAAAAAGACATTAAATTCAATGTATGTATTGACCCTTCGACAAGCTCAGGGACCCCACATTCTTCGTAATGACAGTTTAAAAACACTTGAAGAATTCCATAAGTTGGGTGATAATAAAACCCTATGGCAAAAGAGTTATATAAAGAAGCGTTCCAATATGCAATGACGGAACTTAAAAAAGAATTCAAAGAAAAAAATAACGAAGACGAGTTTACAATCTGGTTTAAAATGAAATATGTTGAGGACTCTGTTGATACTATCACTGTATCTGTAGTGTCAAATTTCATGAATACCATGTTGTCTTCAAAGGGTTATTTTGCGCTTCTTCAGAAAAAACTCAAAGAAATTACAGGCCAGAACATTGAAATAAAATGCATTATCGTTAACGACGAATCTTCTACAACAAAAGATGATATTCCTGAAAAACCTGTTTCTTCAAAAGAATCAAAGCCGGAAGCAGGGGAGGAACAGAAAAATAAAAAGCATCCTTTGCTTCAGGAAAACTTTACTTTTGATACATTCATTCCTGGTGACAACAGCAACTTTGCATATAAGGCTTCTATGGCTGTAGCAAAAAATCCGGGTAAACAGTATAACCCGATTCTTATTTATGGTGGTTCCGGTCTTGGAAAAACTCACCTTATGCAGGCAATCGGAAATTACATTTACAGCAACGGCGGCGACAAGTTAAAGATTTTCTACGGTTCTGCAGAAAGCTTTACAAACGAATTTACAAGCTCGCTTACTTCTAAAAAAACAAATCAGTTTAAAAACAAATATAGAAATCTTGATGTTCTTTTGCTGGATGACATTCACTTTTTGGATAATAAAAAAGGTGTTCAGGAAGAACTCTTTTATACATTCAATGCTCTTCATGAAAAACAGGCACAGATGGTTTTTACCTGCGACCGTCCTATAAAAGAAGTTAAGAATATGACAGAACGTCTTGTTAGCAGACTTTCTAACGGACTTTGTATTGATATTACAATTCCAAATTATGAAACTCGAGTTGCTATCTTAAATAAAAAACTTGAGCTTATTGGAAAAAAACTTAATCAGGAAATTATTGATTACATTGCAAAAAATGTTGAAACAAATGTTCGTGAACTTGAGTCGGCCTTGCAGCAGATTCTGGCTTATGCTGATATCATTGAACAGGAACCAACTTTGGAAATGGCAAAAAATCAGCTTAAGGATATTTTGAATTCTAATTCTGCTCAGAATATTTCGCTTGATATAATTCAAAAAGTTGTTGCAGAAAATTATCAAATTTCAATTTCTGATTTGAAGAGTAAAAAGCGTGATAAGAAATATGTTTTCCCTAGACAGGTTGCAATTTATATTGCGCGTGAACTTACAGAAATTTCTTATTCTGAACTTGGAAATGAATTTGGTGGAAAAGATCATTCTACAATTATGCATGCGTATGAAAAAATTGCAGAAGGCATAAAATTAGATTCCAGTCTTGAAGCAAAGATAAGTCTTTTGATAAGAGAGATAAAGGAATTTAAAAAATAATTGTTAAATGTTGAAAAAGTGTTGTATAATTGTGGATAAATAAGGTTTAACTTTGTTTAAAGTGAATAAGTGGATAGATTGTGAATTGAAAATCACATTTTATAAACTTTGTAAGTTATTATATTATAAAGAATTAAGTCATTTATTCACAATATAAACATAGCTTATTACTACTACTATTAAATTTATAAATTTAATAATATTAAGTAATTACAAACAGTAAATAAAAAATGAAGGCTTTTTGCCTTGATCAGGAGATAAAAAATGAAATTTACATTCGATCGCGATGCAATGATGAAAGAAATTTCTATTGCTCAGGAAATTATCACAAACAAAAGTCCAGTTACAATTCTTTCTAACATTTTAATCATAGCAGAAAATAATATGCTTACGATTAAAGCTACAGATTCAACTGTAAAATTTACAACAACAATTCCGGTTGATATTCAGGAAGAAGGACGCACAACAATTTACTGTGATAAGTTTATGAGTATTATTTCTTCTTTACCTTCTGGTGATATTGAATTTATTAAAGAAGATATAGCAGTTACAATTAAGCCTATTTCTAAGCGTGTAAAATTCCAGCTTAAGAGTCAGGCAAGTGATAAGTTCCCAGAGCTTGGATCTTCTGAAAATGTTCCTTTCTTTGAACTTCCTGCAAAAGAGTTTAAAGAGATGATTCGTCATACAATTTTTGCAGTTTTCAAAGATGTAAAAGATATTAAAAGCCGCAGCTTTATGACCGGTGTTTACTTTGAAAAAGAAGGCGACACTCTTACAATGGTTGCAACAAACGGAAACAGACTTTCATGCATTTCTAAAACTGCAACTAATGTTCCGGATTTTCCTGCAGCAAATATTCCTACAAAAATTCTTTCATGTGTTCTTAAAAATCTTTCTGATGAAGGAAACGTTAATGTTACTGTAATTGATAATTCAATCTTTATTAAGTTTGCCAATTTTGAATTCTCTTCTAACTTAATAGACGGCCGATTCCCTAACTACAAAAAAGTTATTCCTGAAAATCTTACAACTAAGTTCCAGGTTAACAAGGCCGATCTTGAATCTGCTCTTAAGCGAATTACAATCATGGCAGATAAGGAAATCTACAGAGTTCTCTTTAAAGTAGGACCTGGAGTTCTTAAACTTATTTCGCCGGAAACAGACAGTGGTGCTGCAGAAGAAGAAATTCCATGCCGCTATGACGGACAGAATATTACAATTGCAATGAACTTTGTTTATGTAACAGAACCGCTCAAGGTTATTGATACAGAAAATGTTGTTGTAGAATTCAATGTTGATGAATTCCGCGAAGATGAAGGAATTGTTACAAAGGCTGTAATTATTCGTTCAGAACCAGCTGCAGATTATCAGCACGTAGTAATGCCATTGAAGGGCTAGAATGCCGTTTCTTTATCAGACATTTTATAATTTCCGCAATCTTAAAAATGATACGCTCGATTTATCTAACAAAGAAATTTATTTTGTTGGCCAGAACGGGCAGGGTAAAAGTAATATTCTTGAATCGCTTTATTATGCTGCCTATGGAATAAGCTTCAGGACTCACCAGGATGCGCAGATTGTAAAAAAGGGTGAAAAGGATTTTAGCATAAATGCGTTTTACAAAAATGGTGAAGACAGCTCGCAGAAAATTTCTGTGATTTTTGAAAATGGAAAAAAACGCATTGAAAAAAATGGCAAAAAAATTCAAGACCGAAAAGAGCTCATAAATACAATTCCGTGCATTTTGTTTTGTCACGATGATATGAGGTTTGCTACCGGTGAACCTGAATGCCGCCGGTTTTTTATAGATCAGTCGCTCACACTTTATGACAGTCTTTATATAGACGACATGCGCAATTACAAGAAGGTTTTAAAAAGCCGTAATCTTATTTTAAAAAGCAAACAGTATGAAATGCTTGAAGTTTACGACGGACAGCTTGCAGGTTATGGACTTGTAATTCAGGATAAACGAAAAAAAGCAATCTTTCAGTTCAATCAGATTTTTGGAAAGATTTTTGAAGACATAACAGGCATAAGCGGTGTACAAATTGTGTATGAACCTTCGTGGAAAGTGCAAAATGTTCCCGGCGAAAATTTTTTTCCTGCTTCGCAGGATATTATTTCTTTATTGCTTTCACGACGGGCTCAGGATCAACTTATGGAAACTACGATGTCCGGCCCGCACCGCGACAAAATTTTTTTTGTTAAAGACGGGCAGAATTTTATACAGACAGCTTCTACGGGTCAGTGCCGCCTGATTTCTCTTTTGCTAAGAGTTGCGCAAGCTATTTACTATACCCGCGCCACCGGGCTCAAGCCTGTTCTTTTAATGGACGACGTTCTGCTGGAACTTGACCCCGACAAAAGAGCCCGCCTTACAGGAATGCTTCCGGAATATGAACAGCTTTTCTGTACATTTTTACCGGGCGAACCGTATCAGAGGTATATGCACGATACCACAAAAGTTTATACAATAGAGAAGGGTGAATGGCATGAAGGATAATAATATAGTTTCAATGCAGAGCATAATGGAACAGTGCCGCATTTTTGCAGAGTCGGATGAAGGCCAGCTTCCGTCTTTGTGGCGAACTGTTGTTTCGCGAATAAAATCAACTGCAGAAACTTCTGAACGCGATGACCTTATAGATAAAAGAATTCCTCTTGGTGAGCGCCTTGCTTCAAATACCCGCGTGCTTGATTTGAAAAACGGCGTGCTCATAATTGAATCTGACCATCCTGGCTGGATACAATACTTAAAATTTTATCAAAGCTTTATTATAAAGGGGCTTAAATTAGAAAATCCGGATCTTAAAATAAATTCGCTGGCGTTCAGGCTTAAGGGAAAAGAAGAAAAAGAGATGGATGTTTATGAACAAGCCCTTAAAAAGGCCCGTGCCGAGATGGAAGAGCGGTTCAGGAAGAACGAAGAAGAGGCCAGGAAGTTTTTTGGCGAGTAATTGACCAACATCAAAAAATAATGATATATTAGAGTACTATTTTTCTGACACTTTTTCAGAAGGATTTTTTAACACGAAAACATTTTTTTATATATAAAAGGAGCGTTCTATGAAAAGAACATATCAACCAAGCAAAGTAAAACGCAATAGAAAATTCGGGTTCAGAGCCCGCATGGCTACAAAGGGTGGTCGCAAAGTTCTTGCAAGAAGAAGAGCAAAGGGCCGCGCAAAGCTTTCTGTTTCTGACGAACACAAGAAATATTAATTTTAGGGAAGGACACAGTCTTGATAAAAACGGGATTTTTTAAACGGGACGAACGTATAAAAAATCCCGCTGATTTTAAAAAGCTGTACAAAGAAGGAAAAAAGATAAGTATTCCAGGTGCCAAGTTGTTTTACCTTGAAAATCATCTGGAAATGAACCGGGTTGGTTTTCCTTTGATTCGTGGCTACGGTAACGCGGTCGAAAGGAACTTATCAAAAAGATACAGCCGGGAAGTCTATCGATTAATTAAATCACATCTGAACACCGGGTACGATATGTTAATTCTGATCTACCCTGGAAATGACTCGTTCAGCACGCGATGTGAACAGATTCGTAGTTTGTGCCAAAAGGCAGGATTATTAAAAGAATAATGATAAAATGGTTAAAAAATTTTTTAACTAAGTTTTTCTGTTTTTTAATTCGCGTCTATCAAAAATGTATTTCTCCTTTGTTTCCGCCGACATGCAGGTACACGCCTACTTGTTCTGCTTATGCATTGGAAGCAATTCAAAAACATGGACCTTTCAAAGGTCTGCTTCTGGCCATTCGACGAATCCTAAGATGCAATCCTTTTCACGAAGGTGGTTACGACC
Organism: Treponema sp.; assembly: GCA_017651065.1. Lineage (GTDB taxonomy): Bacteria > Spirochaetota > Spirochaetia > Treponematales > Treponemataceae > Treponema_D. The sequence continues at coordinate 108,180 of JAGCDP010000055.1, forward strand.
CGGTCCCTGAGAAATGAGTAAGGCAGCTAGCTGCCGGTGATTAATAGCAAAGCGTTAAGAAAAATGCGGCCAGCATTTTTTAGCTTTACTTACTTGAGAATTATGGAGAAATAACTATGGATAAAAATACAATCTGGGCCATTGTTCTTTCTACACTTGTAATTGTTGCTTCTTATCTTTTGTTGCCAAGATTTTTTGGAAAGAAAACAGCAGAAGCACCAGCAGCTGTAGAAATTACTGCAGAAGATACACAAACAAATCAGGCAGAAATATTAACAGATACAATGTTTGATGAAGAAACAACAGCTCTTCTTTCTGAAGCAGAAGAAGTTGAAGAAGAAAATGTTGTTCCTGCACAAGAAGAAAAAATCACAATAAACACTGGAGTTGCAGAAGTTATCTTTACAACAAAAGGTGGTGATATTGTAAGCTACAAGCTTGTTGGTCATAACGATAAAGATACAAATGATTTTGTTCAGCTTTCTGACAGCATTAGTGAAACAAACAGAACCTGTGCACTTGCAATTGGTGGAGCCGAAAGTAAAATCATCAATGAAATCTTTAATTATGAAAAGCTTGATGCCAATACAATTTTGTTCAAGAAAACTTTTTCTATTAAAGATTCAAACGGAAAAGCTCATTCTTATACAATCGGAAAAAAATATTCGTTCAAGCCAAATGAATATATGTTCAAGCTTGATGTAATGATTCACGGCACAGATGCTGCAGGTCTTAATTTTAATGGTACTGCTTATACACTTCGAACTTCACCACAGATTGGACCACACTTTAATCAGAAGCAGAGCCGCTACGAATACAGACAGTTCCTTGCTTACAACGGTAAGAAAGTTAAGAAAGTAAATCTTGCAAGCAACCTTGTTAAGCAATATGAAAAGGATTTCTTGTGGGGTGGTATTGCAAGTAAATACTTTATGGAACTTGTTCTTCCTACAGATTATTCTATTCTTGGAACACCAACTTATTCTGCAAAAGTAGAGCAGAATGATTATGCAAATGCTCAGGCAATGTTTGAACGAAAGTCTTATTCTGGAACAGATGTTTCGGACAGTTATTATTTATACTTTGGACCTCGCGAAGAAAAAAGCCTGAAGGTTTATAATGTAGCAGATAAAAATGCATGGGGCTTCAGCGGATACAAAATTACAGAAGCTCTTTCTACAAGCGGATGGCTCAGCTGGCTCGAAGTAATCTTAAAGTGGGGACTTGAAATTCTTCATAAGGTAATTCCTAACTGGGGTGTTTGTATTATCATTATTACAATTATTCTTAAGATGTTGATGTTCCCTCTTTCAAAGAAGCAGTCTATGGGCTCTCTTAAAATGCAGGAACTTCAGCCAAAGCTTCAGGCAATTCAGAAGAAGTATGCCGGAGATCAACAGAAGCTTCAGCAGGAAACAAGCAAGCTTTATCAGGAAGCTGGATATAATCCGGCAAGTGGATGTCTTCCTATGTTGTTCCAGTTCCTTGTAATTTTTGCAATGTATAACCTGTTCAACAACTACTTTGAATTCCGTGGAGCTATGTTCATTCCAAAATGGATTCCGGATTTGTCTGAAGGAGATGTTGTTTATACATTTGAAAAGAGCATTCCTTTAATCAGCAATTTATTTGGAAACACTTTGAGAGTTCTTCCAATTATTTATGTTGCCTCTCAAATTTTATCTGGAAAACTTACACAGAGTATGAACCCTGGTGGAGCTGGTGGACAGAGCGAAAAAACAATGAAGTTCATGACATACGGTATGCCGTTCATGTTCTTCTTTATTTTCTATAATGCACCATCTGGACTTTTGCTTTACTGGCTTACAAGTAACATTTTGCAGTTGGGTCAGCAGGCAATAATAAATAAGATGATGGCAAAAAAACGCGCAGAAGTGGGAATTGAAAAAACACCAAACGTGCCAAAAAATCTTCCACCAAAAGCAAAGGCTAAACAGAAAAAATAAGGGTATAGGAGATATATAAAATGACTTACGAATATGAAGGAAAGACTGAAAGAGAAGCAATTGAATTGGCAGCAGCAGAGCTTGGTCTTGAAAGAGATCAGTTTGATGTTGAAATTCTTGAAACACAGAAAAATTCACTTTTCAAAAAAGGATATGTAAAAATCAGAGTTCACACTCTTGATGATGTAAAGCCTTCTCACGCTATGTTTGAAGACCGCGACATGGAAGAAAAGCACACTCGCCTTGTAGCAGATCCACTTCCACAGGGTGAGTTTGAAGAAAAACTTATTGCATTCATTACAACAATTGTTGAAAAGATGGGCTACGATGTAAAAGTTCAGGTTTCATACCGTGAAGATAAAAAGATTGGAATTAAGATGGATTCATCTTATTCTTCAATCCTCATTGGACGCAAAGGAAAGAACCTTGATGCTCTTCAGCTGCTTGCAAACATTTATGCAGGACGCCTTGGACATGAAGAAGTTCGCGTAATTCTGGATACAGAAAACTATCGTATCCGCCGCGAAGAATCTCTTGTTCGCCTTGCATATACAACTGCAGATAAGGTTCGTTCACGGCACAACTCAATTTTGCTTGAGCCAATGAATCCTTTTGAACGCCGCCTTATTCATACAACACTCAACGAGATTCCTGATGTTGAAACCAAAAGCGAAGGTGATGGTTTATATAAACAGGTAAGAGTATTGTACAAGGGAATACGCTAAGGGCCTTCATGCGGTGTACAAACTCTTGAGGAGTTAATGTGAAAAAGACAGTTTTTTTGATAACATTCCTTTTACTCGGAGTTTGTACAGGTATGTTTGCGCAGAATAAAACATCTGGAAAGGTCAGCGATATTGTAGATGCAAAATATGTTGATGCACTCAAACGCGACGGAAAGATTGTTGTTACACATGAAGATCAGGTTGTAAACCTTAAGCTCATGCCAAAAACAGCTTATGCTTCAAAAATAGTAAACAGTCTTATAAAAAAACAACCAAAGCATTTTTATTATACTTATGAAGCTCTTTATTTTGTGCCGGAAACAATTTCGGTTCAAAGAGCTTCAGAAATTGCCCGCTCAATTTCTAAAATGACTAACGTTAAGTATTATTCAAATACACGAAGAAAGATTACTTATCTTTATCCAAAAGCATACATGACAGAAGGTGAAAATTCTAATGTAGCTATAGCCGATGTTAATTACGGAAACAGCGACGGAAAAACATTTTACTGTCTTATGGATGATGCAAGCTTTGGAATAACACACTATCGTCTTGATTTTATACAATCATCAAACGAGTTCCTTCAGGTATTCAGAAATACAGATGACATGGGTCTTGGACCAATCAGAGCTATTATGCCAAATGATCTTGTTATCAATCTTCTTATTCAGGAATGCGATGACGGGATGGTTGTATATCTTTGTGCCGATTTGGATAGTAAAAAGATGCCTGGTGTACGAGGAAAAATTACGGAATCAATGACAGCCAGAATGGATGCTATAAGCAGCTGGTTCGTATCTATGATGTAAAGGAGGATATTTTGAAAAAAGTATTTACAATAATTTTGGCATGTCTGGCATTTACATGTTTATCTTGCTGCAGTAATAAAAAAACTGAAAAATCAAAAAACACAAATTATTCTGATGCAACAAAAACTGAAACAGTAATAAAGCAGGCTGAAGATACAAATCAAAAAGTAACAAAAATAAAAAGCGAGGATGTAGTAATGAGCGAAGAAACATTGGAAGCGTTAAAGGGTAAAGAAGGCGTATTTGCAGTTCTTACAACAGAAAAAGGACAGATTGTTTTAGAGTTGTTCTTTAAAGAAACACCTATGACAGTAGCAAATTTTGTAGGTCTTGCAGAAGGAACTTTGGATGCTGCAAAGGGTGAACCTTTTTATGACGGTCTTATTTTCCACCGTGTAATTTCTGATTTTATGATTCAGGGTGGTTGTCCATACGGAAACGGAACAGGCGACCCAGGATATAAGTTTGCTGATGAATTTGTAGACGGATTGATTTTTGATAAGCCTGGTAAGCTTGCAATGGCTAACAGCGGTACAAATACAAACGGAAGTCAGTTCTTTATTACACACGTTCCAACAGACTGGCTAAACTACAAGCACACAATTTTTGGTCAGGTAGTAACAGGACAGAAAGTTGTAGATACAGTTGAACAGGGTGATCATATTCTTAACCTTAAGATTATCCGCCAGGGTGCAGATGCAGAAAAGTTTACTGTAACACAGGAAAGCTTTGATAAACTCAAAGTCGAAGGTGAAAAGAAAGCTGCTAAGTTTGAAGAAGAACAAGCTGCCCGCGAAGCAAAAAGAGCAGAAGAACAGTTCAAAGAACTTACAAAGGGTTGTGAAAAATCTAAAGAAGGCATTTACTATAAAATTACAGAACAGGGTGCAGGCGAAAAGGTTGGAAAAGGCAAGAATGTAACTGTTGGTTACTGCGGATACCTTGTAGACGGAACCTTGTTTGATGCTTCTAAAGAATTCCATCCACAAGGCCACGATCCTTTGAGCTTTGTAACAGGAGCAGGTAAAATGATTCCTGGCTTTGACTATATGGTTCAGGATATGAAAAAAGGTGAAACCCGTACAATTATTGTTCCACCGGCACTTGCATATGGAGAGCAGGGTTATCCAGGCGTAATTCCTGGAAATGCTTATATATGCTTTGATATAAAGGTTCTTAGTTTCTAAAATTAGATTCCGACGCAAAGCTTACCAAGTTTTCGTAAACGAAAACTTGCGGGTCAAGCCCGACAATGACAAAAGGGCCAATCAATCAACGTCATTGCGAGCCCGAAGAGCGTGGTAATCCATGAAAAAAGTCATATTCATTGTGGATTGCCGCGCTACGCTCGCAATGACGTATTTTTTTTAACTCAAAAAAATATTTTAAACTTTTTGTCAAAAATACTTGACAATATACAAAATGTCGTATATACTTTACATAAAGACAAACGAAATGTCAGGAGGTAGATATATGACATTAGCAATGGGAATTGGCCTTGGATGTGCCTTATTAGTTGGATTACTTATTTGGATTGTTGCCAAAGTAAGCAATAAGGACTGCAAATATGACGAACGCCAGATTGCAGCTCAGGGAAAGGCCTATAAGGCAGGATTCTGTACTTTTATAGCCTGGGAAATTGTAGAGTTCTTTATAGAGCTTTTTACAGGCGAACCAATAATGCCGTTTAGTCCTGGAACCTTAAAAGTAATTGAAATGCTTGTTTGTTTGCTTGTTTATCTTGAGTATTCAATCTTTACAGATGCTTATTTTCCAACAGGAAAGCCTTTTAAGAAGTCATGGTGCTTGATAATGCTTTTGCTGGCTGCAACATACTATCTGCAGTTCTTTACATCAAAAAACAAAAGCGAAAAGATTATGGTTCTTGCAGTTGGTATATTTATTACAATTGCCATGGCCAGCATAATCATTAAGCAGATTATAAACAACAAAGCAGATACAAAGGAAATTGAAGAATAAGGCAGAGGAGGCTTGTTATGAAAAACTTAAAGCTTAAATCTGCCAGAGCACTTAAAGACCTTTCGCAGGATGATCTTGCCAAGGCTGTAGGTGTGAGCCGCCAGACAATCAATGCAATTGAAAAAGGAGACTATAATCCGTCTATAAACCTTTGTATTGCAATTTGTAAGGAGCTGGGAGTTACCTTGAATGATTTGTTCTGGGTTGATGAATAGATAAACAAAAGGGGCCCCTTCGACAAGCTCAGGGACCCCGTATATGTCATTGTCGGGCTTGACCCGACAATCTTTTAAATAATTCCTAATCCTGTAAGAAGAATTACGAACAACAAAATTGGTGCTACAAACTTGATCATTATTACGTAGAGAGTCTTGCGGCCAAACTTTTCGCCATTGAGAGTGATTTCATCAATAGTTGTCTGTGGCTTAACAACCCAACCAATAAGGATACAAGTAAGAATACCAACGAGAGGCATGAGGATGTTGTTACTTGCATAGTCAAGGATATCGAGAATCTGACCAACTGATCCGTTAGGAAGCTTAAGGTCAAAGTAGAAGATATTGTAGCCAAGACATACGATCAAAGAAACAACTGCAGATGCTCCTGCCATAACGAGTGTAGACTTTTTGCGGCTCCACTTGAACTTGTCCATCATACTAGATGTAATTGCTTCAAGAATAGAAACTGCAGAAGTAAGAGCTGCGAACAAAAGCATTACAAAGAAAATCAAGCCAAGGAATTCGCCGAACTTTCCGAGTGAATCGAATACCTTTGGAAGAGCAACGAATACAAGTCCTGGACCTGCAGACATTCCTTCGCGGCCAGAGAATGCAAATACGGCAGGAATAATCATAAGACCTGCGAGCATAGCAATACCTGTATCGAAAATCTCGATCTGGTTTACTGACTTTCCAAGGTTTACATCTTTCTTCATGTAAGAACCGTAAGCAACCATAATACCCATGGCAATAGAAAGTGAGTAGAAGAGCTGGCCCATTGCATCAAGACAAACTGTAAGGAACTTTTTAAGTGTAAGTCCGTGGAAGTCTGGTACAAAGTAAATTGCGGCTCCCTGAAGACCAGTTCTTGTAACTCCTGTTGCAGGATCTGTGTACTTAATGAACAAAGAATAAATTGCAATAAATACTACGATTATTGCAAGGATTGGCATGAGAACCTTTGAATACTTTTCGATTCCCTGTTCAACTCCCTTGTATACGATTACAAAGCAGAGAAGGGCAAAAATTATTGTAAAGAAGATTGGCTGCCACTGTGCTGTAATGAATCCTGTAAAGAATCCGTCCTGAACGGCTGCCTGTCCCTGGAATGCAAGGTATGTAGCCATGTATTTGATTACCCATCCGCCGATTACACAGTAGTAAGGATAAATGATGAATGGAACTACAAACGAGAAGATTCCAATGAAGCCCCACTTAGGGTGGATTTTTTTGTAAGCTGTAAGAGGGCTTTCCTGGGTTTTACGACCAATTGCGATTTCTGTAATCAGAAGTGTAAAACCAAAGGTGATTGCGAGCACGAGATAAACTACGAGGAATAATCCGCCGCCATCTTTTGCTGCAAGATAAGGGAAGCGCCAGATGTTTCCTAATCCAACTGCGCTACCTGCTGCTGCGAGTACAAAACCGAGTGAACCTGTGAAGGAGTTTCTTGGTTTGATTTCGTTTTCCATAAAATTTCTCCTTTTTTTATTAACTTATAAAAGATAATTATAACATGGTTTTGAACGGATGTAAAATCTTGAAAAAACTATAAAATCTTCCGATAATCAATTTATGGCAAAGAATAAAAAAATCCTTTTGATTGTGACAATTATATGTGGCCTTTGTGGTGTTGCTGCCGGAGTTATGGCAACTGTTTCGAGCGTAAAACAGAAGATGAACGAAAAAACTGTTCGGATTGCTTTTTATGGTCTTTCGGAAGAATATGTTGAAATTTTAAAAGATAGAATTCCTGTTGAAGAAAAAATAACTTTGAAGTGCGATATCTTATCTGAAGGTAAAGTTGACCTTGCTACCATAAAGGGTAAGTATGATATGCTTTTTACCTGGCGCGGCGAAATTACAGATATGCTTGAAGCTTCTGCAGAAGAAATATCTTCTAAGATTCTTGAAACAATGCCATCGAGCATTAGAAATAAAAAATGTGTGCCAATTCTTTTGGATCATTGTGAGCTTGCTTACAGCAATGCTGTTATTGATGAAACAACAGGAAATGTTCCTGCAAGTTTTTCTGGATTTTTAAGTTATTTGAATCAGGCAAAAAGCCATGTGTTCAGTCCGTTTTTCTGTGCCGGTGCCGATGACAGAGTTCTTGCTGCGTTGATCGGCTGTCTTGTAGAAGCAAACGGTGGAGTTACTGCATACAACAATCTTATTCAAGAACTTAAAGACGGAACAAGCTTTGATGTTTTGCTTGATAAAAAACTTTGTTCTGCAGATTTTACTTTAAGATCTATTCTTGATATGCTTAAATCGTGGCCTGCAGAAGGAATTACACACCCTTCCTGGTTTAATGGCCAGCAGAGTGATTTAGTTTATTTTGCACATGATGATCAGGTTGGAGTTTTCCTTACTTTTCTTAAAGATCACAGAAACATTTCTTATGAAACAATCAGAAAGTTTGAATCGTTTGTAATGCCGCCTGTTTCTTCTACAACTGAATATGGAATTATAGCACCGGCAATTTCGTGTATGCTCTTATCAAAGAACTCAAACAGCAAACGATATCTGGCTGAATTCTTTACAGAAGACGCACAGACAGAGCTTTCGAATCTTACAATGCTTGCTCCGGTTCATTCACATGCACAGGCTTACGACAAGCAGGCAGATGATGTCCGCTATTGGGCTGCATCTTGTCCGGGCGGCGCTCTTCCAGATTTGTACCTTGCTGTATACCAGAGAAACCCTGCAGGTCTTGCAGAATTTGCAAAAAACGTACGAAATGCGGTAAAATAGACTATATTACAAAAAACGTCACAATAAAGTCTATTTTTTTAATGTAACTATTCTCTAAAACGTTCATTTTCTCAAGGATTGACCTTTTTTTGCCGAAAATAAAAGGTAAAAAGAATTTTTAAAAAAGTGCCAGAGAGTGTGTGTAGCGAGGTTTAATTATGCTTAAGAAAAGAATTGCGAAGGCATGTTTTTTTAGTTTTTTATTTTTAGTCTCGATAATTTCATGCGAAATAGGTCTTGGTGGAGCTGTAGATACTCAGCCGCCTAGCATTTCTATAGAAAGCCCTAAAGTTGATGCTGTAATCAGGGATGTTTTTGCAATTACAGGAACCTGGACCGACGACGGCTCTATAACTTCTGTAGAAGCCGAATTAAAGCGCACAGACGGAAAAGGAACCCCAATAAGATTAGGGGGAACTTTTGAAACCGACAAAGATAAAAGAGAAAAAGGAACCTGGAAAGTACTTGTAGACTATCAGGCAAACAACATTATAGATGGAACGTATCAGGCAACCGTATATGCAAAAGATAACGGTAAGCATGAGACTTCGCAGAGTACGACTTTCTCTGTAGATAACACACCGCCAATTCTTATTCTTTCACGACCTGGAACAACAATAACTTCTAACGATTTTGATTCTTATGGTAAAAAAATTACTCTTGAAGGAAAGGCTACAGACGACAACAATGTAGGTCTTATTGAACTTTCTGTTTATAAAGAACCGGATTGTCTGGGAGAACCATTAACAACAGTAGGGCTTAAAAATGTTCCTCTTACTGTTGAACAGGATGTTACAGAAGAGGGTGAAGAAAAATACGAAGCAATTTATAGAGAAAACGATACAGAAGATAAAGATTCTAAAGGTACAGCAAACCGCTATTTTAAAATTAAGGTTTATGATGATGCCGAAAGAATTCCTTTAGATGCTTCGGATGCAAGGGAAGATGACGACAAAGGTAACTGCGCCGATTATTATTATACAGACGAAGGCCTTGCCAACGCTCTTGAAAAAGCCGGAAAAATTACAAACTTATATCATATTCAAAACGGAACTCTTACAACTGATGATGATGAAATTATTCAGGGACTTGAAAACACAGTAACAACAGGAAAATTTTCTGTAAACCCAAAAAACAATCCAACATTTATTGTAAACTCGCGGAATGCATTTAACCCTGCAGCAGGTATTACTCTTGATGATCCGGACTTTCAACTTACAGCAGGAAACAGTTATCTGGAAGTAGAAGTAACTCCGGGTCTTGATAAAAAACCTATTAATGTTTTAACAGTTGCCGTAGCTCTTGTTGAATGTGATAAATTTGGAGTATACGACGAGGACAATCCTCAAAAAATATATCTTACAAATACTGGACACACAGAAGCTGGTTCTTATCCAGATGTAAAAATTACAAAATCTGGAACATCATATAAATTTAAAACTTCTAAACAGATTGGTAAAACAAATTATACAGGTTTAAATACCGGTCATTATTACAGAGTTCTTGTTGAAGGAAAAGATGTTTCTGGAAACGAAATATTGTGTGATGATAATTATTCATTTAAGCTTGTAGCAAGTGGAGATAAAATTGAACTTGGTGGCCACGGCGAGCCAGATTATATTTCACAAAACCAGGAATCATGGACAGGAAATCATGCTGTATTTAAAATTATATTAAACTGGAACGGCGGAGAATCTCCATACTACATTTATAGAGATAATGAAACAACTCCAATAACAGTAACTAGTCAGACAAATGTAAATGGAGAAAACAAATGGCAGGCAGAAGAAGAGTTTAATTATACAAAACTTTCCGGACTTGGATTTCCAGAAACCATTTCTTATAAGATGAAAAAGAATGGAGATGTTATTTCTACAACAACGATAATAAACTTAAATTACGATTCTGTTGTTCAAAGCATTTCTAACGTAAATCTTAAAACAGTTGGTGAGACTAAAAAAGATTACTATAACGAAACAGAAGATAAATATTATGTGGGAAATACAGCCGATGCAAGATTTGAAATAAGCGGTATTGCTACAGATGACACAGGAATAGAAAGTGTAACTCTGAATATTCCTGGAATTCTGCCGGTAACAATTAATAATAAAAGCCGTTTTAATTTTACAAATCTTGATCTGTCTTCTTTAACATCAGAGGTCGAAGCCCAGATTGTTGCAACAGACCTTGCAGGAAATCAAATTACATCTTCAATCACGATTGTTCCTGATACGAGTGCTCCTTATTCGGTTGACGAAATTGATTCTACTTCAAAGAATCTGGAAATGAGACTTGGTTCGACAGATAATAATGATATAAATCCAGGTGATGCCGGTTGGGATGACAATAAGGATACAGATGTTGGCGGAAAATACGGCAACGGAACTTTTGGAAATACAAAAACACTTGAGCTTCGCGGTGATATAAAAGATAACGGTAGTGGTTTAGCGAAAATCTACTACATGATAGATACACAAGAACATCTTATTCCAGAACAAGAACAAAACGAAGATGATAATACTTATGAAGCAAGGGTAAAGGATTATATTTACAATTTAAAACAAACTGTTATTTCTAAAAAGAAAGTTATTACTCCTCTTGTAAAGCCGGAAACAAAACGAGTATTTTATAATGTAATAAAAAAAGAGGGCAACCCGGATTCTGCTGCTATCTTCCCTAATAGTACACAGTTTACAACGGAAGCTAATTCAAAAGGTTATTATAAGTTTTACAAAGAAGTTGAATCGACTTTTAAAGATAATATCACCGGACTTGAAGAAGGAAATAATTATCTTATTTTAGTTGCCGAAGACAATGTTGGTAATACAGAAATTATTTCAACAGATGTATTCTTTAATGGACAGACACAAAAATTTATAAATTACTCAATTAACATTGATATTACTGCGCCTTCAGATATTACAAACAAAACCGCCAGCGGTATTATTTTTACAAATGGTAGTGATATGCCTTTGTTATGGGGAACCGTTTCAGATAAATGCGAAAGTGGTGCAGCTGCTGCCGGAATAGACAGTTTAATTCTTAGTCGCGACGGAGAAGATACAACCTTAAAAGCCGATTTACTGGTTATTAATGATGCAAGCGATGAAGCCCTTTCTGAATTTGTAGAAGGATTAAATATAACTACAGCTGAACTTGCAGAATTAAAAACTGCGGCAGGAAGCGATCCAACTCTTGTAATCTGGAAAAAAGATATAACAGCTCTTCTTCCATCAGAAAGCAAAACAGTTTCTATTTCTGCAACAGCAAAAGATGCGTCGGGAACAGGTAACGAAACACCTTCTGTAATTGCGACAGTCACAATAGATAAAACAGCTCCAACAGTTACAATAAATGCAGAATCTCCTTCTGATGCAGATGCAGACACAAACGATTGCGAAATAAACGGAACAATTTCTATTGCCGGAACTTCAGATGACGAAAACGGAATTGATTCTGTTGTTGGTCTTTATTATAAAGTTTATACAGAAACAGAACCTTCTGTTCCTGCTGCTAATACTGAAATTCCAGAAACAGGAAATGACGGCTGGTATAAGGTTTCGGCATCAGCCAGCGGAAAAACTAACTGGAAAATTACAGGTATTAATACTGCAAAGCTTGACGGCACAAATACCATTGCTGATAACACAAAAGTATGCTTTACAGTTGCTGTAAAAGATAAGGCCGGAAACATAGGCTATTCAGCTGCTAAACCTGTTGTCATTAATCAGGATACAGACAGACCTGTAATAAATCTTTCTACACTTCAATTAACTTATACAGATGAAAATTCTGTAGCACAAAAAATGGACAGCACACATCCGGTATGGCTTAACTCAAGTAATTTTTCCGGAACTATTACTGATGATGACGGTGCCGTAGAATATGTAAAGATAATTGCAAAAGCTGCAACAGATAATACAACGCCAACAACAACCGAATGGAATAACGCTGTTAACTGTTATAAAAACGGAATCTGGACATCTCCTAATTTTGCAGATAATTCAATAAGAATATACATTCAGGTTAAAGAAAAGGGAGAAGAAGGAAAAACCTTTACCTCTAATATTGCAAGTACAACAGCCGGAAGTTATGGTCCAAAAATTATAGATGTTAATTCAGAAAAATTTGGTTATACCGGTAATGGCAACACAGCAGATGATTTGATTTATGTAAAGGTAGATACACAAACTCCTACATTGCCAAGCGTTCTCTATTTTGCAAGTGATACACTTTATACAGAATCTCAGGTAACTTCGGCTATTTCTGATTCAGATTGGAATGACGCCAAGATTCTTATGAGAACAGACAGATTTGGTGGAAGTAAAAAGTATCTTTATATTAAATATAAAGGTTTTGATGCAAACGGTGTTTATTCAATTACGCCAACACTTCCGTCATCAACCCTAAAACTTACAAAGGAAATTCCTCAGGCAGTAGATGCAGATAAATATAAAGAATATATTTCCTGCTTTGATATAAGTACACTTGAATCCGGACTTAATAAACTTGAAATAAATATTATCGATAATGCAACAGCAAGCTCAGGACAAACTGGTAATTCTGAATTCTTTGATGTAACGGTAGATAATACTGTTCCAGAAATCAGTTTCTCTAATTATACAAGCGGTTCACAGGTTTATGGTTCTTCTTCTGTAACATTAAGAGGAACAACAAGCGATACAAATAAAGTTGCAAAAGTTGAGTATGCACTTTTAACTGGAAATATACCGGATGATTTTGATGAATGGATTGAAATAACAGATGAAAATGCTCCAACACATACAAGTGCTCTTGGCTGGCAGATTGTATTTGATGACAAAACTCCACAAAATAATCCAACATTTACAGATCCATACAGTTATCATGCCGAATTACTCAAAAAAGCATTGTTTACACTTTACGGAGTTGATGCAGCTGCACAGGCAAATTATGATGAAACTAAAAAGGTTTATATCTGGATTCGTGCAACAGATGAGCTTGGAAATTCCGGAATAAATAAAATAGAGCAGGGTGGAGACGGCTTCTTCCTTGATGTAATTCCAAATGGTGACCGTCCGGCAGTAGAAATTACATATCCTTCTTCAAACACAAGTGTTGGTGGTTCTATAAGAATTACTGGTACAACAGATATTCAGGATGTTGCCGCAAGTGTAAGCGAAGTATACATTCAGATTGACCCTTCCTATGATTCAGCTGCCGGCTTTAATCCTGACTGGGCAACTGAATTACAGACTCTCATGACAGCAAAAGGTGTAACTTCTTATTCAATTGTTGATGACCCTACAGCAACAGTTGCAGGAAACACACAGAGCTTTGCAGATAAAATTGGAAAAGGAATAAGGTCACAAGGATCTTCAAAACTCAACTGGTTCTTAAGGATAAATGAAAACAAAGAATTTAATTCAAAGGTAGGCGGCTCTAACCGCAAGATTGCAATCAGGGCTTATGCAATAAGTTCTACAGGAAAGGTATCTGTTTCAGAGCTTTGTACCTGCGAAATAGATCCGGAAGCTCCAATCTTTGGAGGAACAGATCCTTTAAGATTCGTTCAGTATACAGACAGTACTATGACAGTTGAATCTGCAAGCAGAAACTTTGAAAACGGAGTTTATCTTAAGGGACAGTGGTATCTTGTTGGTTCCATAGAAGACGACAGTGGTATACGCCAGATTACTCTTGATGAAACAAATATTGTATGGACAGAAGGTTCTGGTGACAGTGAGGTTGTAAAAACAGACGGTACAAACCGCGCTAGTCCAAACACAATACCTTCCAGCGTTTCAAAATTCAAAAACTATACACTCAGAATTCCTGTAGGAAATACAACTGCAGACAGTTTTGGAAAGATTGATTACGAAATTTCTGCAACAGATGGTTCAGAGTCTCAAACAGGAAATGAATTAAAATTCACTATCTATTACGACAACAAAGCTCCTGATTTTACAATGAGCAAAGGAAACGGAAAAGACCTTGTTGAAAACGGAAAAATCTATCAGTCTAACGGAGCTTATACAGTTCAGGGTTCCTTTGCAGAAGCAAGTGAAGGACAGAATAACCAGAGTGGTTTTAAACGAATTGCAATGTTCTTTACACGCGTAAGAACTGTAAGTGGAGCAAAGGGACTTTATATTCTTGATCCAATGCTTGATTCAGGTTCAGAGGGTGATGCTAACTTTATAAAGATAGCAGACATCAGTAATACCGGAACAGAAACCTGCATTACAAATGTAGAAAAGAAAAACGGCTTGTACTGGAGAAAAACCACAGGAACTCTGGAAAACACAAACGAACTTACCATTACAGAAACATCGCTTATTACAGATAAAACTGTACGCAAAGGTGGAATCTGTATGGTTGATAACGTTATATACCGCATATCTAGAATTACAGGAACAAAGATTACTCTTGATGGTACACTTACAGACTTTAATACAGCAAAACCTGTTTATTTTGCATATGCACAGATAATCGATAACCTTTCTCAGGAAAGTGGTTCTACTGTTGTTTATACAAATAATGATGTAATTACCAACGGCGACGGCGACTGTATGATTGAAGGTGTTCAGTTTGCCGGTGGTGAATATAACTGGAACGCTTCTCTTGATTCTTCAAACATGCTCGATGGTAATGTAACAATGGGTTTTGTTGCATTCGATGCAGCCGGTAACTACACAGAAAAGTCAATAGCACAAAAGGTTTCTAACAATGCACCTCGTATTGCCGGTGTAATCTTTGGTACAGATACAAACTTAAACGGCCAGGTTGATGATAATGAACTTATTCAATCTTACGCTACAGTATATACAGGAATTACAAATGTAAGAGACGGTAAGGAATATAACGGACAGAATGAAAGTGGTGAACTTATAACTTCTTATGAGATTCCAGTTTCTATAAACGTTAAGGGTGCTGTAAAAGTTAAGCCTATGATTGTTGGCGGTAACACGGCTTTGGGCTGGCAGTATACTTATATAAATAAATCAGGAGAAACTAAATCTACTACACCAACAGCTTACTCTGGAGTTGGACACTCTTATGACGGTTCTGTTCGTACAGATGATCTTAAAATAGATATTTACCTTAAAGACTTCCTCGAAAAACAGATTAAGGAAGGACAACAGAATCTCAAGTTCACAATCTGGGATAAGACAGACGGTTCAACTTTGGGCGATGAATCTACAGGCAGTGCAAAGGCAGAAGTTATTCTTCCTGTAAACATTATCATTGCTGACAGCGTATATCCTGAAGCTGTGGTATATCCATTCTTCTGGAAGGGCAAGGATGAAAACTCTGTTTACCAGAATAATCCAAAGAACGGCCACATAGAACTTGAAAGCGAACTTCCTGTAAGCTTTACATCAAACGGAAGTGGTACGCTTGATCGTGATCCAAAGGTTTCGGGAATGATAACCTTTGACGGCCTTGCTTCTGATAACGTAATTGTAGATAAGATAAAGGTTGCAATTCCTGGCTATAACAGCGGAAATGAATTTGTAATTGCCCAGCGCGATGCCAGTGCTACAGACACAGACGGATGGACATCTGCAAATCTTTATTACAAGAAAGGCGATGAAGTAAAAGCCAATGCAAGTCTTACAGGAGACGCAGCAAAGCCTTGGGTATTCGAGCTTATAAGTGATGAATATGATGAAGACGGAAAGAATATCATTACATTCAGATTTCACTTTAATACAGAGATGATAAGTACAAAGGCTTTGGCAAATGCTTCTGTTAAGTTTACAGCAATGGATAAGGGTTCACCAGCCTTGAACGGTAATGAAGTAGGATATTCAAATGCAAAATCTTCTACACCGGGAAATACTTCTACAACTACGGCAGCTCCAACAGGTTGTTATAAGATTGATATTGTTCCTTATATCACAAGGATAAAAACAACACTTTCTGATCTTAAAAAGAACAACCCAAGTGTTTATGCAAGAAGCGCAAAAGGAAACTATTCGGTTTCTGCAAGCGAAATCTTGAACATCGAAGGCTTTAATGTAAGCGGCGGAACCCTTAAGTTTGAAAAAACCGGCGGAGGTACTGTAACTGCATCTTATAACGCAAATGCCGGCGGAGAAGGAGTTGGAGGCTATGCAATTCCTGCAACTGCAAAATCCGGAAACCTTGTTGTAACTGTTGGAACTATAGACTCTTTGAATAACTCTAACAACAACGAGGCAAAGGGTTCATATACAGGTACAGTAAATCTTACGGAAAATCCAACCGGTGTAAAATCTGTTTACGACAACTACTACAACCGCCAGCCAAACGGAGATAACAACAACCTCCTTACTGATGATGTTGTACTTGATATCTGGCAGTTTAAGGATGCCGGTATTTCCCAGACATCCGGTTATATTACAGAACCAATCATGAAGATTAATCCTAAGAACGGTATGCTCAACTTTGGATTCAACTCAGGTCCTGCTAACTACTGTATGGCAAACGGACAGAATACTTCTTATACAACATGGGTTGGTAACTACGCCCGCTTCTCTACCTGTGGATTTACGGTAGATGAAAATGGTGTTACTCATGGTATTACAGTTGGTCTTGATACAAACCCTAACTCTGGTTCTGCAGGACGAATGGAATATATGACAAGTGCCTGGGGAACTTCTGAATTAAATACTAATGGTAACTATCAGGGAAAAAATGCATCAAGGTTTGAAACTATTGGAGCTCCAGGAGGAACTTATAACTCTGTAACATTCAATTCATGGGTATTCCTTGAAGACAGGTTAGCTTCTCCTTCTATTGCAACAGCTGTTCATGGTGATAACACATATATATTACTTGCCTACTATGATGATTTGAATGGACAAATTAGATTCAGGTATGGAAATATAGCAGATAGAAATAGAAATATAGACAGTTATGGTATGACTTTTGGAGGTTTTGTAGACCAGAATCAATACAAAGTTCCAAATGCAAACGGAACTCTTACTGGTAATAATTTTGGTGATACAGGGGACGGAAACCATAAATCTTTTGATTCAAACAGAAAACCAGAAGCATTTAGTATAATAGCCTCATCTAGTACAACAGCAAAATACAGCAATTATGTTTCAATAGATGTTGTAAAAGGAGATTCTACAGCAAATGATATAGTAGTTGCCACCTGGTACGATTCTTTAAACGAAAAATGGTATTACAGTTATAAGAAAAATCCTTATACTGATAATGATATGGCAGCAAGTCCTTCTGCAACACCAGCTGATGGTAATTGGAGAAAACCTATAGAACTTGCTTCAAAAGCTGGAGAAAATTGTCAGATTGTAGTTGATAAGGTTGGAGGAATCCATATAGCAGCTTATGATACTGTAGATGCAAATTTAATTTATGCATACCTTTCAAGCTATGATGATGCAACACCTCAGGTTGTAACTGTAGATTCTTATGCATTTACGGGTACAAATATAAGACTTGATACAGCTGTAAGTGATGATGGAAACTATATAATTCCTTATATCGGTTATTATATGAGTTCTATCCAAAAACCTAAGATGGCTTATCTTCCTGGTGTTATTTCTTCAGACTCAACAAAAGCTACTAGAGAGGCTGTAACAATTTCTTCTGGAACAGATGAAACAGAAGCAGTGACAGGCTTGTGGGAAACAACAGTTCTTCCAACTTCTAGCCGTATAGCAGATAATTATGCATATTGCTACATAAATATCGGTCTATGGAAAGACGCAAGTACAGGAAAAGCAAAAGTAATGTCGGGAACAGATGTTGCTTATACTAATAAAAGCGGAATCGATAAAGAAAATACTTCTACTGTATACGGCAACGGTACCGCAAACCCTGTCCTTGCATACGCAACAAGAGTTGGTACGCGAGGACATCTGGAAACCGCCCAAAAGAAATAACTAAAACTTCACCACTTGAGGAGCGCCGCCAAAGCTTGAAAGAGTTGCTGTGGCGTTTTTGAAGTACAAAACTTCGGTGTTGTCATCTGTTGCAGAGTACATGTTCTTCAAGTCTGGGTAGTTGTTGAGCATGTCTTCTTTGGCTTCCAGGCGGTCGTCGCGCACTAGTTCGCCGGCTAAACGGAGCCATTCTGGACCGGCACAACAGCAGATTTCTACCTTTGGGTTTTTCTGGATTTGTTTTGAAACTTCCTTTACCTTACCGGTCTGGATGTAGAGCTTTCCTTCGAAAAGGTTGATTGTTCCAAACGGACGGTTTCTTGGCTGATCGTTTTCTACTGTTGCAAGGTAGTAAACTCCACATTTTTTGATAAAATCGCAAACATCTTTAATGTCGTTCATAGCGAGTCTCCTTATATTGTGTTTAAAATAGATTAACACAGAAATTTGATTATTTCAAATTATAGTTTATACTTTAAATATGAAAAATGCAGATGAAATTTTGGGAACACTTTCGGTTGATGAAAAAATCAGACTTTTGAATGGTGTTGGAAACTGGAATACTTTTGATGCAGGTGGGAAAGTACCTGTAATTTCGGTCAGCGATGGTCCTCACGGATTAAGACGTCAGACAAGCGATACAATCGATATTAATGACAGTAACATTGCAACCTGTTTTCCTACTGCGTGCGCAATTGCTTCTACCTGGGATATTGATGCAACCCGCAAAATGGCTTCTGCAATTGCTACCGAAGCTAAAGCCGAAAATGTTCAGATTGTTCTTGGCTGCGGAATGAATATAAAACGCTCCCCTTTGTGCGGACGTAACTTTGAGTATTTTTCTGAAGACCCTCTTCTTAGCGGCGAGCTTGCTTCTGGTTTTGTACAAGGCATGCAGAATAAAAATGTTGGTGCCTGTCTAAAACATTTTGCCCTGAACAATCAGGAAAAATTCCGCCAGAGTTCTTCTAGTAATGCAGATGAACGTACAATGCGCGAAATATATCTTGCAGGGTTTGAGCATACTGTAAAAAAATCACAGCCGCATTCCATAATGTGTTCGTACAACAAAATAAACGGTACCTTCGCAAGTGCAAACAAAAAACTTCTTACAGAAATCCTTCGAGATGACTGGGGCTTCAAAGGTTTTGTAATGTCTGACTGGGGTGCAAACATAGATGCAGTAAACAGCTTAAAAGCAGGCCTTGATCTTGCAATGCCGGACTCAAACGGATATTTTGAAAAACAGTTAATGACAGCTTATGAAAAAGGCGAACTTACCCAAGCAGACCTTGATAAAGCCTGCAAACGAATTATTAATCTTGCGTTCCAATATGAAGAACACAAGGATGAATTTGCGGGTGGTGCAAAAGCAGAACCTGTAGATTATAAAAAGCAGCATGAAATTGCCTATGAACTTGCCTGTGAAAGTGCGGTGCTTCTTAAAAACGACGGATTTTTACCGCTTGAACAAAAGCAAAAAATAATTGTTGTTGGTGAATTTGCAGAAAAAATGAGATTTCAGGGAGGAGGATCGAGTCATATTGCAACAGCTCCTTGTCCAAACGCGGTTAGTTCTTTAAAGAACTACTACGATGTTGTTTATATTCCTGGCTATTATTCTGATTTTTGCAAGGAAAATAAGAAACAGAAGCTGAATAAAAAACGAAAAGCACAGGCTGTAGAAGTAATCCGCGATATTATCGAAAAAAATCCACGTGTACCGGTGCTTTATTTTTGCGGACTGGAAGAATCTTACGAAGGCGAAGGCTTTGACCGCGAAGACCTTAAGCTTCCACAAAGTCATATAGACTTATACAACGAAATTATAAAAATAACAAAAAACATTGCTCTTATTACTTTCAGCGGATCTGCAATAGACCTTTCTTTTGCGCCTGAGGCTCATGCTATACTTCACATGTATTTATGCGGACAGGCATGCGGAGAAGCTTGTGCAGCCCTTATTTCCGGAACAAAAAATCCGGGTGGAAGGCTTGCAGAAACGTGGCCACTTAAAGTTGAAGTTGGAAACCCTGCAAATGATCTTGATGTTAATTATACAGAAGGTCCTCTTGTTGGTTACAGATGGTACGAAACCAAAAGCATTCCGGTTCAGTATGAATTTGGTTTTGGGTTGAGCTATACAAGATTTGAATACGCGGATTTGAAGGTTCGCCCTTCGACAGGCTCAGGGACCACAACAATCACTCTCACTGTAAAAAACATCGGGCCGGTTGACGGAAGCGAGGTTGTTCAGGTTTATGTAAATAATCCGATTGATGATCTTAAAATCAGCCGTTCTTCAATGGAGCTCATGGCATTCCAGAAGGTTTTCCTCAAAGCAGGAGAATCAAAAACAATCACGCTTACTCTTGATGAAAAAGCATTCACAGTATATTCAACAAAGAAGAAATGCTTTGCAACAGTAAAAGGCGATTACAACCTTTGTGTTGGTGCCAGCGTAAAAGATATCAGACTTAAGGCTTCTGTAAAAATTCAGGGCGAAGATATTCACGAGCTTGTTGGAACCGACGCCCAGGAACAGGAAGGTGTTTTCATAAAGCATCCTTGTCACAAAAAAGGCGAGTTCACCGTTACAGACAACCTTATTTCAATGTCAAAAGGAAGCGTCTATATAAGATGTCTTTTAAAACTGTACAGACTCTTTATAATTTTAAGCAGTCAGAGTAAATCAAAAGATGACCCTGCAGTAAAAATAAGCATATCGGGAATTGAAGAAAATCCATTGGAAAGTCTTATAAGCATAAGCGGCGGAAGAGTTACCGAAAAACGAGCAAGAAGAATTGTAAGAATTGCAAACCGCTAAACAATCATCATCTGGTGAACAAGCTTTTCTGCTTCTTGTGGAGACATTGGATGACCCCAGATAAAGCCCTGAATTAAATCGCAGCCGATTGATCGCAGGGTTTCAAGCTGGTCGTCGCCTTCTACCCCTTCAGAAATTACATCAAAGTTCATAATGTGCCCGATTGAAATAATTGAAGCAACATACTGTTTTGAGGAATCGCTTGAATTCATTTTATCAATAAAGGATTTATCAATCTTAAGAAGGTCGGCAGGAACACGATTCAGGTAGCTTAAAGAAGAATAGCCGGTTCCAAAATCATCAATGGCAATTCGTATACCCATTTTTTTAAGTTCATTTATATTTGCAGTTGCCGGCCCTTCGGAATCTATCATAATAGATTCTGTAATTTCAATTTCAAGTTGTTTAGGAGAAAGCCCTGACTTTTTCAGGACATCGCGAACTTCGGCAACATAATCATCTTTTATTAAATGTCTGACAGAAACGTTTACACTTAAAATAGCTTCAAGGCCTGTTTTCTTAACAAGTTCACCAAAAAACTGTGTAGATTTTTTAAATACATGGCTGTCTATTCTATCAATAAGGCCAGCTGTTTCTGCAATTGGAATAAATTCTCCGGGGGGAATTACATTTCCCTCTGAATCCTTCATGCGGGCAAGAGTTTCAAATCCGCGAAGCTTATGATTAATGTCAAACTGAGGCTGCAAATCATAATAGATTGTGTCTTCTTCAAGCGCAACTCGTATTTTGTGTTCAATTTCAACATTGTGTTCGCTGTTTTCAATTAAATTTGGAGTAAAGCGAAGAATGTGTGCACTACTTCCTGCGCGTTTAATTTCATACATTGCCATATCGGCATAAGCAAAAAGTGTGTCTGTATTATCTGAATCGGCCGGATATTCAGCATATCCAAAGCTTGCAGATGCAAAAAAGTCAAGGTCTTTAAGAAGAATCCTTTTTTCAAGAATTGATTCGTAATATTTTATTGCCTTATAAATATCATCATCTGTTTTAAAATCCCGGATGATAAGAGTAAATTCGTCTCCTCCCTGGCGTGTAATAAAATCATGTGTTCCAGAAAGTCCTGAATCTGCACCGTACTTCCAGCGGGTTGCAATTTCTTTTAAAACTTCGTTTCCGGCGTTATGGCCAAGGGTGTCGTTAATACTCTTAAAATTGTTAAGGTCAATCATTGCAAGAGCAAATTTTTCGCCTTTTTTTACAAGAGTTTTTATAAGTTCATTACAGGCAAGTCTGTTAGGAAGTCCTGTAAGGCTGTCTGTAACTGCCTGCTCGCGAAGCTTTTTTTGAATTTTTTCTATTTGTCTGTTATTTAAAAACATTATGATAATTGCAAGAAGAGTAAACAGACCGGTAAAAATCCCCGCAAAACTTACACCTTGAGAAGAATGAAAAATAAGATAAGAAACTTTTATTATTTGAAAAGAAATAATAAGGCTTGAAGTAACAAATCCGAGTGTGTCAAAAAGAACAACAAGAAGAATAAGACAAATATTTGCAAGAGAAGAAAAAACACCAGGCATTGTGGCTATAGGAATAGGTGTGTTTCCAAGCATAAACACATCTGTAGAAGTAACTGTTGATTTAAGAAAATAATTAGCAACCTCAAAAAGAACAAGAAGTAAAAAATAAAAGACAATATGAGCCTTTTTTTTGGAGGTAAGATTATTTAATGTTTTTTCAATGAATTCGTGTCTTCCAGGTAATCTAAACTTCTTTTTCATTTAAAAAACCTCCTTAAAAGATATCTTTAAAATTATAGCATATAAACGGTTTTTTACAAGAAAACTATTTTTTTCTGATTGTCAATGCACGGGCAGAATTCCAGGCCTGCTTCATTCCAACAGAAAACAAAACCGGTAACAGTACACAAAGCATACGGATTGATTTTTTACCACCACGGGCATACCAGGCACTTTTTATCTGTTCCCAGTTTTTTGAAACCTGCGGAATAAAGCAGATAAATAAACCAAGCGTTTCTGAAAAGGCATTATTTCCAAAGGCCTGCCTTAGCTGCAGAGAAGTAGAGGTCTTAAAAACAAGAGAAGCTGTCTGTAAAACACAAAAAAGCTTTACAAGAAGAATTAGGGTTGGTAAAAAATCCTGGGGAATTTGTTTTGAAAAGGCAGCTCCAATAAGCTTTGCAAAAATCAGGATTACGGCATAATAAATAACGGCTTTTAGATCACAGAAAAGTTCGCGTAAAGAAAAATGAAGTGCAATACCCAGCGCAGTTTGAACAATAATGAGCAAAAGAGCAGTAGCCACCGGAAGTTTAAAAACTGCAATGCTTATAACAGGAATCAAAAGAATCTTTAATAAAGCGGGGCAGCGGTGCAAAAAAGAGTTTCCCTGTTTGTATGAAAAAGCAGTATATTGTTTCATGCAGTCACTATTCCCAGATTAAATCCTTAGCGTTTTTATACGCAACAAGCGGATTTCTTATATTCCACCGTTCAAGATTCTGTTTAAGTCCTTCGGCGGGCTTTCCGTCAAAAACTTTGTTTCCCTTAAACAACACAATAAACCTGTCTGCAAGTCCAAGGCATTTTTCAATTTCGTGAGTTAGAATTATAACTGTTTTTCCATCTGATTTTAGTTTACGAATAAGAGCATTTACCTGTTTTACGCCGTTGTAATCAAGGTTTGCATAAGGCTCGTCCAGAATGATAATAGGGAGGTTCATTGCCAGCATACAGGCAACGGCAAGACGACGTTTTTCTCCGCCAGACAAAAATCGTGCAGGAAAATCTGCTTTTTGTGTAAGGCCTGTTTCTTCCAAAGCTTTTTTTACAGCCTGTTCAATCTGTTCTTTTTTCAAACCCTGATTTTTTGGACCAAAAGCAATGTCTTCGGCAGGAGTTTCTCCAAGTATTTGTGTTTCTGCTTCCTGAAAAACAAGTCCCGCAGAAGGTTTTGTACCAGAATTTACAGTTACAGTTCCAGAATCACAAGTTTCAAGTCCTGCAATTATAGACATGAGTACGCTTTTACCTGAACCATTTTCGCCGCCAAAAACAACGCTCTCGCCTTCAAAAATTTCAAGACTAACATTGTTAAGGGCAGTAAGCTTTCCGTTTACGGTGTTAAAGGTTTTTGTAAGGTTTTCAATTTTTATCTGTGTTTTCATCTTCATACAAATACTGTGCAACAACAGGTCTGAGCTTTAAGGCAACAAGAACTGCTATAACTGTTTTTAAAACATCACCCGGAATATAGGGAATTACACATGCTGTAAGAGTGTACATCAATGCAGTTTTTTCTACAGGAACTTTTCCGGCTGCGGTTGCCCAATATGAAAAACGGATGACCCCTGGAATATATAAAAGAACCATACCGGCTATAACCGCAAGACAAATACGGATTGTATTTTTTAAAGAGATTTTTTTCTCTTCAACAGACGGGCGGCCTGCAATAAAACCGGCTGCAACTGCACCAAGAAGATATCCCGGTAAAAAACCTCCTGTTGGACCAAGCCAAACAGCAATTCCTCCGCTGCCACCTGAATAAACAGGAAGACCAATTAGTCCTGCAAGAAGGAATAATGCAGTTGGAATACCGGCCCAGACACCTCCAAGAAGTACAGCACATAAAATGCAAAGCATGTTCTGCAAAACAACAGGAATAACTCCAAGAGGAATTTTTATGAGACAGCCTACGCAAATAATTGCAGCAAACAAAGCTGTAAAAGAAGTTCTAAGTGCTGATTTTTTCATAAGAGGAGTATAGCAAGAGCGGGAGAAAATGTAAACCACAAAAGTGTTATAAGGTTTACATTTCCTTTTCGTCGGCGGCTTCCTGCTGGTCTTGTTTTATCTGGTTGATTTTTTTTATGCCAGAAATTACAAACCAGATGCACATGCCGCCAAAGAGTGTATAAAT
Source organism: Treponema sp. (assembly GCA_017651065.1). Lineage (GTDB taxonomy): Bacteria > Spirochaetota > Spirochaetia > Treponematales > Treponemataceae > Treponema_D. The sequence continues at coordinate 133,244 of JAGCDP010000055.1, forward strand.
TACGATAGTAAAGATTGCCATATAATTTCCTCAAAAGCTATTTCATTTCTTTTAAAATAGCTTTTCGTTTATACATGTTTTCATCTGCCTGCTTAAATACAGAAGCAAAAGTTGCGCCGGCATTCTGCTTATAAGCCGAAAGTCCAACAGAAACAACAACTTTATTTGTTCGGGTGTTTTCTTCAATCTGGCTGTTAAAATCAGAAATCAAAGCACGTCGTTCTTCAAAATCGGAACCTTCCAGAATTGCAACAAACTCATCGCCACCAATTCTGAAAACAGGACTATGTTTTAAAATATTACAAATAAGATTACAGGCGCCAATAATATGCTGGTCTCCTACGTCGTGACCAAAATTATCATTTACTTCCTTAAGGCCGTTTACATCAAAAACAGCAATTGCAAATTCCTTGATTGTATTATCTGCAATTTTCTGTTCATACTGCTTGCGAATATCAATATAGGCACGTTTACTTTTTACACCGGTAAGCGGATCTGTATAAGCAAGTGTTCTTGTTGCACCAAGCTCTTCAATCTGCATTGCTTCACGACCCAAAGATTCTTTAAGTGCACTGATATTTTCGGCGCGTTCATCTTCGACTACAAAAGTATGAAGAACACAGCAGCCTATTAAGTATCCGATTGAATAAAGCGGAAGGAGAGTGAAGAAAAGCTGAGCTGTAATTGCACAAATCATTGCAATGCCAAAGAAAGAAACTGTAAGATGTCTTCGTTTTTTAGAGCCTTCAGATTTTGCAGCAATTACAAAAGAATAAATAGAGGCGTTAAGCAAAATGAAAATCTGGAAAATAAACAGTGCGTATCGAACAACATCCGGATGATATTCGCCGGCTTCATCAATATGAAAAACAATTGGAGCAAAAATATTGGCGGCTACAGTTCCGGCCTGAAGCATAAAGAAGAGCCTTCCAATGTAATTAATTGCAGAACAGAAAAAAGTTTTTTCTTCAAGATAATGTACTACAAATAATGTCCAGAAAAAAACAGCAAGACCCATTATGAAGAAATAAGCAGTTGTATCTATAAAAAGAAGTGTTGAAAGATGATGACTGTGAAAAAAGCCCCAGAGTGCATCGGTTATATGAAATGCAATTACTGATATTAAAAATCCACGATAATGTTTTACAGCCGGAAAAGAGTTGCCTACTCGTCGATGAAAGACATCATAATTAACAATGAGATGAATAATAACAGCCAGCAGCCCGAATGCTGAATAAGTCAAAATGTTCTCCTTCCGTTTAATAATAATTATATCACACTTTCGATATTTCTGCCAATTCGAAGGGAAAAAAGAATTTGACGGTAACTCAATCCTGTGTTATTCTATAGATAACAGTTGTTAAAAAACAATCGTAGTACAATTCTTAGGAAGTAAAGCCATGAAGTTTTTTGATACTCATGCCCACATCGGGCTTATATACGATGACCCTATTGAACAATTACGCGTTATACAAAAAGCCAAGCAGGCAGGAGTACAGCGCATTGTTAGCATTAATAACAGCCTTATGGATTTTCCAAAGGTATATAATTCTCTTAAATCGGTGCCAGGATTGTACCATGCTGTTGGCGTTGCTCCATCTGAAGTAACAAATCCAGGTCCGGATTACGCTGCTACAATTGAAAAATATCTTGAATTGCCAAATGTTGTTGCCGTTGGTGAGACAGGCCTTGATTACTACAAGCAGTTTGGCGACAAACGTTCCCAGATTGAGCTTTTTATTACTCAGCTTGAAATTGCACAGAAGCATAATCTGCCTGTAATTATTCATAACCGCGATGCAGGCCGTGATGTTTATGACGTTTTAACAGAGCGTCTGCCTGATTCGGGAGCAATTTTGCACTGTTATTCCGAAGATGCCGAATATGCCCAGAAGTGTCTGGACAAAAATATCTGGTTCAGCTTTGCAGGAAACTTAACTTACCGCAATGCCCGTAACCTTCACGAAACTGTAATGAATATTCCGGTGGACCGCATTCTTATCGAAACCGAAAGTCCATTTATGATTCCGGCAGAATATCGCGAAAAGAAGCGCACAATGCCGGCCTATCTGCCATCTACAGCAAATTTCTTAGCCGAAATGCTTGATATGGACCTGGAAGAACTTAGCGAACAGCTCTGGAAGAACAGCTGCAAGGCATTTAAGCTTCCCGAATGACATTATATCACCCGGTTTCAATCGGAAACATCAACCTAAAAGGTAATCTCTTTCTCGCGCCCGTTGCAGGCTACAGCGATTCTGCTTTTCGTTCTGCCTGCATAGAAAACGGGGCCTGTTTTACTTATACCGAAATGGTAAGTGCCGAAGCTCTGGTACGAAAAAACCTTAAAACTGAAATTTTAATGCGACGTGCCTGCAATGAATCTGCCTATGCCGTACAGATTTTTGGTGGAGAACCCGAAGTTATGGCAGAAGCGGCTCAGATTGTCCTAGAAAAAACTCATTGTGAATGTATAGACATAAACTGCGGCTGCCCTGTGCCAAAAATTGTGAAAACAGGGGCGGGAAGTGCGCTTACACGTGACCCCGACAGGCTTTTTAAAGTAGTAGAGGCAGTGGTAGGGGCCCTTCGACAAGCTCAGGGACCGCAGGTAACAGTAAAAATCCGTTCCGGCTGGGAGCAAAAGCAGATAACCTGGCGTGAAGCTGCACAGGCTGCCTTAGATGCAGGAGCCGCAGCTATTACAATTCACCCGCGTACAAAGGCTCAGGGCTATGAAGGTCATTCAGACTGGTCAATTATGCGCCAGCTTGTAGAAATGGTTGCCGGCAGAGTGCCTGTATTTGGCTCTGGCGACCTTTTTAAGCCCGAAGACGCCAAAAAAATGCTCGAAGAAACAGGTGTAGATGCCGTAATGTTTGCCCGTGGCGCCATGGGAAACCCTTTTATTTTCCGCGATACAACTTCTCTGCTTACAACAGGAACATACGAGCCCGTTCCAGCCCAGGTACGAATTCAAACAGGTTTTGCCGAACTTGAACGTCTTGCAGCCGAAACTTCAGAACAACACGCCTGCCTCGAAATGCGCAAACGCTTCCACGCCTACTCAAAAGGAATCCCAAACGGTGGGCCATTGCGCAAAGCAATTGTTCAGGCATCAACAATCAAAGATTATCACGAAATCTTTGATAAATTGTTGTAATAATATTTATCTGTGATAGAATTATTTTATAAAAGTTCAAGGAGAAAACACATGAAATTTCTGAATAAACTAATTTTTGTATTAATAATATCTTTTTTAATTTGTTCTGGTTGTAAATTATCTGTTAATAAAGATGATAATTCTGGACAAGAAGAAGAAACACAGAATTCACAGGAACAAAGTTCTCAGGAAATAGCCCAATTAAAGGAACAGATTCTCGAACTTCAAAGCATAAATGCACAACTTGAACAACAAAATGAAGAAATGCAGAAAACAATTGAAATTTTTAATAAAGATAAAGAAGTATTGATACAAAAGGCAGCAGGAATATTACAAGCAAGTTCAATTATTCAAAATATTGCTTCCAGAACAAATTTATTGGCAATGAATGCTGCTATTGAATCAGCACATGCAGGTGAAGCTGGCAAAGGTTTTGCTGTTGTTGCAGAAGAAATAAGAAAACTTGCAGAACAAACTTCTTCACAATCTAAATCTATTGATGAAAACTTACATAGTCTTTCTGAGGTAATAGCCAATTTGGGAAACGAAGATACTGAATAAATAAAGAATATAAATAACAAATAACTTTATCTTCCTCTTTCTTGTTCATGTTGTTCTAATTCATAATCCGTGTTATAATTAGAAAGATTACGTAAAACAAAAATATGAGTTTTATACAGACTATTTCCGATTTTCTGGAATCAATATTCAAACGATCCTCGCCTGAAGTTCAAAAAAAGCAGCAGCTTAAAAAGCTTGATGCCGAATTACGAGAATTTCAGCCGGTTATTTACAAAAACGGAAATCTTCAGCCTAACTTTGCAGAGGCAATTTATAGTCTTTATAAAAACACAAAGGTTTTAGACGACCTTTTCAGCCTTACAGTAAGTTCAAGCGACATTCCACGCCAGCATCGTTTTGAAGCACAGCTTATTCTTACAGGTTATTCAAATGAATACCGCGGAATAATCGAAAGTCTTTCATTTGATAACCGTAAAGATGAAGTTTTAAACGAACTGCAGAATCAGGACAGAATATTTATTCATCAGCGTACACAATGCGAAAAGGTTATAAAAGAGCTTAATTCAGAAAATTTCCGCCGTGTAGACAAGGATATTCTTTCGTTGCGCCAGCTTGTTGACTTTTGTCATATCATGTTTGTGCCAATCCTTCAGATTTTTGATCTTAATTTTAAGCCGGCAGATTTTTCTTACACACCATCCTATACAGAAATCCCAATTTCAAAGGCTGTAAACCTTCTTGAAGATCTTTACTATCAGATTTCGGGAATGAAAATCACAACTTCTACAGCCGATCAGGTTATTGCAATTGCACAGCTTAAAAAAGGAACTGTTCTTTCGAATGCCGAAAGCGATATTTATCTTTCTTCGCTTAAAAAAATAAATTATGTAATTACAAAGGTGCTTCCTGTTGATCGTCTTAAGGCTCTTGTACGCATGGCAAAGCAGGATGTTATTTACGAACCAAATGTTGCTCAGTATTCAGGTTCTCCGCGACAGGAATTTGCTACAATTTTCCAGGAAAAGTTTGATGCTGATGAACAGAGAATAAAATCTGAGCTTCAGGATGAGCAGATTACAAGTGAAGTTTCGGCTCTTTTCAAAAATCAGGCACTCGATACTTTGTTCGGTTACAATCAGGAATCAAATATCATGCTGCAGCCGACAATTTCGCTTTCTTTCCAGTGGATTTTACCTATGCGAATTTTAAAAACCTTCCTGCGCCTTTATCTTACAGAAGGAATTAAGGGACTTTTGAATGACCTTGTAATTGAAGGTTTCTTTAATAATCCGGCTTATAAATCTGATTTTTCTACGACAGTTTATGCTGCTATAAATGCTGCTTCGGCTCTTCAGGAATTTGAAGATTCTTTTGGAAACGACCAGCGCAACTCTATTGCTGTAATGCAAAGTTATGTTAAAGACAGCCATAAAGACAAGGATTTCTTTAGAAAACTCGAAAAAATGGTTGTTACAACAAATAATGAAGCACATGAGCTTTTGCAAAAAACAACTTCAACTCTTCACGCCCTTTATAAATATCTGGCAGAGCTTCTTGCCGACTCTAAAAAGCCTTCGAGCGAAATAATTTCTAACGTAAAAGTACTCATGATTTCATCTAGAAACAAAGAAAATACAAATAATCTTGAAATTCAGCATCCTGACTGGAAAATATTTTTTGAAATTATGAAAAACTATGTTATTATTAATAGTGGAGATGTTCAGTAAATGGATTTTGAGACAATTGTAAACAATATAAATTCTCAGAATGACAAACAAGCTCGTAAACCCTTTGATCTGGCAAAAGACAAGGAAATTCTTGAGCAGTCAACTTATTACGAAAAGCGCATTTACGATCTTGAACAGCTTCTTGATATTGCAAAATCTTTCTGTTCTACTCTAGACTTCAGTAACCTTCTGGAATCTATTGTTTATATTTGTATGGCACAGATGCACGTTCTTGGTGCCGAAATTTTTGTTCGTGACCCTATTTCGAACGACGTATTTAATCTTGAAACTTCAAAATCTGACAATAAAGAAAAAAAGCTTTCTATTCCGGTAAATTCTCCTGTTGCTAATAAACTTCTTACAATGAATAAGCCGGTAACAGTTGCTTATCTTAAAGAGTTTATTGGAGATGATCAGGACCTTAGAACTCTTGAAAGCCTTTCGCCAACTCTTATTGTTCCGCTTGTAGAAAAAACAAATCACCTTAGTGGTATTCTTGTTTTGCAGGAACGAATTGCCATAGAAGAAGAAACAACTTACACCGAATATGAACAGAATATGATTATGTCTATTGCATCTCTGGCTACTGTTGCAATAAACAACGCTTCGCTCATGGAAATGTCTTCTACAGATATGATGACTCACCTGCGCTTAAAGTACTTCTTCTTTAATCAGCTTACAGAAGCCATAGATAAGGCTTTTGAGCAGGAAGAAAACATTGCTGTTCTTATGTTCGACATTGACTTCTTTAAGAAATTCAACGATACCTACGGCCACGAATGCGGAGACTTTGTTCTTATTACTGTTGCAAATATCATAAAATCAAGCCTTCGTGAAAGTGATATTGCAAGCCGCTATGGTGGTGAAGAGTTTACTGTTCTTTTAAGAAAGGGCAATAAAGAAGAAGCTATGAAGGTTGCAGAAAGAATCCGCCAGAAAATAGAAGATTATGATTTTGTTTATAATGATCAGCATCTTCATGTAACAGTTTCGGGTGGTGTTTCGATATTTGATAAAAATACAAATCCGGTTGAGCTTCCAAATCTTTTTGTAAATCAGGCAGATTCTGGCTTGTATATGTCAAAGAACAACGGCCGAAACCAGGTTACATTCTTTGACCCTGCTGTTCACAAGCTTAAAGACGATAACGAATAATGAATAATCCACCATTTTTCCGCCGCCCTTTTAAATATGCATATTTTCATGCTACTTTTTGTTTAATTCTCATAAACGCAATAGTATATCTTTTGTGCAATTTTATGCCGAATTTAATGTACTATTTGTCGATGAACGTTGTTTATATAGTAAGAGACAAGATGCTCTGGCAGTTTGTAACATATATGTTTGTGCACGGGAATATAAGGCACCTTTTGTTGAACATGCTGGGACTCTTTTTCTTTGGAGTAGGCGTTGAAAGAGCTATAGGCTCAAAGGAATTTCTGTTGTTTTATTTTACTTCAGGCATTCTTAGTGCAGTTCTTTCATTTGCGCTTTATTATTTTACCGGCAGCTACATGGTCTTTTTATTAGGAGCAAGTGGTGCCGTTTATGCAGTACTGTTTGCGTATGCTGTGTGTTATCCACGATCGATAATTTATTTATGGTGGGTAATTCCAATACCTGCGCCAATAGTAGTACTGATTTTTGCTATTATTGAAGTAGTAAGCGGCTTTTTCAGTTCATCGAACGTTGCACATTTTACGCATTTGTTCGGATTTCTGGTAGCCTTTTTCTACTTTTTAATAAGAATGGGAGTGAATCCGTTTAAAATATGGAAAAACACTTACAAAGAATAAAAATTTTCATAGTTTTCACTCTGATTTTTGCAGGCGGTACGCTTTTTGCGCAAACTCCGTCTATTGTAAGGCATATAAGGTTCCCCATTTGGGCCGAAGTAGATGCTTACCCGGGAACAGAAGCCGCTGCTGCCGATGTAGATGCCGAAGAATTCAGCTATCCGATTGCCAGAATAAAAGAAACTGTTCCTTTTTTAATTGAAGGACTTGTTTATGGCTGGAAGTTTACTTATGTTCCATCTGATAAAACCCGTGGCGTAGAAGAATATTTTGAAATTGAACCTATTCAAACGCTTGCCGAAGGCCAGAAAAATGACGGTGGAACTATAGAATATTCGTCTGTCTGGATAGAAAACAACCGTTTTAACTGCTGGGTAGACTTTACAAGGACGGATCATCAGGTACAGATATACAATTTGTGGGCTTCTATACAAAATCCTACAATTCAGGGTCGTGGTTATGGCGATTTAAACAAGGGATTTGAAGGAATTAAAGAAGCCGCTCAGGATGCTTTAAAAAACGCGGTGCGTGATTACTATAGAAATCTTATAAAAAACAAACCAAAGGAAATTACAGGCTCCGTGCTGCTCCGAAAAACTCCTCTTTTAGGAATTGATTCAGGACGATATGTAATAAATCTTGATTTTTTTCTAGAATGGGGTACAATAGAAGAGTACACGCAGTTCTGAAAATAGCAGGAGGCTAATATGAAGAAGATATTTACAATCGCAGCAGCTTTGATGCTTGGTGCATGTCTGTTCGCACAGGGAATCACAGGAAGAGGTTCTAACGAAGATTATGGCGATGCAGAAAACTTTGAAGCAAATAAGACAAAAACAGAAATTATCATACCAAAGGATTTTCATTCAACAGATACTACTGCAAGCATAAAGATTGAATATTCACCAATGTATGATGAAGTTCGTATTTATTATGAATGTATGTATGTTACTTATGATCGTGGTGAAGCTATGAATGCTGTTCTTGAATGTCTTAATGACTTCCGTGTTGAGCACAAGTACAATCTTTACCGCTACCTTAAAGATGACAAGGAAAAGTTCTTTAAGGACGACAAAGGACGCCGCAAGGCACAGTACAGTTCATATGTAAAATTTTACCGCTAATACTTCTTATTTTCTTTAAAATATAGTAAAATGAAAGCCGGTGTGAAAGTTTCATGCCGGCTTTATTTTTTGTAAACACGTCACAAAAGATGACAAAAAACGTCATTGCGAGCGCAGCGTGGCAATCCACATTATAGAATGCATTTTAATTTATGGATTGCCGCGGAGCTTTGCTCCTCGCAATGACGAGAATTGTTTTTTTTACAGTGACGAGGGATTATCAAAATGGACATCAAAAACATTATCAAAAATTTGCATCCGCTCGAAATTAAGGTTTTGTTAAAGTATTCGGGACAGGATGAACTTACTTCAGAAAAACTTCAGAAGGAGCTGGACTATAAGGAAGGTCACGCAAACCAGGCATTCTCCTGGCTTAGCGGAAAGGAACTTCTTAAAGAAATCCGCCGTACTCCACATACATATTTTGAAATTACAGATTATGGCCGCGCAATGGCTAAAACAGGCACTGTAGAAGAACGCATGGTTAACTTCTTGAAGGCAGACGGCCCTCACCTTATGCCTGAAATTGCTGCAGGAATTGGCCTTGAACAGAAGGACGTTGGTTCTGCCTTTGGTCCGCTTGTAAAAGAAGGCGTTCTTAAGATGAATGCAGAAAAGAAGGTCGAATATACCGGTGCTGCTTTGCCTGAACGTATTACTTTGACTTCTGATCTTATTAAAAAGGCCTGCGACGCTGCAGACGGTCTTTTGAACAAGGACGATTTGACTGGCGCCGAAATTGAAGCAATGAACGGTCTTGCTAAAAAGCGTGGTGCCGCAGATGCTCCATTCAAGATGATTGAACGCGAAACTGTATTCTATAAGCTTCAGAGTGGTTTTGAAGCTGTACGCGACGCCCTTAAGTCTGCAGGTGTTACAGGTAACGAAATTGGTGAAATCACACCAAAAATGCTTGCAACAGGCGAATGGAAAAACGGAACATTCCGTGGTTACAACATTGCTGTTCCTCCTGCGCGTATTATTCCTGGACGCACAAACCCTTATGTTCAGTTCCTTGAAAGCGTAAAGGATAAGCTTTGTTCTCTTGGTTTCCAGGAGTTTGACGGTCCGCTTGTAGAAACTGAATTCTGGAACGGTGACGCTTTGTTCATGCCACAGTTTCACGCTGCACGCGATATTCACGATGTATACCGCATTAAAAATCCTACTCATGCAAAATTTATTGAAGAACCATATTTGAGCAACGTAAAGGCTGCCCACGAAACCGGTGGAAACACAGGTAGCCGTGGATGGAACTATACTTTTGATAACGAGTTCACACGCCGCCTTATTTTGCGCTCACAGGGAACAGTACTTTCTGCACATCAGCTGCACAAGGCCGAAGTTCCTGGTAAATACTTTGGTATTGCCCGCTGTTTCCGCTACGACAAGGTAGATGCAACACACCTTTCTGACTTCTATCAGACAGAAGGTATTATTGCCGGAAACGACGTAACACTGCGCGACCTTTTGGGTATGCTCAAGATGTTCGCAACAGAAATTGCCGGTGCCGAAGAAGTTAAATACGTACCAGGTTACTTCCCGTTCACAGAACCTTCAATCGAAGTTCATATCAAGCACCCTGTTTTGGGCTGGTTCGAACTTGGTGGTTCAGGTATTTTCCGTCCGGAAGTTACCCGTGCCATGGGTCTTGATTGTCCTGTTCTTGCCTGGGGTATTGGTATTGACCGTATGGCACTTATGGCACTTGGTTTGAATGACCTGCGTGAGCTTTTCTGTGAGGATATTGAAAGAGTTCGTTTGAGAAAAGCTAAATTTTAATATGAGATTCCCGGGTCAAGCCCGGGAATGACATGTCATTGTTAGGAATGACAAAGTGTGTCATTGTCGGGCTTGACCCGACAATCTTTTTTTAACAGGGGTTTGTCTATGGAAAAATTCATTGTCGGCCTGGACCAGGGCACCACTTCCTCACGTGCTGTAATTTTCAACAAAAAGGTAGAAAAAATTGCTACTGCACAGCGCGAATTTCAGCAGTATTTTCCAAAGCCGGGCTGGGTAGAACATAATCCCGAAGACATTTTTATAAGTCAGCTTTCGGTAATGAAAGAAGCAGTAATGAAGGCTGACCTTTCTCCTGACCAGATAGAAGCAGTTGGCATTACAAATCAGCGCGAAACTGTAATTATCTGGGATAAAAACACCGGAAAACCTGTTTACAACGCAATCGTATGGCAGTGCCGTCGTACCGCAGACATTGCAGACAAGCTTATTGCAGACGGAAAAGGCGAAATGATTCGCCAGAAAACGGGACTTATTCCGGATGCATACTTTAGCGGTACAAAAATCAAATGGATACTTGATAATGTTCCGGGAGTGCGTGCCCGTGCAGAGAAGGGCGAACTTCTTGCAGGCACCGTAGACACCTGGCTTACCTGGAGACTTAGCGGCCGTAAAGCGCATGTAACAGATTACACAAACGCCTGCCGCACCATGCTTTATAATATTCATACTCTGGAATGGGATCAGGAGCTTTTGGATTTGCTGGACATTCCCCGCAGTCTTTTGCCACAAGTAAAAGATTCTTCCTGCATATATGCCATGACCGACAAATCTATCTGTGGTTTTGAAGCACCAATTGCATCGATGATAGGCGACCAGCAGGCAGCTCTTTTTGGACAGGCATGCGTAAACAAGGGAGACGTAAAATCTACCTACGGAACCGGCTGCTTTATGCTCATGAATACAGGCGATACTCCGGTTGAATCAAAGCACAAGCTTCTTACAACTATTGCAATTGGTTTGAACGGTAAGGTTGAATATGCGCTTGAAGGAAGTGTATTTATAGGCGGTGCTTTGATCAAATGGCTTCGCGATCAGCTTGGAATTATTAATACTGCAAACGACGTAAACGTTCTGGCCGCAACAGTTCCTGATTCAAACGGTGTTATTATTGTGCCTGCCTTTACAGGGCTTGGAGCACCTTACTGGGATTCATATGCTCGTGGAACAATTGTTGGTCTTACACGAGGAGCAAACAAGGCTCATATATGCCGTGCAGCGCTGGAAGCAATTGCGTTCCAGGTAAAAGATGAGCTTGACTGTATGAAAGAAGATTCGGGCATAGAAATTGCAAGCCTTAAAGTAGACGGAGGAGCCTGTGTAAGCGACTTAATGATGCAGTTCCAGGCAGATATTTTGAATACAGCCGTTTACCGCCCTGAAAATACAGAAACAACTGTAACAGGTGCCGCCTTACTTGCAGGCCTTGCCACCGGCTACTGGAAAAGCCGCGACGAGCTCAAAAAAATCTGGAAAATCAACGCAATTTTTGAACCAAATATGGACCAGGAAACACGTATTGCCCGCTATGACCAGTGGATAAATGCTGTAAAAAGAACAATGTCAAAAGGAGACTAAAAATGAAAAAGCTTTTAAAAACTGTTTTTTTATTGACTTTATTAACACTGATAATGTCTTGTGCATCTAAAGCTAAAACAGAAGATGTTCAGGCTGCTCCTGTAGAACCAGAATATAATGAAGACAGCGGCACAGATATGGATAAGAACTGGGCATTGTATTATTCAACCGGTGATGAAGCTTATCTTGAAAATGTAATTGCATATGCTGATACACAGGATTTACTGATTAAAAAGGTAAATGAACGTTACCAGCAATTGTCTCAAGATTCTAAATTTGTAGAAGCCTTTATTAATATGGGAGCAGAACAAAAAGACGGATATTTTGAAAGTTCTTATGATTTAGAATTATTTGTATTTTACATGCTGAGGATGGATAAATACAAAGCAGATGTACAATATATTTATTCTTTTTTTGAACAAGACTTGTTCGTTCGCGGAGTAATGAAATCTACAGCTTTCTGGTCATTGATATCAAATGCCCAGCAATACGAAGATATAAACATTGCTATACAAAAGCATATACCGTATCTTAATAAAAAATGTCAAATGAATTTTTATTCTTTTCTGCAGCTGAAAGAATATATAGGGTTTATAAAATCTGATAATGGTATAGGTGTTTTTCAAAATGGTAAACTATATATTTCCATTGCTCTTGTAAATGATATAAATCAGGCGTTTGATGCCTGGGTTTCTGTACCAGAAAATGAAAATCCTAAAATCAGAAATACCACAAAAGTTGATTCAGAAAATAATTCAATAGCTCCATTTCTTGTGTTCTATTGCAACGATAGAGAAGACTTCCCTGTTTATTTTGATGTAGAACTAATGAACCCGGATGGAAGTGTTTCGCCTGAAAAAGGAAAGAAATTACCGCTTATAGAAGAAAACCAGAATCTCCAGAATTTATTATATGCAGCATCACAAAGCTATTGCTGGACCTTCGATAAAGGCGATAAGAATGGAAATTATATTATTCGAATAACAATTCATACTACGACAAGAGTTATTGCTGTTTTTGAGATGGATTTTGTTATAGAACAATAAAAAATATGACCAATCTAAATATAGGAATGTTAACGAGAAGAAAAACTTGAATTAATTAGAGATATTATATTCTTTTAAAAGATCTGTAACTGTATTAATCAATTTTTCACTGAATTCTTTATTGCGTTTTTTGAGTAAAATATTATCATTAATTTTAGATTTTGGTTCCAAAAAGAAGAGACTTGCCGGTATGTTAAGTTCTCGAGAAAGCCTTTCAATAATCTCCACAGAGGGAAATTTCTGCCCTCTTTCAATTTCGCTAAGATAGTTAGTGGCAATATCACATTTTTCGGCTAATGTCTGCTGACTAAACCCCTGTTCCTTACGGTAATACTTTATATTTTCTGCAAATGTTTTTCTAAGAGACATGTTACTAATGCTATCAGCGTGAGCTTTTATTTGACACAAGCGAAAAGCGTGTTATATAATGAAAATAAAGCCAATAGCTTGACTTTTATAAAAAACACACCAGGAGTTTGTTATGCAGAAAAAAATCATAACTATTATAACCGCATTTACTTTGTCTATCACTTTTTTATTTTCTTTGATGTCTTGTGACCTCTCTGAAGGAAATAACATAATAGGCCCTGATTTATCTGACTTTGTTAAGGTAAATGGAGGAACAGTAGAAGGGGCTGTCGCAGATTCAAAAGTCTTTATAGAAGGAAGAACTGTTACAATCAGAGATTTGTATGTGTGTGAGCACGAAGTAACACAAAAAGAATTTAAGAAATATATGAAGATAAAATGTGTGGGCGAGCCCGAAGGGAGCCAATTCTACTCGGGAAATGGCGATAATTATCCTGTATTCTGGGAATCCTGGTATTCTGCAATAATGTATTGTAATTTGCGAAGTAAAGCAGAAGGGTTGACGCCTGTTTATTATATTGAAATAGAAGGGAAAAAAGAAACAGATGTAGATAAATGGCATTCCAGTTTGCAATTAGAACGATTTGTAAAAGAAGATGGGAAGTTTTATTGGAAAGGAGCTCAAGTTGGAGAGGGAGCATGGAATACAAAGCTTGATTATGAGGGAAGCTCAGATCCTGATGGCGGAATTCAATTTGATGAAAATGCCAATGGATATCGCCTTCCTACAGAAGTTGAATGGGAATATATAGCGCGAGAAGGTAATAATGGTATACCTGCAAATCAATATGTTTATTCAGGAAGTGATGATTATTCAGAAGTTGCAGTTTGTGGTAATGAACACAGTGGACTAACTGAGGGGAATGAGATTAAAAGCAAAGAACCTAATGCTTTAAATATTTATGATATGAGCGGAAATGCCTATGAATGGGTATGGGACTGGTTTGAAGCTGATGTCAATATAACTGCATCTACTCCATCTACAGGACCTGTTGAGTGTTATAGTAACAATGGCGGTTCAACAGGAAGAGTAAAAAAAGGAGGTTCACATAATAATTCTTGCTATCAAAGCGCAATTAGTAACAGGTCTTATTATGCTCCAGGTTTCCCAAACAATGGCGCCGGCTTTAGAGTTGTAAGAAACGCAGATTAATTTACCAGCCCGTCAATTGCAGGTGCAACGGCCTTGCGGACTTCGGAAAGGTCTTTTGACTCAAGAACTGCAATTCTGAAAATTGAAGATTCAACAAGAATATAAATTAACTCTACTACTGAATGAACATTCAAATTTGGTTTGAATTCGCCGCTGTCGATGCCACGGATAATTACTGTGCTTAAAAGGTGGCGCAGACGGATTATTCTTCTGTGGATTTTTTTCTGGGGGTTTTCGTTGGCTTTTTTTAGCTGCAACAGGTATGAATGAAGGACATTGAAAAGCTTGAGGTTCTGTTCGCAGTAATCAATTATAAGATTTACCATTTTAGAAAGGGCGTCGTGGGCGCTTAAGGTTTCGTCTTCGATTATGGCTTTTAGATCCAGTTCCATGGCAATAAGAATCTGCTTAAGGCTGCCGACAAAGATTTCTTTTTTGTTGTCAAAATAAATGTAAAGGGTTGTTCGAGTAATTCCACAGCTGTCTGCAATTTTCTGGAAGGTTGTGTCTTCGAATCCTTCGGTTGCAAAAACATCGAGTGAGCGTTCAAGAATGTCGTGACGTCTTTTGTCATGTTCTACTACAATTGCCATTTTTTAACTCCTGCGTCATTGCGAGCGTAGCGTGGCAATCTATTATTTACTGGATTGCCACGTCGCTATGCTCCTCGCAATGACGTTACCTTTTGTATATATAAAACCTTGTATCAAGGTTTCCGGCTTTTAATGCTTTAATGCTTCCGGTTTTATGGCCAAAATTTTCCATAAAGCTTTCGTGGGAAGTTATAATTCCTAAATCCCAGCCAGGAAAATCTGTCCAAAGGGAATCCATTTTTTTATAAAGCTCGGCGGCCTGTTCTTCGTCTCCAAGGCGTTCACCGTATGGAGGATTGCAAAGTAATAGGCCGTTCTCGTAAGGTGCTTCAAGGTCTGCAAAATCGCTCTGAATAAAATCTGGGCGAGGAATGTGGGCACTTATTCCAATAGATTTAAGCGCTCGTCCTGCCATTACACAGGCATATTCTGCATTCTTTTTTGAGCGTTCAACTGCTGCTGCATCAATGTCGCTGCCGGTTATGCGCACTTCTACATCTGTTCTAATCTGTTGTGCTTCCTGTTCACGGATGCGGGCTGCACTTTCTTCATTATAAAACGGAAGATTTTCTATTGCAAAGCGCCTGCCAAAGCCTGGAGCTACATTAAACGCATAAAGAGTTGCTTCAATTGCAATTGTGCCTGAACCGCAGAAAGGATCGTGCAAAGGAGTTTTGCGTCTCCACATCATTTCCTGGAGAAGGGTAGCGGCAAGGGTTTCGCGTAATGGAGCAATGCCGCCGTCTGTACGGTAGCCTCGTTTATGGAGAGGTAAGCCTGAAAGGTCCAGTAAAATTAAAGCAGTATTTTCGTCAATGTAAACACGAATATCGCTTTGTTCGCCTGTTTCGGGCATGCTGCTCATATGCCACACGTCGCCGCACTTAGAATAAATTGCTTTATGAACCATTCCTTGAACAGAATGTTCAGAATTCAGCTTAGATTTATATGTTCTGACCTTATCTACAACAACGCGGGTGTCTTTATTTAAGTAGTCCTGCCAGGGAACACTATATGCGCCGTCGTAAAGTTCATCAAAATTGTAAGCATTGTATTTTGCAAGTTGAAGGTAAACCCTGTCGGCAGTGCGAAGACAGAGATTTGTACGGAATAATGCATCATCGTCGCCAAAAAAACTAACCCGGCCCGGAGCATTTGATTCCAGCTTATAACCGAGGTGTTTAATTTCATTGCCAAGGATTTTTTCTGCTCCTACGGCACAAAGGGCAACCAGTGTGTTCATTATTAGTTTTCGTTATTACTTGTTAATGAATAATCATAGCCGTCTGTAGTACCAAATTTCTGTTTAAGATCAAGATACTCCAGAGTGTCTCCGCTGGAATTTTTAACAGTAACAGGTGCTATGTTTGTCCATCTGATTTCTTTTATTTCTGCAGAAGAAGAATTTTCTATAGCACGTTGTCCGACAATACCAAGAAGCTGAACTTGTTTTCCAAAATAGTATTCAGGCAGTAAAGATTTTAAATCAACAACAGTTATATTTGTAATTTCAAAAACCTGAATTCTGTCGCCTGCAGCAAAAACAAGGGCAGGATTATAATCGTTGATGTCTGTGATAACAGAATTATCTGGTGCGTCAAAAGCAGAAGCTGCAGTTAATGTAAAATTATCAAATACATAATGAGAACTTGAAGTGTCATATTTAAGCTTATCGGCAGAGTCTGCGCCTCCACTTGTGAGCTTCTTTTTATCTGACCATTCTGTTCTGTTTCTTGTACCGTCATCATTTGTGAAAATCAGATAATAGCGGTAGTATTTATTGGTAAGAACTTTTTCGTCTTTATAAGAGAAAGTCTGATCGTTTGTATCTTCGATATTTTTTGGGAAAATTACTGCAACGCGTTCAATTTCCTGTTCAGAAGAATCGACATTCTGGCGTAAAATTGTGATGCTTGCTGTGTTTGAATTGATATATTTGCCTCTGATTTCAAAAACGTCAAGATCTGTGTCTACAACAACATCAGGGCGATCAAGATATTTATTATCTTTTACTTCCCATTTACACCCAAAGAGCATAAGAACTGATAAAAATGCACAAATAAAAAGAGATATTTCTGTTTTTTTCATAAGACACCTCAGAAAATAGTTATCTTTTTTTATTATCGGCAGAATTTGTGTTTTTCTTTGCTAGAAAATACGAAACTACGGCTAAAATTATTCCGCCAAGAATCATGAGGAAACAAAGAATCTGCCCTGTAGAAAAATTAGTTAGAGAGGTATTTTCGTAAATATTTGCTGCTTTGTCGCCAAGTACAAAACCAATTTCTTCATCTGGTTCACGGAAGTATTCAATAAAGAAACGGAAGAATCCATAACCGGTTGTGTAAATTGCACCAAGCATGCCGTCAAACTTTTTATGCTTTCGGCAAAGCCAGATAATTGTCCACAAAACAATTCCTTCAAAAAAGGCTTCGTAAAGTTGGCTCGGATGGCGCGGAAGGTTTACAAGGCGCATAGAAGAAATATCCATGCCAATTTTAGCAGCAATATCTTGAACCCACTGCAGAGAAGAAGAAAAAGGTTCTGCTGCAGGAAAAACCATTCCCCAAGGTACAGTTGTTATGCGTCCATAAAGCTCTCCGTTCAAAAAGTTACCTATTCTTCCAAAGGTAAAACCAAGGGGAATACAGCAAACCATTGCGTCAATCCATTTGAGGACAGGCTGTTTATGGCGTTTACACCATATAATCATGCCCAAAAGACCACCTATAAAGCCTCCGTGATAGGACATGCCTGCAAAACCTGTATAGTTTCCGCTTTCGTCAAAAGGCCAGAAAATAAGCCATGGTTTGTGCAGGTAAATGCCTGTTCTATCGTAAATTAAAGTGGAACCTATTCTGGCGCCCAGGAGCAGGAAGAGAATGCCGGTCCCCAGAAAACCAAAAAGATCATCTTCTGTAATTTTATAGCTTTTTCCATCTGTTGTCTGGCCGTCGAGCATGCCCTGATTTGAAATTTTCCTAAGCAGCAGGTAGGCTGTACCAAAGGCAAACACATACATGAGCCCGTACCAGCGCAAAAGACCTAAAAATTTTACTCCGGGAAAAATCTGCGGATGAATCCAGGATGGGAAATTGATATATAAAAACATTTTTTACCTCTAAATCTTAAAGCCCTGCTGAACGGCCTTAACCAGTTTAGACTTAAGCAGCTGATTTTCCTTCTTCAACTGAATTAAATCGAACTGCTGGGTTTTTATCATTTCGGCAAGCTCGCCTATTGTAAGTTCACCGCCGCCTACAAGGTCTTCAATTCCAGAAAGCTTAAAGTCGTAGTCGCTGTTTGCTTCTTCTTCTGCACTAATGAAGGTGTCGGAATTAAAGTTTTCAGGGTCAAAGTCTCCGTCAAAGTAGCGTGGAGGTGTTTCGATTACCTTATCTGCAATGCGGTAAATTGCCTGTCCAAGTACAGACTGTGGCTTATAAACAACAAGAGGCAGCTGCGAAGAAAGAGCCTTGTCCTGAAGCATATCGCGGTACATGATTCCAAGGAAATCAATATCAAGACCAAGGTACTGATTACAACTTGTTTTAATTCTCTGTGCCTTGTTTGCGTCTGCAGGATTTTCAATCATGTTCATTACAAGGCGCGGGCGGAACTGCTGCATACGGCTTATAAAAAGTTGTGTAGTTTCTGGGTCTGCTTTACCAAGGGCCTGAACAAGCTGTGGTATATAAAGCTTTTGCATGCTGGCCGAATCTTTTTTAAGGTTATCGAGCAGCTCGCGTCCAGGAGTATTCTTTTTGAAAGTTGTATAAAGCAAACGAAAAACAGCGTTCTTTAAGAAAAGGTATCCGTTGAGTGTAGCAGTAACGGCTGGCGCAGAAACAACAATTCCCTGTGGCGAAAGCAGGAACATATCAAGAATAAACTGATGTGTTCCGGCTCCAAGGTCAAGAATCAGGTAATCGGTATCGATGTTTTTTAAGTTACGGATAAGCTTGATTTTCTGAGTATGCTTGAGCGAAGTCAAATCAGGAATCTGGCTGTCTCCGGCAACAAAACTTACATTCTGATAGTCTGTTGGCTGGATAATATCCTTAAACATAGTTTTTTCTGTAAACCATGAACCAAGACTTGCTGCTCCCGGATGTTGTCCAATTACAAGATGAAGGTTAGACGCACCAAGGTCAAGGTCTACAAGAACGACCCTTTTTCCCTGTTGTCCAAGAGCAATAGCTAAATTGGCAGAAAGGAGGCTTTTTCCTACACCGCCCTTTCCACTTGCGATAGGTATAATCTGTGCCATATTTATATTATAGCATATAATTTCATTCTTGTACAAAGTGATATTTTATATTATGGTAAAAACAGGAGATATTATGAAAAGACTATTTAGATTTATTGTCGTACTTGCAGCAATGATTTTTATGTCATGTGCGTCAAAATCGGCAACAAAAATTTCAAAGGGTGATAAGGCTGTTCGTATGAATCCTGATGTTGTTTCGGGAAAACTTACAAACGGAATGTCTTATTATGTTTTTAAGAATAAAACACCAAAGAACCGTATTTCTTTACGCCTTGTTGTAAAAGTTGGTTCTATTGTTGAAGAAGAAAATCAGCTTGGTGTTGCTCACCTTATTGAGCACATGGCTTTTAACGGAACCGAGCATTTTGAAAAAAATTCACTTATTGATTATGCCGAATTAATTGGTATGGATTTTGGTGCAGAAGTAAACGCATATACTTCTTTTGAAGAAACTGTTTATCAGCTTGAAGTTCCTGCAGATGATCCGGCTTTCCTTGAAACAGCTCTGTTGATTTTTAAAGACTGGGCTTCGGCTGTAACATTTGATCAGGAAGAACTTGATAAGGAACGAGGAGTTGTTACAGAAGAATGGAGAGGTCGTCTTGGTTTGAACGGACGCCTTGTAGATACAATTCTTCCTTTTGAGCTTGCAGATTCTGAATATGTTGGACACCTTCCAATTGGAAGCATGGATGTAATTGCAAACATTACACGCGATGAAATAATTGAATTCTATAAAAAATGGTATCGTCCAGAAATTATGTCTGTTATTGTTACAGGTGATATAAATCCTGAAAAGGTTGAAGCACTTGTAAAAGACACAATGAGTGGAATTCCGGCTTCAAGTAAAAAAATTACACCTGTAAGAGGTTATGTTCCACCGCGTACAGAAAAAGATATGATTGTTTTTGCAGATCCGGAAATGACATATACACAGGTTCAGCTTTTTGCAAAGGATGAAAACCACAAACCTCTTACTACAGAAGGTGATTTAAAGAGTTATTATTTATGGCATATTGTAAGCAGTGTTTTGAACATGCGTTTAAATGAAATTACAGCAAATCCTGAGTCTCCATGGCTTGCTGCTAATGCGATAAACTCTACAGAAACAAATACTACAACTTTCAAAGGAGCAATGTTTGTTCCAAAGGATGGTGGTTTCGAAGCTTCATTCCAGCAGATGCTTGAAGAAATAGACAGACTTCTTCTTTTTGGAGTTACCGAATCTGAGTTTAAACGCGAAAAAGATTCAATTCATTCTTCAGAGAAAAACTGGTATGCAAAACGCGACACAATCCGTTCTTCTGAACGAGCCGATTCTCTTGTAAATTATTGTGTTAATGGTGTGATGTTTGTTTCTGATGATGATTACATTCAGATGTCTGAAAGAGTTTTGAAATCAATTAAGATTGAAGATGTAAATAAATATGCTCACGACATTTTTGCAGGCCGTGGAAATATGTGTATGATTTTTACACCTTCATCAGTGGCACCAACACTTCCATCTAAAGAAGAAGTAATTGGATTCTGGGAAAACTATAAGAGTGAATCTCTTGCAGAATATCAAGACAATATTGCAGAAGGTGAACTTATGGCTCGCCCGGAAAAGAGAGCCGATGTAGTTTCTAAAAGAAACATTGAAGGTTTAGGTGTAACAGAATATATCCTTTCAAACGGAATTAGAATTCTTACAGCAAAATCTTCTTCCGAAAAATCTAGAATTAATATGGAAGCTCTTAGTATGGGCGGTGCCTGCCTTGTAAGTGATGAAGAATGGATGTCTTGTTCTCTTTCGCCAACTTATGCTATTTATTCTGGAATTGCCGGACTTGATGTAAATCAGCTTGAAAAATATCTTTCTAATAAAAATCTTGGCCTGAATGTAATTGTCAATGAACATTCAGAAGAAATATATGGAAACACAAGTCCAGATTCGCTTGAATGTTTGCTTCAGCTTACTGTTTTACTCATGACTGAACCACAATTTACAGATCAGGGCTGGTATTATACTAATATGCTTGTTGAACAGCAGGCAAAAAATTATGGAGTTCAGCCTTCGGATTATTTCTATTCTGAAGTTATGAAATACATTTACAACGATTCAATTCGTTATATTCCAATCACTCCGGAAAAGGCCGCAATGCTTAATCGTGAAGATGCAGAAAGACTTTATAAAGAACGTTTCTGTAATCCTGCCGACTTTACATTCCTTTTCTACGGAGATTTTAACGAAAGAGAACTTGTAGATATGTGTCGTTTTTACCTTGGTAACTTGAAGACTGATACAACAGTTAATGAAAAAGAAAAGGTAACATATGAACCATATGTAATTCCTGCTGGTGTTACAACAAAGACTTACAAAAAAGGTCAGGAAAATCAGGGACAGGTTGTTATTACTTTTGGTGGAATATTACCGGAAACGGAAAGTGCAGAACAGAACTTTAAAGAAACAGAAATTCTTAACCAGCTTCGTTCTTTGGTAGATATTAAGCTTCGTGAAATTATCCGTGAAGATAAGAGCGGCTCTTATGGCGTAAGTGTTTATAGTGCACTTTATGGAAAAAACAAGCGAACTTATGAATTTACTATTTATTTTGGATGTGAGCCTGCACGCGAAAAAGAACTTGCAAAAGAAGTTATAGCTGTTCTTAATGACTTGAGGGAAAACCTTGTTGACAAGGTATACATTGATAAATTAAAGGAAACTTATCGTCGAAGTCTTGAAACAAACAGACAGGATGCTGACTGGTGTATGAATTTAATTCAGGAAGCAGAAGTATTTAATGTAACTCCTGAAGACCCGGATCCGTTGTTTGAAGAAGTTATGAAATCTTTGACAACAGCAGAAAGCATGCGTGAAGCAGCAAGAAAATATCTTGATACAAGTAATTACTTCTGCGGATTCCTTGAACCGGAAAAATAATGGACTTATTAGTACTAGGCACTTTTTCAGTTTTAATAATTTCTCTGCTCGCGGCTATTCTTGCTATTAATGCATACAAGAAGGTTACCGAGCAGCGCAAGAAAAAAGCTTCAAACATGCAGCCGGTAAAATGCCCTGTATGTCAGTCAGAACTTTTTGTGGGGGAGCAGCTTATTTCAAAAGTGTATCGCCCCATGAAAGTTCCTGACCAGCTTATGACAATTCAGGGCTGTCCGCACTGTTACCCTAAATGTGAACCTGGGGTAGCACGCGTTTGCCCTGTATGTCATAAAGCAATTGCACCAGACCAGGCTCTTACAGCAAGACTTTTCAACAAAGCTGTTGGTAAGAAGCATGTGCATATTATAGGGTGCAGCAATTGCCATAAGCCACGAGCTGATTAAAAGAAGTTTTTGTCATTGTCAGACTGCATTTTGTCATTGTCGGGCTTGACCCGACAATCTCTACTTATTAAAATTATACTATGAATATAATTGTTGTTGGCAGTGGTGGTCGTGAGCACACCATTTGCTGGAAGCTTGCTCAGAGTTCTTTGGTTGATAAAATTGTTGTTGTACCTGGAAACGGTGGAACTGCAAAAGAATCAAAATGCATTAATGTAAATCCTAAAGATTGTGATTATATTGCAGAAGGTGAAAATCCTTGTGTTGCAATTGCTAAACACGAAAATTGCCGCATGGCTGTAATTGGACCGGAAGATCCTCTTGCCGAAGGAATTGCAGATGATTTCTGGAAGGCAGACATTCCTTGTGTTGGTCCAAAAAAGGCTGGTGCTCAACTTGAAGCAAGTAAAGACCTTTCTAAAGCATTCATGAAAAAATATGGTGTTGCATGCCCTGGAAGCGAAACATTCGTTAACAAGGATGCAGCCATTGAATATATTAAAAAGCATGGAGCTCCAATTGTTGTAAAAGCAGATGGATTAGCAGCTGGTAAAGGCGTTGTTGTTGCCGCAACAGTAGAACAGGCTATTGGTGCTGTAGAAGATATGATGGGTAACGGCAAGGTAGGAGAAGCCGGTAAAAAGCTTGTAATGGAAGATTACCTTGAGGGTATAGAGATTTCTGTTTTAGCTGCTGTTTCTGTTACTCCGGAATCGGCACTGGCTGGAAATGCAACTATTGTTCCGTTCCTTCCTGCACGCGACCACAAGCGTCTTTTAGATGGAGCTAAGGGTCCTAATACAGGCGGTATGGGAGCTGTTTGTCCGCTTGATGATGTTACTCCAAAAATTATGGAGCAGTTCGATTCAGATATTTTACAGCCTACACTCAACGGTCTTATTAAGGAAAAGTTTGATTACCGCGGATTTATTTTCTTTGGAGTAATGCTTACAAAAACAGGTCCAAAGCTTCTGGAATATAATGTTCGTCTTGGAGACCCTGAAACACAGGCTGTACTTCCTCTTATGGATTTTGATTTTGCTTCAATGTGTACAGCAATTTTGAACGGAACTCTTAAAGATTTTGAATTTAAATGGAAGCCTGGTTACCAGGTTGCGCCTGTAGTTGTAAGCGGCGGTTACCCTGAAGCTTACAAAAAAGGCTGCGAAATTACATTCAACGAAATGCTTCTTAAGCAAAGTGGTGCAAAAGTATTTATTGCAGGAGCTCAGACTGGCCGCAGGGGCGACAGCCGTAAAGACAATCTTCTTACAAGCGGCGGACGCGTTCTTGCCTGCAGTGCTTATGGTGCAACCTTTGAAGAAGCCTGGAAGCATGCTTACGAAGGAATCTGTGGCGTTAAGTTTGAAAACAGCTTCTATCGCAAGGACATTGGTCTTCCTGGTGCTGCAGAAAGCGGAAAGTTATAAGTACTTTAATAATTCTTTTCTAGCATCGTCTAATCGTGCGTCTGAAAGGCCAAAGTCCATTTCTTTGTAATTCCAGGCGGCACGACCAATTCCATTCTTATTAAAAATCTCTGCTATGTAATGATACCACTTAATTGTGTCGGGAATATTTGCCCTGTCAATAACACCATATTCGCCGCAGTAAAGATATGTGTTTCTGGTATTTGCAATTTCTATTGCTTCGGCAAAAATCGTTTCAAAATATTTTTCATCAAGTGTGGCTGCGGGATCAAAGCCGTCAAAGACTGTTCCTTTCTGGCCGCAGTATTTTTCTGTAAGCTCTGTGTAAGTTTTATAATCAGAGTTCAGTCTGAAGCGGAACGAAGTGTCCATTTTTTCAATCCAGCCGGCACCCTGATGTGTAAAAAGCAGCGGGTCGTAGCAGTGGAAGTTGTAAACAATATTTTCGTCATAGGGCGGGTCAAGGTCTTTAACAGAAGCAAGAGAGTTGTTCCAGTAACTGCCCACAAGGATTTTTATAGTTGGCGCAATTGCACGGATTTTCTGGATACAGTTTTTTGCAATTGCATTCCAGCTTTTGCAGTAAGACTGATCAGTTACTTCGTTTAAAAGTTCAAAACAAAGCTCGTTCTGGCAGTCATCAAAATAAGAAGCAAAACGTTTTGCAAGGCGTTCCCACAATAAATAAAATCTTTCCTGATATTGTGTGTTTTCAAAAAATCCTGTTTCTTTGTGGCCCGGGTCAAAGCTGAAGCCTGCTGTTTTATGTAAATCAAGAATTATATTAAGGTTGTATTTTTTACACCAGTCAAAGGCGCGGGCAATTCGCTGGTAGCCTTCTTCTATAGGAGTGCCGTCTGCTGTTTCAATAAGGTTATAATCAATCGGCAGGCGAACATGGTCCAGGCTCCATTCGTTTATTGTTTTAATGTCGTTTTCTGTAATAAAAGTGTCAAATCTGTTCTGCGAATAATCACACTGGCTGAACCATCCGCCCAGATTTACTCCATGCATAAATCCATTAAATCTTTTCATAAACTACCTTTTCAAAGGCTGCTAAAAGAGAAACTTTTTTCATCCTAAACTCCTTTATAGGGGTATCTGAAATTTATACTTTAAATAAGTCTACATCGTCACTGATTTTCTGAATGGCAGAACGTAGCTTTGTAGAAATTGCACGAAGGTTTTGAGTACTTTCATTTACGTAATGTGTTCCTTCGTTGATATCAGAAACTGCTGAGCTGATGCTATCCATACTTGTGCGAAGTTCAGAAACATCGCCCTTAATGCTTTCACCGCCACGAGTCATTTCGGAACCGGCATCGCGAACTTTTCCCGTACTGTCGTTCATTGCCTGAAGGGCTTCAAGAATCTGCTGTGAACCAGACTGCTGCTCTTCCATTGCTCCACGAATCTGAGTAATAAGCTCTGCTGTAAGATTAATGCGTTCAGAAACAGACTGGAAAGATTTTTCTGATTCAGAAGAAGCAGAAACAACCTGTTCAATGCCGCTCTGGATTTTAGAAAGCTCTTCACCGATTTTGTTAGACTGTTCGGCAGAAGTTTCTGCAAGCTTACGGATTTCGTCTGCTACTACAGAGAATCCTTTACCTGCATCGCCGGCATGTGCAGCTTCGATTGCAGCGTTCATAGCAAGAAGGTTTGTCTGTTCTGCAATATTCTGAATTGTGGTATTAGCGTCTCCCATGGAAACAGACTGCTCAGAAATTTTCTGGATGAGTCCGTTTACAGAAGAGTTCTTTTCAATTCCGTTTTTAGTATCAAGTTCAAGAACTGTAAATTCTTCGACCATCTTAATAACCGATTTATCTACAGAGTTAATGTTTCCAATCATTTCTTCTACAGCTGCCGAAGCCTGAACTACAGAAGATGCCTGTCCCTGAATCATGTTATCAAGGTATTCAATGTTCTGAGAAATTTCGGAAATTGCTGTTGTAGAGTTTTCTACTACAGAAGACTGATTTTCAACCTGATTATTTACAAGACCAATGTTTCCAGACATTTGTGTAATTGTAGAAGTAGTGTTATCAATTTCGTTTGCAAGAACGTCTCCGGCATCTTTAAGTTCAACTTCTGACTGCTTGATGTTTGACATAATCTGGTGGAACTTTTCAAGGAACATGTTTACACCATATACAAGCTCACCAATTTCGTCGCGCTTTTGAACTGTAAGGCGAACAGTTAAATCTGCGTCTCCTGTAGAAAGGCCCTGAATGAGCACGTTGATTTTCTTAAGACGTGAAAGGACTCTGTTCAAAGCAAGAATGATGAAAACTGTAAGAAGTATTGCTACGACAATTCCAACAATGATTACAACTTTTTGTGTTTTTAAAGTTGCTGTATGAACTTCGGTTAAAGAAACAATGTAGCCGATTGAGTAGCCTGTGTCGGCAACAGGAGCAACAAAGGCAACACAACGCTCCCCGTCAAGTTCGAGCTCTGCGTAATTATCTTTACCTGTTCCTGAATAAACAAGATTTGCAACTTCAGGAATTACTTCTATCTGCTGAAGTACATAATCCGGATTCCTGTGAGCTACAATCTGACCGTTTTTATCTACAAGAAGGAAGTATCCTGTTTCACCAATCTTAAACTGTTCAACTTCCTGTTTAAGTGCATTAATACCAAGCATACCAATAAAGAATCCAAAGGTTTTTCCCTGGGCGTTTTTTGCAGCGCGTGCAATTGGCATTACATACTGACCTGAAGTTTTTGAAAGAACGACATTACCAACAAAAATATTTTTGCCTTCGTTCATCATGGCTTTGTAGTAGTCGCGTTCTACAAGAGCACCTTTACCACCAACAAGGCCTGTATCACGGAAAGAGGTACCTTCTTTGTCGCAGAAGAACATATAGTCGTAATCAGGATTTCTAAGGTTCTGATGATTGTGAAGCCATTCAATTACCTGTTCATCATCACCGGTGGTTATAATGTCGGCATTTGAATAAACCTTAAGATCGTTTGTATAGACTTCAATCCATTTATTAATTTCGTCGGCTCGTCCATTAACAATTTCGTGAGCCATTTCGTAATAAGATTCTGTTGTCTGTGATTTTATTACCTTTGAAGTAATAACCAGAAGGATTGAAAAAAGAAAAAGAACTGCAACTAAAAGCAGTAATCCTAATTTTCTTCCAATGCTTGATTTTCTAAGAACTGTTGTTTCTGTGTTTTCCATTCTTATATTATACACCAGAATTTCGTTTACTGATAGAAATTCCATCGCCAAAAGCATAAAAATTCGTTGAAAATTCGGTGTTTTTAGTAAGAAATTCAATATACTTGCGGATTTTTTTAACAAGTTTGATTGTGCTGTAGTTGTGGGTGAGTGTAAGGTCTTCTACCATGCCATGGAACGAAAGATTGTCGCTTATGAAAACCCCGTCTGGTGCAAGGTTTGCCTTATATTTTTCAAAAAAATTTATGTACTGACCTTTTGCTGCGTCTATAAAAATCATATCAAAGGTGTCGTCAAGTTCAAGCTGGAGTGCGTCTGTATTTATAGCCTTTATTCGTTTGTCAAAGCCGCTGTCGTGAATATTCTGGAGAGCCCTTATATGGCGGTCTATATCTAGTTCTATTGTTGTAACTGTGATGTCTGGAGCAACGCCTGCAAATTCAATTGCCGAAAAGCCTATGGCAGTTCCAATTTCGAGGATTTTTTTTATGTTATGCTCTTTTATGTAGCTGCAGATAAAATCAATTCCGCCGTCGCGCATGATTGGAATGGAATTTTTTGCTGCGTAAAGCTTGATGTCGTCAATATCGTTCATAGACCCTGCAAATTGTAGCACAAAAAAGTTCCTTGAGAAAGGTACATATTGGATGTATAATTACAGTATGGTTTTAAAAATCGTTTATCTTGTAGCTACTTTTATTTCGCTGTTTGAGCTTATTCTTTTTTACGAGACATCGGCCCGAAACCTGAATAAAAATTTTCTTCTTCTTTATGTAACAACTCTTATTTCTAACTTAGGATATTCACTTTTAGTTTTTACAACAAATCTGGAAGCTGCTCTTATTGGCAACGTTTTTTCATATTTTGGAAGCATCTGTGCAATTTTCTTTATGTTCTATGTAATTATAGAAATGTGTGGAAAAAAGATGCCAATGGCTCTGGGTTTTGCGCTTTTTGGATATTCAATTGCCGTAACAATAATGGTAGCAACAACAAATATAAATCATTTCTTTTACAAAGAGGTTGAGCTTGCAACCCTTAATGGTCTTACAATTATAAAAAGTGTAAATGGACCTGGAATGTTTATATACCTTGCATATCTTGCCATTATAAATGTGTCTGCAATTGTAATTATCTTTGTTACTCTTTTGCAAAAAACAAAGGCTTCTAAAAGAGTTCTGCTTCCTCTGCTTATTATGATTCTTTCGGGAACGCTTGCTTATGTTGTTCCACTTTTGCTTGGACACAAACTCAATCTTATGCCTTTTATGTACATTACGTTCCAGACATACTTTTTGTTCTTTGCATTTAAAGTAAACACTTATGATATTGTCGGGAACCTGATGAATGTTTATAAACAGCGCGGTGGTTATGGTTATATTGCGTTTGACCACAAAAAGCGTCTGCTTGGATATGATGATTTTGCTACAGATCTTTTTCCTGAGTTAAAGAAATTGCGTCTTGATTCTATGATTCCTGACAGTTTTGCAAACATTACAACCAAGCTTCATTACGACGACGAAAACTGGAACTGGAACGAAAACAGCAACAAGGATTTTAAAATCTTTAATGATGACAAAGGAATTATCTGTACAATTCACTTGATGACTGCAAGGATGAAGCAGACTGGTTATTTGCTTGAGTTTCGTGATGATACCGAGCAGCAGAACTACATAAAATCTATAAGCGATTTTAACAAACAGCTTTCGCGGATGGTTCGTGAAAAAACAACTCAGGTTACGAGCATGCAGGAATCTATTATACGCGGTATGGCTATTATGGTTGAAAGTCGCGATAACTCTACAGGCGGCCATATTTCGCGCACAAGTGACAGCATAAGGATTTTTGCAAGGGAGCTGCTTAAACACAAGGATGCGCTTCCTGAAATTTCTGAAGAATTCTGCGAGCTGCTTGTAAAGGCTGCACCTATGCACGACCTTGGAAAAATTGCGGTTGATGATTCTATTTTGCGTAAACCTGGTCAGTTTACTCCCGAAGAATATGAGCAGATGAAGACCCATGCCGAAAAGGGAGCAATTATTGTAAAAGAAGTTTTGCGGGAATCTACAGATAAAGATTTTGAACGCATAGCTGTAAACGTTGCACATTACCATCACGAAAAGTGGAATGGAGAAGGGTACCCTGAACATTTACGGGGCGAAGAGATTCCTTTAGAAGCACGAATAATG
Organism: Treponema sp.; assembly: GCA_017651065.1. Taxonomy (GTDB): domain Bacteria; phylum Spirochaetota; class Spirochaetia; order Treponematales; family Treponemataceae; genus Treponema_D. The sequence goes on from JAGCDP010000055.1 coordinate 162,536, forward strand.
GCACTTGCCGATGTTTTTGATGCTCTTGTTTCTCAGCGCTGCTATAAAAATGCCATGAGTCTTGATGATGCTTTTGAGCTTATTAAAAAAGATTTAGGAAAACATTTTGATCCAATAATCGGAAAGCTCTTTATTATGTGCCGTGAGCAGATTGAAGAATATTACAAACCTATGCTTCAATAGCGGGGTCCCTGAGCCTGTCGAAGGGTCATAATTGAAAATATTCCATTAAAACATTAAAATACAGATATATTCTAACAGGGGCCCTTCGAGAGCCTCAGGGACCCCAAAGGAGTGGACCTCATTATGACGAATGTACCTGAACTATTTGGAAGTCTTGTATTTAACCAGACAGTTATGAAGGAAATGCTGCCGCCTAAAACTTTCACGGCGCTTAAGCATACAATGGAAGAGGGAACTCCGCTCGATTTAGATGCAGCTAATCAGATTGCCGAAGCTATGAAAAACTGGGCAATTTCTAAAGGCGCAACACACTATTCACACTGGTTCCAGCCACTCACAGGCGTTACTGCCGAAAAACACGACTCATTCTTAGTTCCTGCAGATGAAGGCAAAATTCTCATGAGCTTCAGCGGAAAGGAATTGATTAAGGGTGAACCAGATGCTTCAAGCTTTCCTAATGGTGGAAAGCGTTCAACTTTTGAAGCACGCGGTTATACAGTCTGGGATCCAACTTCTTATCCTTTTGTAAAAGATCATACTCTTTGTATTCCAACAGCTTTCTGTTCTTATAACGGCGAAGCTCTTGATAAAAAAACACCGCTTCTTCGTTCAATGGAAGCAATCAATGAACAAAGTCTTCGCGTGCTAAAGTTGTTTGGAAAAAAGGCAAAGCATGTTACAACAACAATGGGCCCTGAACAGGAATACTTTTTAATTGACGAAAAACTCTACCAGAAGCGCAAGGACCTTAAGATGTGCGGACGAACTTTGTTTGGTGCCCGCCCGGTAAAAGGTCAGGAAATGGATGACCAGTACTTTGCTGCAATCAAGCCGCGCGTTATTGAATACATGGAAGACTTGAATGAAGAACTTTGGAAGCTTGGTATTTATGCAAAGACGGAGCATAACGAGGTTGCTCCGGCTCAGCACGAAATGGCTCCAATTTTTACAACAAGTAATCTTGCAGCAGATCAGAATCAGCTCACAATGGAAATTATGAAAAAGGTTGCACGCCGCCACGGTTTGCTCTGCCTGCTCCATGAAAAGCCTTTTGATGGAGTAAACGGCAGCGGTAAGCACAACAACTGGTCAATTGCAACAGACTCTGGTGAAAACCTTTTTGCTCCTGGAAAAACTCCCCGCGACAACGCACAGTTCCTTTTGTTCTTAACTGCAGTTATCAAGGCTGTAGACGAAAATCAGGATTTGCTGCGTTACAGTGTTGCAAGTGCCGGAAACGATCACCGCCTTGGTGCAAACGAAGCGCCTCCTGCAATTATGTCTATTTTTGTTGGCGACGAGCTTCAGGCAATTTTAGAAGCAATCAAAAGCGGTAAAGCATACGACGGAAAGACTCGCGGTAAGATGACAATCGGAGTAGATGTACTTCCACCAATTCCAAAGGATTCAACAGACCGCAACAGAACTTCTCCATTTGCATTTACAGGAAACCGTTTTGAGTTCCGTTCTGTAGGAAGCGCACTTTCTATTAGCGGACCAAATACAATTTTAAATGCAATCCTTGCAAACTCATTATGTGACTTTGCAGACGAGCTTGAAAAATCAAAGGATTTTGATACAGATTTGCAGAAGCTTATTAAACGCGAAATCACAGCTCACTGGCGCATTCTGTTTAACGGAAACGGCTACGGCAAGGAATGGATTGAAGAAGCAGAAAAGCGTGGTCTTAAAAACTACCGCACAACTCCAAAAGCAATTGAACACTATACCGACGAAAAAAATGTGAAGCTCTTTACACGCATGGGCATTTACACCGCAGAAGAAATGAAGAGCCACTACGACATCAAGCTTGAAAAATACTGCCAGGTTATAAATATTGAAGTAAACACAATGCTCGAGATGGTACAGAAAGATATTATTCCTGCTGCGTTTAAGTATATGAATGTTCTTGCAGATACAGAGTTTAAGATGCAGAGGGTATTCAGCCTTTGTGATGCAGGCCTTAAGCTTATGGGCAGATTGAACACACTCATAAACGACCTTTCAAACAAGGCCAACAAGCTTTCTGTAGAGCACGAAAAAACTAACAAAATAGAAGATTTAATGAAGCGGGCACATTCTTACGCCAAGGTAATTTTACCGGCTATGGAAGCCGTGCGTTCAGTTGCAGATCAAATCGAACCGCTCCTTGGCGAAGAATACAAGCCTTTCCCAAGCTACGAAGATTTGCTTTACAGCGTACAGTAATTATTTTTTAAGCTTTTCAAGTTTCTTTTTAAGGTCCTCAGTGACAGTGTCTCCATAAAGGATATCTTCAAAAGCCCAGCCGTCTAAATCTGGCTTGTAATAAATTGTCAGATAGTCCTTGTTGCAGAAGTCGCGCTGCTTCCAGATATCAGAAAGAATTGATTCGGCAGAGTAAAAGTCGTTGTTGAATCTTATGTAAAGAGGAAGCCCCTTGATTTTTATGCCCTGCTTGAGCTGAAGCTTATGGCCGTCTGGACCTGATGCAACTAATGAAGAGCCAGATTCTATTGAAATAGATTCGTTTATCTTTGTTCCCCAATAATCAGGACAGGCTTGAGCAACAACCTTTGATTTATTCTTTATAATCAAAGAACGGCATTCTTTTTCTAACTTCTGTGTAACAGACTTAGTAAATACCATGTCGTATTCATCAAACAAGTCTTCATTGAAGGGATTAACAAAGCGGACTTCATTTATAGAAACCCAGCCTTTTAAACTTGTGCTGTAACAAAATTCAATAATGCTTACCCAGTCAATCAGTTCTTTGTTGTTGCTTTTCCACACTTCATCAAGAGTCATTGGAAATTTGCGGGTAAACACAAGGTTATCAGAAACACGAACTTTGTAGTATAAATCAATTCCTTCTACATGAGTTCCTTTTCCAAAAACCATATAACCCTGGCCATCTTTTGGGCCAATAAGGGAAGAACCTTTTTCTACAATAATGCTTCCGGTTACAATTGCGTCTGTCATTATAAAGGTTGCGCCGTTTGTAACACGCAAAGTTTTTCCTGCAGAAACGGTGTTAAACTCGGTGGTAACCCTAAAGTCCTTGTTATAGGTTCCGCTTAATTCTACAGCATTCAGAGCTGAAACACCGGCAAAGAGAAAAAATAATGTAATAAAGAATTTGTTTTTCATACTAATGATTATACCATGACTAGTGAAAATTGGGAAATTTTTGTTAATAAAAAAAGACTGCCGGTTTTTCGACAGTCTTTCAAAATCTTTCGTCATTGTCGGGCTTGACCCGACAATCTTTTTATGCCCAAGGATTTTCTGTTGGGTAGCGTACTCCGGCTGGCTGGTTGTAGCCGATTTCGTCTACCGGTACACCGATGTACTTGAATACTTCGTAGAGCTGCTTTCCAAAGTGACCGAATGCAACGGCACCGTGGTGTGGGAAGTTCTTTTCGATGAGTACGTGGCGGTAGAAGCGGCCCATTTCTGGAATAGCGAAAATACCGATACCACCGAATGAACGTGTTGCAACTGGAAGAACTTCACCCTGTGCAATGTAAGCGCGGAGCTGAGCATCTGCAGTTGACTGGAGACGGAAGAATGTGATATCTCCCGGAGCGATATCTCCTTCCAAAGTTCCGTTTGTAACTTCGCGTGGAAGAGCACGTGCCATGATCATCTGGTACTTCATTTCGCAGAATGAAAGCTTTGAAGAAGCTGTGTTTCCGCAGTGGAAGCCCATGAATGTATCCTGGATTGTATACTTTCCGTGTTTTCCCTTGATGTCTTCGTCGTAAATATCCTGTGGAACTGTGTTGTTGATGTCGAGGAGTGTTACGATATCATCAGAAACAACTGTACCGATGAATTCAGAAAGACATCCGTAAATATCTACTTCACAAGAAACTGGAATTCCTCTTCCTGTAAGGCGGCTGTTTACATAGCAAGGAACGAATCCAAACTGTGTCTGGAATGCTGGCCAACACTTACCTGCAATTGCAACGAACTCGCGGTAGCCTTTGTGAGCTTCAACCCAGTCGAGCAATGTAATTTCATACTGTGCAAGCTTTTCAAGAACTTCAGGAATCTTGTTTCCGTTACCAAGTTCTTTAGCCATATCTGCAGCAACATCCTTAATACGAGCGTCACCGGCATGCTTGTTGAATGATTCGAACAAGTCAAGTTCTGAGTTTTCTTCAATTTCAACACCAAGGTTGTAAAGCTGTTTGATTGGTGCGTTACAAGCAAGGAAGTTGAGTGGACGTGGTCCGAAAGAAATAATCTTAAGGTGATTCAAAGCATAAACAGCCTTTGCGATTGGTGCAAATTCATGAATCATGTCTGCACACTGTTCAGCTGTTCCTACCGGATATTCTGGAATATAAGCCTTGATGTTGCGGAGTTTGAGATTGTAAGAAGCGTTGAGCATACCACAGTAAGCATCGCCACGACCCTGGATAAGTCCGCCGTTCTTAGATGTTTCTTCTGCAGCAGCACAGAACATCTTTGGACCATCAAAGTGCTTAGCAAGCAAAGTTTCAGAAATTTCTGGACCGAAGTTTCCAAGATATACACAAAGTGCGTTACATCCTGCCTTCTTAATGTCTTCCAATGCCTGAACCATGTGGATTTCGCTTTCTACAATACAAATTGGGCATTCGTAGATTTCATCTGCGCCATATTTCTTTGTGTAAGCATCAATAAGAGCCTTTCTGCGGTTTACAGAAAGTGTCTCTGGGAAACAGTCGCGGCTAACAGCTACGATACCGATCTTAATTTTTGGTTTGTTGTTCATTTTTTACTCCTAATTTATTTTTATTTTGCAATATTAATATTTATGCCAGACAATCCAACAAAGGCACCGGCTTTTGCTTCACTTGAATCTGGGTGAGCAATGAGCCACTTGTTGCGAGCCCACAAGAGCTTGTCGTTAAGATTCTTTTCATCAATCTTTGGCTTTTCTGTGTTTGTGTCCTTTGGAAGAACAATAATAACGCGGAAGCCTTCTTTAGAAACTTCGCCGTTCTTTACAGCATTACATGGTGCATAGTGAAGTGTTGTTTCATATACCTGAACAATTGTTCCCTTTGGTACATAGAATGCTTCTACAGCACTTGTGTTAAGCTTTCCGTTTTTTACAGACTGAAGTGGGGCAAGAAGAAGAACAATGTCGTTAGAAGGAATATTGAGCTCTGAACCAATGTGCCATTCAAGACAGTTGAGCTTTGTATTGTTACCGTTACAGTAACCTACCTGAATAGGCATTCCACCATAAGCATTATCACTGAACTCTTTTGCGATTGGCAGGCTTTCAAGACCAGCGTCTCCTGGTTCATAAATAACAGCATCTTCAGGCTTTTTTGTGGTTTCGTCCAGTTTTTTGAGAAGGTCAGTTACATCATAGCCTGTAAGAACCTTTCCATATTTTTCAAAACTGTGACTAAATACAGATTTGATGCGCATTTTTTTACTCCTGAGCAAGCCCGCTAGCGGGCATAGTTTTTTATTTTCTATATTATAAACCCTAAATATAAATTTTGCATTAGAAAAATCACCTATGTTGATATATTTTTGTTATTTTTTTATAGCACACATCCCGATTATATGATATTTTGAAAATAGAAATAAAAAAGTGGAGAGTTATGAATGTCGGATTATAAAGAAAGTAAAGATAACCCGCTGCATAAAGAATATGGTATTTTGAGCAATACTCGTTATATTATCCGGAAAATGGCGCAGTATCAGCCTTCGGTGTTGTTTTTAATGTTTATTGGTCTTGTTGCAGGTTCTGTTTTTTCTTATTTCTGGGGAATTTTTGGTAAATACGTAATAGATATCATTCAAACTCAAGACGGGGAATCAGGCGAGCGCGAGCTTATAAAACTTATACTGATTGCCGGCGGAATTGCAGCTGTTCTTACAATTTGTACTGTAACATCCGGTTCAAAAACCTGGTACAGATGGATTTACATCCGCATGAACATGATAAACGAGCGTATTGCCAAGGTGCTTGATCTTAAGTATGAGCTTTTGGAAAAGCCAGATGTTCTTGATGTTGCAGAGCGTGCAAGTCAGGCTACAGGGGGCAACAATAACGGTGTTGAAGGCATGATGCACCTTATGATGCAGCTTGGACAAAGCTCTCTTACTGTAATTGTTACCTTCATTGCTGTAACAGTTCTTGATGCAAGGCTTATCATTGCAATGGTTGTGCTTACAATTGTTCAGTATCTTTATTTCAGACACATAATCAAAGTAGATAAAAGGGAAGTCTGGGATAAGCTTTCTGGTTCATGGAGAAGCCGCCATTACATGGAACGAATAACTCAGGATTTTGATTTTGCCAAGGATATAAGGCTTTTTCACCTGAGCGATTTTTTAACAGAAAAGTTCAATGCGCTTAATGCATTTTTTATTGAAAAAAATGATTATCATCATAAGCTGTGGCTGCGTTATAACTTTGTTACTGCTGCTGCGGGCACTGCTATAAAAATCCTTGTTTATGCTGTTCTTTATGTTTCGGTTCTTAAAAAAGATATGAGTGTGGGAAACTTTACAATGTTCCTTTCTTTTTCGCTTGCGTTTTCCGGGGCGCTCATGAATCTTTTGCAGAGGTTTGGTGATTATAAAAGGGCAAGTCTTGAAACAGATGATTTCCGTTCTTTTATAGATTTAGAAACAGGGGACGATGAAAAGGATTGTATTCCGCTGCCGCAAACAGATTCATTTGAATTTGAATTTGTTGATGTAAGTTATAAATATCTGAAATCTGAAAAGGAGGCGCTTTCGCATTTAAATCTTAAAATTTCAGCAGGCGAAAAAATTGCCGTAGTCGGGCTGAACGGAGCCGGTAAAACTACAATGATAAAGCTTCTCTTACGGCTATATGATCCTTCGCAGGGATATATTACGCTGAACGGTATTGATATAAGAAAGTTCCGCCGTGCCGATTATTACAAGTTGTTTGCTCCTGTATTCCAGAATGTAGAAATTTTTGCTTTTTTAATGTCAGAAAATATTGCAATGAAAAGAAAGGACGGGCTTGATTTTGAAAGGGCAGACAAAGCTGCACGGGAAGCCGGACTTGAAGAAAGAATTGCGTCGCTTACAAAAGGCCTTGAAACTCCTCTTACAAAAATTGTTGAAGATGACGGCGTTGATCTTTCTGGTGGCGAAAAGCAGAAGCTTGCTCTGGCAAAGGCACTTTATAAGGGCGCAAAAATAGTAGTTCTTGATGAACCTACTTCGGCACTTGATGCAATTGCTGAGCAAAACCTGTATGAACGCTTTGACGAAATGATTGGTAATAAATCGGCAGTTTATATTTCGCACAGGCTTGCTTCTACAAGATTCTGTGACCGTATTGCAATGTTTGAAGACGGCCGGCTTGTAGAATGCGACAGTCATGAAAAGCTCATGGCTTTAAACGGCAAGTATGCAAACATGTTTAATGTTCAGGCACAGTACTACCGCGAACACCCTGAAAACGGAGGAAATGCAGATGCGTAAGATTATTGCCGTTATCAAAATATTGTTCAGTACTGCCGCAAAAAAATATCCTGTTTTCTTTGTGCTTAAAATTATAAGAATGCTTATAAATATTGGAATGCCTTTTGCAGCACTTTTTATTTCACCGCTTATTGTAGACGAAATTGTTGGAGCGCGTGATGTTAAGAGGCTTATTACCCTTGCAGCAATTCTGATTGCCAGTGAAGCTTTACTGCAGCTTACAAACGATATTTGTACAAACTTTATAAACAGGTACAGCAACAGGCTCGAAAAATATTTTGATGTTTTAATTGGAAAGCATGTAATGGAGCTTGACTTTCAGCTTACAGAAGATAAAGCAGCACTTGAGCAGATAGAAAAAGCCAGAACAGGAATGGAATGGTATTCAGGCGGAGTTGATGGAGTTTCGGAACAGTTCTTCGGCTTTTTGACAAACTTCTTTAAGGCAGTAGGTTTTATTACGGTGCTTGCTCTTCATGCTCCAATTCTTCTTGCCGTGATGGTTGTATATTCTGTAGTTAATTTTTTGTTTGTATTAAAGTGCAACAAGATTGGTATAGAAGCATTTGGAAAACTTTCAAAGGTCAACAGACTGTTCGGCTATTTTGGCTGGAGTATTGTAGATCCGCGTTTTGGAAAAGACATAAGGCTTTACGAAGCAAAAGAAATGATGCTTGATTCCTGGAAGGATAATACAGAGAAAAGCGGTGGGCTCTGGAAGTGGCAGGGAGACACCTGTTATCCGTATTATCTTGTAAGTGATTTCTTGTCGCTTGGCCGAAGCATCTTTGCATATTCGTATGTTGCTCTTCTTGCAATCAGAAAGATAATCGGAATAGGAACTTTAACTCAGCTCATTGCTGCAGAAAGCAGCCTTGATCAGGCAATAGGAGGAATGGTTCATCATGTTACCGAACTTATTAAGCGCTGTAATTATGCTTATGAATATGTTGTGTTTATGAATTATCCAGAAGCACTTACAAAAGGAACCCGCCCTATTGAAAAGAAACAGCATGAAATTGAATTCCGCCATGTTTCGTTTGCTTATCCAAAAACAGAGCGAAAGGTTCTTGATGATGTAAATATAAAGATTGCTCCGGGTGAACATCTTTCTATTGTTGGACTTAACGGCGCCGGAAAAACAACTTTCATAAAACTTCTTTGCCGATTGTATGACCCTACAGAAGGCCAGATTCTTGTAGATGGAATTGATATTAAGGAATATGATTACGAGCAGTACATTCAGCAGTTTGCTCCGGTGTTCCAGGATTTTAAATTGTTTGCTTTTTCGGTAAAAGAAAATATTGCGTTTACAGATAAGGACGCAGATGTTACAGCTCTTACAGATAGAGTAGGGCTGCATGATTTTGTTTCGGGGCTTGAAAACGGAACAGATACACGAATCTTCAAATTCTTTGATGAAAAAGGAGTTGAACCTTCGGGAGGCGAACAGCAGAAACTTGCAATTGCACGCGCCTTGTGTAAAGATGCACCGGTTGTAATTTTAGATGAACCGACAGCCGCACTTGATCCGATTGCAGAATACGAAATATATAAACAGTTTAATTCGCTTGTTGGCGGTAAATCTGCTTTTTATATTTCGCACAGACTTTCAAGCTGTCAGTTCTGCGACAAAATTGCAGTTTTTTCTGACGGGCACATAGCCGAATATGGAACTCACACTCAGCTTGAAAAAGTTAAAGGCGGAATATATGCCCAGATGTTTGAAGCACAGGCAAAGTATTATAAAGATTAAAAAAGGCGAGGTAATTTTTGAAGCAGCTTTTAATCGTTGAAGATGATCAGACTCTTAATGAAGGCTTGTGCATGGCGTTGCGGCAGGATGACAGAAAAATTATTTCCTGTGATTGTCTGAAGGCAGCGCGGGCTCAGCTTGCGTTGGGAATTATTGATTTTGTGCTGCTTGATATAAATCTTCCTGATGGCAGCGGGCTTGAACTTCTTAAAGAAATCAAAAAACAAAAAGCGTCTCTCCCTGTAGTTCTGCTGACTGCAAATGATACCGACCGCGATATTGTTCAGGGACTTGAAACAGGTGCTGATGATTACATAACAAAACCATTTTCACTTTCTGTTTTGCGGGCACGGGTGAATACACAGCTGAGAAAGATTGAAGATGGTACTGGAAGTGGTTCGGGTAAAGTTTTTACAGACGGCACTTATTCTTTTAATTTTGATAAAATGATTTTTGCCTACAACGGCAAGCAGGCAGAGCTTTCTAAAACTGAACAGAAGCTTTTGTATTACCTTACACAAAATGCTCCGAATACAACGACCCGTGATTTTTTGATTGACCGGCTCTGGTCCGACGGCGAAGAATATGTTGATGAAAACGCCCTTTCTGTTACAGTAAAGCGATTGCGTGATAAACTTGAGCTTGGAAATAAAATCAAAACTGTATATGGAATTGGTTATGCTTGGGTGAATGGTGATGCCGGCGGGGTGGCAAAGTGAGCGTTGTTTTAATTGTTGTTGCCGGCGTTGTTTTTGCCGGTGCGGTTGTTCTTGTAATTATCAATCGACTAAAACTTAAACGAACTTTTGACTCTCTTGAAAAAATTCTTAACGAAGCAATTGAAGGAACTTATACAGCAGACAGCTTTGATGAATCAAGACTTTCGCGGCTTGAAACAAAGCTTGAAGAGTATTTGTCATCTGCTTCCATTTCTGCGCAGAATGTAAAAAACGAAAAGGACAAGCTCAAGGAATTAATTTCTGATATTTCACATCAGACAAAAACTCCTATTGCAAATCTTGTTCTTTACGGCGAGCTGCTCGAAGGCTCTGAACTTACACCAGAACAAAAATCAAATGTAAATGCAATTCTTACACAGACAGAAAAACTCAGATTTTTAATAGACAGCCTTGTAAAACTTTCAAGACTCGAAAGCGGTATTATTCAGCTGGAGCGGAAAAAAACAGAAGTGTTCCCTATTCTTCAGAATGTTGTTGAACAGGTAAGGGAACGCGCTGCTGCAAAAGGGCTGGAACTGGTTCTTATTCAAAATGATGTTGCCGCAAACATCGATTCAAAATGGACACAGGAAGCAATTTTCAATATTGCAGATAATGCTGTAAAATATACAGACAAAGGAAGCATTACAATAAGCGCCACAGAGTTTGATATGTTTGTGCGCGTAGATGTTTCAGATACTGGTAAAGGAATTCCGGAAGAAGATCAGGCAAAAATTTTCGGACGCTTTTACAGAGGTTCTGCAACAAAATCAGAAGAAGGTGTTGGCATTGGCCTTCACCTTGCAAGAGAAATCATAAGTGGGCAGGGCGGGTACATAAAGGTAAAATCAAACCCGGATGAACCAGGCACCACTTTTTCAATATTCCTGCCTAAATGAAGGAGAAGATCTATGAAAAAAACTTTGCTTTTTTTAAACTTTGTAATTTTATTTGCCATATGCACAGCATTACCGCTTTGTGCAAAATCAAAGCCAGACCCAAAACTTGGCCAGCTCATTACTCAGAAAATCAAAATTGGTGGGAAGAAGGTTTCCTGCCAGCTTATATTTTACGGAATTACAGAGTATGACGAAGCTGGCAACGAAGTTCATTTGAAGAATCTTAATGATTTGGAGCTTCTTTCAGAGTATGATTCGAAAGGGAAATTGGTACATCGTAAAACAGTGAGTTCATCAGGAACAACAGAAGGCTGGTTTGAATTTGATGACAATGGAAATCTTGTACATACTTTAATGATCAGCGATTCTCTGGGCCAGGAAGATTCTTATATGGAATATGATGCCAATGGGAACAAGATATTTGAGCAGCACAATGGGAACCTTTACGGAGGCATTTATAAGTATTGGTACGACTATGACACAGATGGAAAGCTGATTCACTATAAGACTTCCAGCGATTATGAAAAGTGGTATGAATACGACGAAAAGGGCCGGGAGATACGCACCTATAATTCAGAGGGAAAAGAATCTTTGTGTGAATATGATAGTAACGGCAATAAGATTTATTCCAAAAGTATAGATGATTTTGAAGAATGGTGGGAATATGACAAAAAAGGAAATAAAACATACTACAGGAATAGCAGCGGAACCGAAGAATGGTTTGAATATGATTCAAAAGGAAACCTGACCCATGAAAAATGGAGCTTTAATGATTTTGAATACTGGGCAGAGTATGACTCAAAGAAAAACGAAATCTACCGTAAATATGCTTCTGGATCACAATATTGGTATGAATATGAATTTTATTCTGACGGAAAAATAAAGGTGAAGAAAGAATATCTTATCATATAAAAAAATTATTTCTTGAAAGATTCTTGAAAGAATTGTGTGTTATGTTTGTCATATAACAGGAGACACACAATGGAAATCTTAAAAACTGAAGGACTTAAAAAAACATATGGAACCGGCGAGGCTAAAGTAGAAGCTTTGCGCGGTGTTAATCTTACTGTAAATAAAGGCGAATTCTTAAGTATTGTCGGAACATCGGGCAGCGGAAAATCAACCTTGCTTCATATGCTTGGAGGGCTCGACCGTCCTACAGAAGGCAAAGTAATTATCGACGGCAAAGATATTTTTTCACTCAAAGATGAAGAGCTTACAATTTTCAGACGAAGAAAGATTGGATTTGTTTTTCAGGCATTTAATCTTGTGCCTGTTATGTCTGTTTACGAAAACATTGTTCTTCCAATTGAGCTTGACGGTGAAAAACCAAACCAGGAACTTGTAAACGAAATTGTAAATACACTCGGGCTTTCAGAAAAACTCAAGGCTTATCCTTCTCAGCTTTCTGGAGGTCAGCAGCAGAGAGTTGCAATTGCCAGAGCCCTTGCTTCTGCCCCTGCAATTATTCTTGCAGATGAACCTACCGGAAACCTTGATTCAAAAACAACTCAGGATGTAATGGGCCTTTTAAAAGTAACAAGTCAGAAGTTTGCACAGACAATTGTGATGATTACCCATAACGACGAAATTGCTCAGCTTGCAGATCGTTCAATCCGCATAGAAGACGGAATGATTGTAAGGGGGTAAAAAATGAAGATAAAAAACAAATCAGTTATCCGTAGAACTGCAAAAGATTATATTTTCAAAAGCCGCGGAAAAAGCCTTGTAATAATTCTTTCTGTAGCCCTTTGTACTTTTTTGTTCACAACTCTTTTTACGGTTGGCGGCAGCATCTTAACAATGTTCAAAGAATCTACCCAGCGACAGGTTGGAACATCAGCTGCGGGTGCTTACAAATATCTTATTCAGGAAGAATATGACAGGCTTACCGCAGATAAAAAAATTAAGGAAGTTTCACACTGGATTTGTGTTGGTGAAGCCACTAACAAAGAGCTTTTAAAAGTCCGTACCGAAGTTCACTGGACGGACCAAGTGAGCGCAAAAAAAGGCTTCTGCTACCCGGAGGCTGGAAATCTTCCTCAGGCTGAAAATGAAGCTGTATTCAGTTCTCTTGTTCTTAGTGCTTTGAAAATAAATGTTGACCCGAACAATTACGAAGCTCTGCTTGGCAAAAAAGTTCCTCTGCAGATTACTATAAACGATCAGACTATAGAAAAGGAATTTACTATTTGCGGCGTTTTTACAGGCGACCGTGTTTCTATGGCACAGTTTGTTCTTGTATCAAAAACCTTCCAGGAAAAATATGCCCCGGTTCCGACAGTTTCCTATTATGACAGAAGCACAGATTACAACAGTCAGATCTGCGGTCTCATAAATGCCGATGTAGATTTTTATATTCCATTTAGAACAGAACATCAACTCATTGCTGCAGCCTTTAGAAACGGACTTCCGGAAATGGTAGAACTTGGAGTAAGCAATGCTTCTATGGCAGGCACTATGGATATCACAGCTCTTCTGCTTGTTGTATTCCTGCTCATTACAATATTTCTTTCGGGTTATCTTATTATAAACAATATATATAGAATAAATGTTTATTCAGACATCCGTTCTTACGGGCTTCTTAAAACAATAGGAATGAGCGGTCGCCAGCTGACCCTTCTTGTAAGATATCAGGCAATCTTTCTTTCTCTTCCGGGAATTGCACTGGGTATTCTTGCAGGTTCGCTTGTAGGAATTCTTTTAGTTCCTGTTGTTGTAAGCATGTTTAATATTTCGTCTGCTGTAAAAGTTGTTGTTAGAATTAACGGCTGGATACTTTTACTATCTGCCCTATTTTCTTTTGTGACAGTTATTGTTTCCTGCAGACGCCCGGCACGACTTGCATCAAAAGTTTCGCCGATTGAAGCAGTAAGATACACTGAAAATGTTAAGATCCCGAAACGAGTTCGGGATGACAAGGGAGCTCACAATCACACCCGCTTCACCAACCTTTCTTTTGCCACAAGAAATCTTTCACGCGACAAGAAAAAGGTTTTCTGGGTTGTGCTTTCACTTTCTCTTTCGCTTGTGATTTTGAACAGCGTTTACACATTACTTCACGGCTTTAGCGAAGACAAATATATTGAGCACAGTATTGCAACAGACTTTTCTGTAGCCGATGCAACTCTTGATAATCCTTCTGTAAAGTATAGCAACAGAAACCTGACAGGTATTTCACCGGAGCTTCTGGCACAACTCAACAATCTCAAAGGCGTTGAAGAACTTGGAAACATTTATCTTGAATCATCTTACCAGCGTTTTACAGATGAAGATTTCCAGAAAATTGATGAGAGACTTTTGAGCAAGCCTTTCTTTTCAACTATGACTACTTACGGGGAAGATGTAACAATTAAAGATATGTATGAAGAAATCCGTGCTTCTTCTGTCCTGCTTTACGGAATGGATGACTTTGTGCTCAAAAATCTTCCTGTACGCCACGGTCAGATAGATCTTGAAAAATTTAAAACAGGAAATTATATACTGGTAAACGAATATGATATTAGACTTCCTTCAGGCGAAGATCCAATTCCATATTTTCTGCCGGGAGAAAAAATCAGCGTAACAACAAATGACGGAAACACAAAGCAGTATGAAGTAATGGCAACTGTTCAGCTTCCTTACGCCTTCCGACTTCAGATTTTTGATACTCTTGATATGTTTTATATTCTTCCTTCACAGGAATTCAATAATTTTTGCCAGCCAAGAAGTCCTATGCGCTGCCTTTTTAATGTGTCTGATGAAGAGGAAGAAAGCATCGAAGCCTGGATGGAAAGCTACACAACAGAAACTGAACCTGCCCTTACATATACTTCACGCAAAAGCTTTAAGCAGGAATTCAAAAGTCTTACAAGTATGTTTATGATAGTGGGCGGACTTTTGACAGGAATCCTGGCCCTCATAGGACTTTTGAATCTTGCAAACACAATGACAACATCAATCATTTCCCGTCGTCTTGAACTTGCAATGCTTGAAGCAGTTGGCATGACAAAGCGTACTCAAGTTTACGGATTTTGTATTGAAGGAATTTTATATGCTTTCTTTACAGGAGTTGCGGGATTTGCTTTAAGTAGTGTTTTTTCT
The DNA here is from genome assembly GCA_017651065.1 of Treponema sp. Lineage (GTDB taxonomy): Bacteria > Spirochaetota > Spirochaetia > Treponematales > Treponemataceae > Treponema_D. The sequence continues at coordinate 177,634 of JAGCDP010000055.1, forward strand.
GCAGTGCTCATCAAACCGTTTGGTGCAGGGATGTGGTATTTTGAATGGAACTTTTCGCTGCTTCCTGTAGCTGTGGTTTTCCCGATTATGATTGCGCTTACACTTGTACTGCCTGTAATCATTTATAAAAAAGTGATGAAAGCATCGGTTGTAGAAAGACTTCGTGTTGCAGAGGTGTAAATAAATATTTACTCAAAAAATCAAATGCATGTTATAATAATATAGGTTCGCTATTCTGAACGAAGAAAAAAAGGAATAAAGAATGGATAAAGAGTGGTCAGAAAAGAATAAAAAAATGCAGGAGCTCATTTCAAAGGAAGCTACCTTTGCAGAGGGAATAAAGCTGCTTCTGGAACTACGTGCCGAGCTTTTTGAACAGATAACTTCAATAGTGAAAACTTTTCCTGCCGTTGCTTTTTACCAGATGCCTTTTGGTGCCGGTGAAGGTTCGCATCGCACAACTCTTGCCTGGTCACTTTGGCATACTTTTAGAATTGAAGATATTGTTGCACATGAATTGATTTTGAAGGATAAGCAAATTCTTTTGCAGGGCACCTGGCTCAAAAAAACAGCCAGCCCGATTATCACAACTGCCAACGAACTCGACGGCGATGCAATGATTGAGTTTTCGAAAGCCTTAGATATCAAAGCCGTTTATGAATATTGCAAGGCTGTGATGGAGTCTACAAATGAAATGCTTGGCCAGCTGCAGTTTGCGGATCTGAAAAAGACTTTTTCTGATGCGGACAGGGAAAGGGTTGTCGCCAGTAAGAGCGTGAGCCCAGAAGAAAGCTCTGTCTGGCTGATTGACTTTTGGTGCGGTAAAAATATCAAAGGTTTAATTCAGATGCCTTTTTCCCGCCACTGGATTATGCATGTGGAAGCAATGCGCCGTATAAAAAATAAGTTGTGTCAGCAAGCCAAAAAAGGCGTAGACCAGATTGCCTACTGCGGACTTTCGTGTGGACACTGTTTTTTAACTTCATGGTGCGGTTCCTGCAGGACAATTTACAATACATGTTCTTACGCGCTTTCTTCTCCTGATGGTGTTTGTCCGAACGCTGCCTGCTGTAAACAAAAAGACCTGGACGGTTGCTACGAATGTGATGAACTTTACGATTGCAAAAAGGGCTTTTATTCCCTTGGCAAAGAAACAAATGCCATAAGGGTAATGGCTTTGTTCATTCAAAAGTACGGCAAAAAAAAATTGCTGAAAGTACTCGACACCCTTCATTCCAAAAAGAAGTTCGAAAAAATCCAGGAAGTCCTCGGCGATGATATTGAAGAAGGTTTGAAGATTCTGGAAAAGTGGAGAGGAAAATAATTCCTTTCTTAGTATTCTCCCATATCAACTTTTTTTGTAAGTACAGCTGCCCAATCATGTCCTGTTTTTTCTGTAAGCGCTGGGTTCTGCTGGTGATGAATATTGAAGAGGATTCCGTTTTCACCGGTGCGATCAGAAAGATGTTCGTCATCAATATGTGCGCCAATAATTTCAAGACAAAGCAGCACATGGTCATCGCCTGGTGCAATTTCTTTTTCCCAAACGTATTTGCTTTCAAGATTCATAAAACATTCTTCAACAAGCGGAGCATTTACCCAGCTAGCCTTGCCTGCAGTGAGTCCAGAGGCAGCAATTTCATCAACCTCAAACTGATTGTTTTTAATTGTTGCCATACACTTTTCAAAAATTTCTGCCGACATAAAATTGATTACTGCATCCCCGGTTTCTTTGAGTGATTTATAAAAATGACCGTTCTTGTTCACGCTTGCCAGAATTGCATAATAGCCGTTGCCTTTATTTGCACAGGTAAAAGTCGCCCAGGACTGCATGCAGGCATTCGGCATTCCATTTGATTTATAAGTAGTAACCAAAAGCAGCGGCGACGGGACAGTCATAACAAATTCTTTCCAATTAAAACCGAAATTGTGTGAGTAGTCGGCATAGGTGCCTTTTAAATTTTCGGGCATTTCTTTGTAGTGATGTTTCATTTTGGGCTCCTTAAAAAGAGAAATTAAAATATTTTCCAAGTGCAATCTGCACATTTTTTGATGCATTCATTTTAATATAATCAAGAATTTCTGCTTTGTCATCAGTTTTAAGCACATGTTCACTTACATAATGCTTTAATGTTTTGAACCGGTCGCAATTTGTGACCAGTTCATCCATTTCATATTTAGTTAATTGAAAACGAAACTCTTCTGGAAATCTTTCAATATTTCATTTTACCGCTTCAGTAATACGTTTCGTTTTTTATACTTTCTTTTCCATCAAATTCCATATAAAATATTTATAACTCTTATCGAGGTTTGAAAAAATGAAAAAAGCAATTCTTTTATTATTTGTATTATTATGCAGTTATCCTTGTTTTTCGCAGGTGATTAATGACTGGTATTTTCCTGAAAACAATGAAATTGATGCCCAGTATAAAAAAGATATGCAATCATGGACAACTAATTATGAATGGCAGAATTTAATCGGTGAATATATATCAAAATGGGAAAAGCAAATGTATCTGGAAATGGAAAGATTAATTTCACTTATCCCGGAATCAGAAAAAATCATTCGAGAAAATCAAAAGAAATGGGAAGAATCAGTTAAAGCAAGTTTTGATTTAGTGGCTGACAATGTCAATTTCAATCAGGTTGGAAGAGAAGACTTTATAGGTGGTTATTCCACAAGCAGAATGGATTTATATCGTGAACGAACCAAATATTATTTATGTCTTTATTACACAATAATAGATCAAAAATCTGACGGTGACTGGTATACTGATACTCATAAAACCAAACTCGCAAAATGAATATGATTAAAATACAATACGTAACATCAAACGACAAAGCCTTCTGGTACTCACTCGACAAACACTTACCGGAAAAAGAATTTGAAAACAAGGTGCAGCGCAAACAAGGCTACGGCATGGTTCTCACTTCTACACAGGTCGATGAAACCGCACAGCACTTCTACAGAAAAAACGGCTACACCGATTGCGGAAGTCTTTTAATGAATATCCCGGGTTTTGAACAGCCTATGGAAATGTTTTTGAGCAAAGCGCTATAAAATATGAAAATGAAATTACGCCCTTACAAACCCGAAGATTCTCAAATTATCTGCAGTTGGATAAAGGATGAAAAAACATTGTTTCAATGGTCGGCAGATAGAATCGGGAAATTTCCTTTGCTGGGAAATGAATTAAATGAGAATTACGCCACGAGAAATGTTGGCACAGATTTTTTCCCGCTCACTGCTGTTGATGAAAATGAAAATATAATTGGCCATCTGTTTGTTTTGATTCCTGATGTGAATGTGAAAACAACAGTGAGATTTGGCTTTGTAATTGTTTCGCCGGAATTTCGCGGAAAAGGCAACGGCAAAAAAATGCTCGAGCTTGCAATTGAATATGCCAAAAAGGAACTGCATGCTACAAGAACAACACTTGGTGTTTTTGCAAATAATCCAAAGGCTCAGGCCTGCTATGAAAGTCTTGGGTTTTCTCCTTACACTAAAAGAATCGTGAAAATCCTTGATGCCGACTGGGAATGCATAGACATGGAATTAATTATGAAATTGATTTGATAGCATGACAAAACTGAACAATAATTGACAAGATTTCCGGTGCAACCGGGCGTAGAATAAAATCAACAAAGGAGGAAGCATGGAGTGGCTGACCAGTATTAGAAAGGCAATCGATTACATGGAGTCGCATCTGGAAGACAACATTTCTGCGCAGGATGTTGCTGACCAGGTGTTTATGTCCTCATTCTTTTTTCAAAAAGGTTTTTCCCTGATGACAGGATACGGGTTTGGTGAATATATCAGAAACCGACGCTTGTACCAGGCAGCGCTGGACCTTCAGAAAACTGATGAAAAAATAATCGACATTGCGTTCCGTTACTGCTATGAAACTCCCGAAAGTTTTACAAAGGCTTTTTCGCGCTTTCATGGAGTGAGTCCATCGCAGGTGCGGGAAGGCTCTCCGGTAAAACCATTTCTTCCTCTGAAAATTGAGATTTTTATTCACGGAGGTAATCAGATGGATTACAAAATTAAAACTATGGCTAGCTTTAAAGTGATTGGTTTTGCGCGCGAGTTTGACGGCGAAACTTCTTATGTAGAAATTCCAAAGTTCTGGCATGAGGTTTTCCAAAAGTATGAAAAAGAAATCGCAGAATACAACATCGGCGAGTACGGAGTTTGTATTGATGATGTTGGTGGCAGCAAGTTCCGCTATATGGTTGCAGGTCTTTACAAGGGCGGCGAAGTTCCGGAAGGTATGATAGTTTACGAGCTTCCTGATTTTGACTGGGCTGTGTTCGACTGTTATGGGCCTTGTCCAAAAGCTCTTCAGGATGTAAACACAAAAATCTGGAAAGAGTGGCTTCCTGGAAATCCTGACTTTGAATTCCCGGGCCGCGTAAACATCGAGTGGTACGCCGACGGAGCCCCTGATGCTTCAGATTATCACAGTGCAATCTGGATTCCTGTAAAGAAAAAGTAATAACATGGGGCCCCGAGCCCCTTCAAAAAACTTTACTCAAAAAATCAAATACATGTTAAAATAATATAGTATTCTCATAATCGTAAGGAAGTATGGCGCGCGTGCTTCCTTCAGGAGTTAGTTTGGCAAATCTTGATTTATTGATGCGGTCACTTGAGTTCATCGAGGATCATCTTGAAGACACTGTCGCTGTTCAGACGGAAGATATTGCAGCAGCATGCTACGCTTCTAAGTCTGCGCTCGAAAAAGTCTTTAAGTACACAATCCGTTTTTCGGTTCACGATTATATAATCCGCCGGAAGATGACCCGCGCCGCAAGAATGATGATAGAAAAGCCTGCTCTAAGTATTTTAGACATAGCCGTGCAATTCGGTTATTCAAGTCATGAAGCCTTTACAAGGACTTTTTCGCAGGTGTGGAACTGTAATCCGTCGGATTTCAAAAAGCGTTACACCGAAACTGAACGCGGCCACACAGCGGAACTGTTCCCAAAAATCACAGGCTTCATACAGTTAGAAGGAGAACCTTTTATGAGAAGAACAGTTGACATTTCAGAGTTGTATGATTTTTTTAAGTCGCGCAAAGACTGCTGGTTTGTATGTGGTGATATTGTTCACCTTATCCCAATTAATGAAATTTCGCGCAAGGCAGGAGATGCCGCAATTGCCGAAGCACTCCGACGAATGGAAAGCGTTTGCGGTCCAGAAGATGTAGTATTCAGAATTGGCGGCGATGAGTTCACCCTGCTTACAAACTCAACAGACCAGGCTTATGCAGAAGAGCTCAAAGAAAAAATTCTTGCCATAAACGGACAGCTCATTCCGTATGAAGACAAGGAAATCCCACTCAGCCTTTACGTAAAAACAGTAAAAATTGACAGTAAAACAGTTCGCTATTCAGAGATGTTCCCAAAGCTGATGATTCCGAACATGGAAAAATTGGAGACTTCGCCAAAGCTCGATGACAAAAAATTTAGTTTTGACGCCAGATAGCATAAAGTGTTACATCATCACTTGTTTTATACGAGCCTTTATCAGAAACAGTTTTCTCCACAGATGCCGGAGTTAGTCCCCATCCATAGAAGGTATAACCTTCGCGGGTAAAAGAATTTGCAGGCAGATTTTGAGATTCATCTTCGACAAAATCAAGAGTGATTTCTTCAGGATTGTCTGAACCGTCATTTGCATTCAGGATTACTTTAGGCTGCCCCTTCCATATAGCATACAAGTCCTTATTGCTGGTGAGTTTTACTTCCTCACAGTCCTCATACCAGGCGTAAGTTGAATCTGGATATGAACTCCATCCTATAAATCTCTTTCCTTCTACAGTAAATTCATTCGGATCTAACTTTGTGTTTGCACCATAAACAACATATTGTGTCTTTGTTTCATTGCTTCCATCATTTTTATGGAAAGTTACAAGCGGAGCCTTTTCCCATACTGCATATAAAACAGAATCGCCTTCAAAAGTCTTTGATTGATTTTCTGCTTTATACTCATATGATATATATTGTCTTTCATCCCATCCCACAAAACAATTACCCTCGCTGGTCCACGGACACTCCGGGAGCAATTGTTTTAATCCGATTGGATAGGTTTCTGTAAAGCTTTCTGTTCTTCCATTAATATTAATTTTGAAAGTAACCGTGCAGTCTCCTTTATCTTCTATCCAAATAGCATACAGAGTTGAATATGGATATGAAACAGTTTCTCCATCCTCATAGTCAACATCAGTACTATTAGAAAAAAGTGTCCATCCTACAAAAATGTATCCGTCACGTGTAAAGGTATTAGGTTCAAGAGTAACCGGACTATTTCCATAATACTGAACCTTCGTTGCCGGATTATCTGTTCCGTCATTTGCATTATAGGTAATTTTGGCTGAATCACCCCAGACAGCATATAAGTCCGTATCTGCAGTTATTTTAATTTTACCACAATCATTATACTGTGTATAAGTTGAGGTTGAAGAAGTAGCCCATCCTTTAAAATATTTTCCGGTTACAGGTGTAAATGGATTTTCCTTAATTGCTGCTTCAACATTGTAATCAAAAGTCTGTGTATTGCTTGAATTATTTTCATCATTTGAATGCAAAGTTAAAACAGGATGATCCTTTGTCCAGATAGCATACCATGTTCGTGAGCTGGTATTTGTACTTGTTTGATAACAATTATTTGAATTTGTTGTATTAGCCGATATTGACCAGCCAATAAAAGTGTAACCGTCACGAGTCCATGGACATTCCGGATGTTCGTACTCTTTATTATAGCCTGCTTTTACAGTAAAGGTTTCAGGAGATTCACTTCCATCATTTTTATTAAAGGTTAGTGTTACATCTTCTTTCCATAGAGCATACAGAGTTTTATTTTCTTTAAACTGTGTTTCTTGCATATCTTTGTAATCGTAAGATGTGTCACTTGGATAATCACCCCATCCATAGATGGTATAACCTTCACGAGTCCATGGAGCTGCATCAAGTGTTATTTTCTTATTATAAACAACAACCTGCTCAGTAGATGAAGGTTCGGCTCCTGTAAAGTTTGGTTTATATGTAATTGTTACATAATCTTTCCATACAGCGTATAATGTTGTATCCCAAGAAAAAGCCTTCCAGTCATAATCCTCATAATCAACAGATGTTGCTGTTGGTGAATTAGCCCATCCTGCAAATATATAACCTTCTTTTGAGAAAGTGTTTTTATTGAGGTGAATCGATGTACTTGCGGGAATAATCTGTGTTACTGTAGCCGGATTTTCACTTCCGTCATTTGCATTAAAGGTAATTGTTCTAGGAGCCTTCCATACAGCATAAAAATTATATTCACTTTTTGTAGTCGAATAGGTAGCAAAATATCCTCCATCACTACGGTCAACATAGGTTGAATTTGGGTCCTCATTCCATCCTGTAAATATATAGCCTTCGCGGGTAAAGGTGTTAGGAAGAAGATTCTGGCCTTCACCCCAGATAAAGTTTTGACTATAAGATTCTTCTGTAGCCCCTTCATAATTAGGATGGAAATGAACTACAGGATTTTTACGCCAGATTGCATAAACTTCAACATCGCTTGAAATCCTATCAAATAGACTAGTTCCATAATAAGTCCCAGATTCATCAGCACTTGTATTCCATCCATCGAAAGTATAACCTTCTCTTGAAAATGGTACATTCTTAGGAAGAAATGCATCGATATATTCGGTTTTTTCTACATATCTTATAATATCTTCTGTGTCACTTCCGTCATTCATATGCATTGTAATCTTACAAGCCTCTGCATCACTAACCCAGACAGGGAAAACAACAGTATCAGAAGAAATTTCAGAAGACTGACCTGCGTATAATTCATCAAGTCCAGAAGACCAGCATGAAAACTTGTAGCCTTCTTTTGTAATAGGACAATCAATAAATGTTGCAGTTGCCTTGCCATTTACAACATTAAATTCCTGGTATGGGGTACTGCCACTTTCAACAAGAGAAATATCTCCAGAAGACAAAGAGCCCCATGAGCCGAACATACTGCTTGAATAAATAACCTTGTATTTTGAATTATTCTGCCATACAGCATAAAAGTCATAAGTTCCTGAATTAATAAATACATAAGCATTAATCGGAACATAAGAATCTGCTGCATCTGCCCAACCACGGAAAGTGTATCCCGGTCTTGTAAAAGTGTCGCTATAATAAGAGCCCGAAAGCAGCTGTAAATTTGTTTTGGTTACAGTTTCGTTACTTCCATCATTTTTATGAAATACAACTATGACCCCGTCCACAACACCAGAAGAATTGATTTTTTCCCATTCTGCATAAAGGTTAATATCTTTAGTAACTGTAATTACTGAACCGTCATCATATTTTTTAGAACCATCAGATGTTGTCCATTTGCTGAATTTATAATTTATACGATCAATGGTGTTTGCTCTTAATTGTACATCAGTACTGTCCGATTCACCTTTTGGAACACACTGAATAATCTTAGGTCCTGTGTAACCATCATACGCAGCATTAAAAGTAATTACATATATATTTTCTTTAGAAAGCCAGACAGCATATAAAACGGTGTCTTCTGTAATATTAATTACCTGCCCGTCTGAATAAACAACTTCGCCGTCCGGTGTTGTAGCCCACCCGGTAAAAACAAATCCGTCTCTGGAAAATTCAACTAAAGTTAATTGTGTACTTTTTCCTTTAGGAATTGATTGCGTACTAGTTGCCGGAGATTCTGAACCGTCATTTGCATTGAAAGTTA
>JAGCDP010000056.1 GCA_017651065.1 Treponema sp.
AACACCCTGATAGTTAGCAGCAACGTCGAAAATTTCAAGAGTCATTGGTGCATTGTCATCAGCAACACTTGAAGCCTTTTTGCCGTTTCCACAGCTGCAAAGTAATGCGGCAGAAACAGCAATCATTGTGATAATAGAAATAAGCTTTCCCTTTTTCACTTTGATTCCTCCTTATTTTTTTATATATCAACCTTTTACCGCGCCAATCATAATTCCCTTTGTAAAGTAACGCTGGAAAATAGGATAAACGCAGATAATTGGAAGAACTACAATAACAGAAACAGTCATTCGGATTGAAGTAGCAGTCTGGGCATGTGCAAGACTTGCCGCCATAGCTGCAGCCGAAGTAGAGTTGTTTACAAGAGCCTTTAAAGAGCTTGCCTGATTTATATACTGATACAGAGTGAACTGCAGAGTATAAAGTTTTGGATCTGTAACAAGCAGAAGTGTATCCTGGAAGGAGTTCCATTGGGCAACAGAAGCAAAAATGGCAACCGTTGCAATAATAGGCTTAATTACAGGAATAATAACCTTAAAGAAAATCTGGAGTGTTCCCGCTCCGTCAATTACAGCAGCTTCTTCAAGTTCTTTTGGAATGCTTTCGACAAACGTCTTACACAAAACAATGTAGAACGGCTGAACGGCAACAGGGAAAATATAGGCCCAGAAATTATTTGTAAGATGCAGGTTTCGCATAGTAATAAACCAGGGAATAATACCTGCATTAAAATACATTGTTGCAACAACAAAGCGGTACCAGAACTTTCTTTTCCATACCGTATCCTTTGTAAACATATAGCCTAGAAAGCCCGAAACAATTACGGTGAATATTGTTCCAATAACTGTACGCAGAATAGAAACTTTAAATGAAGTAACAAGACCATTAATTTTCATTACCTGCTTGTAGTTTGAAAGATGGAACTTAAGAGGATAAAAAAGAACTTTTCCGCGTTCACTTAAATCGTTGGCACTAACTGAGTTGATAAGTATATAGTAGAAAGGATAAACACAAACAAAAGCAAAGAAAGTATAAATAGTATAAGTTGCAATTGAGATAATATAATCTTCCGCAGTTTTTTTATGTAAGCTTGCCATTTCCTTCCCTCCTATATAAGTGTTTCACCACGAAGTTTTTTAGAAACGGCATTTGTAGCCCACAAAAGGATAATACTTACAAATGTCTTTAAGATACTGATTGCAGTAGAAAGTGAATATCCGCCGGAACCCATAGCAAGATTATAAACATACAAATCAAGAACTTCGATTTTTGCCTTGTTGAAGGAGTTTGCAAACACAAAGTACTGCTCCATACCATTCGAAAGGAAGTTTGCAAGGCTCATCATTACAAGAACGAAATAAGTTGGAAGAATACTTGGAATTGTAATGTGCCAGATTCTCTGCATGCGCGAAGCACCATCAATCATTGCAGCTTCCATAAGCGAATCGTCAATACTTGTGATGGCGGCAATATACATAATGGCAGCCCATCCGGCATTTTTCCAGGTAAGCCACAGCCACTGTTTAAACCATACATGACTTGCAGACTGAAGGAACATAATAGGTTCTGTTGTAACGCCTGTTCGCATAAGAATGCTGTTTATAGCTCCCGTACTGTTGAATACACTATAAGCGATTGCATAAACCAAAACCCAGCTTATGAAGTTAGGAAGAGTTGTAACTGTCTGAACAAATTTTTTGAACGGTACAGACTGGATTTCATTTAAGAATACCGCAAAAATCATTGGGAACCATGAAAACAAAAGACTAAGTCCGCTCATGGCAAAGGTGTTTGTAAGTACCTGTGCAAGTTTTTTAAGCTTAGTAGGATTTTCTACCATTGAAATAAACCATTTAAAGCCTACAAACTTGTCCCACGAAAGAGGAAACGGCGGTTTATAATCAAAGAATGCGTAAACCCATCCGTAAAGAGGGTAATAGGAAAAAACGAGAATAAGAAGAAGAAACGGTGTGATAAGAAGAAAATCAGTAACCATCTGCTTCTTTTTCGGGCTTTTAATTTTCAACTGGCGCATAAAGACCTTCCGTAAACTTTAGTAAATCGTTTAACTAACTCTCCATAAAAATACCTTTCACTACCCGCTAGTAAATCGATTTAGTAAAAGGTTTAACTAATAAAATTATATCACTACTTTTTCATATGTCAAATAAATTTATTCTATTTTAGGATTTTTTTATACAATAAAATTTATTCATAAAAAAATGCTGAGTACAGGTTCATATTTTTCTTATAGAAATCGTAAAATAAATTTGTTATAATAAATATATGGAAACATTGAATTTTGATTATATTATCATTGGAGCGGGCCCTGCCGGTCTTACTTCTGCTCAATATGCAGCCCGCAGCGGTTTAAAGACAATTGTACTTGAAGGAATGGGTGCCGGTGGTCAGGTAGCACAGATTTTTGAACTTGAAAATTATCCGGGAGTTTTTCCTGCAGTAAACGGTTATGATTTTGTAGAAACAATGCGAAAGCAGGCAGAAGCATTTGGTGCTCAGATTAAGCAGGTTCAGGTTTCTTCAATAGATAAAAAAGGCAAAGATTTTGTAATTCAGACAAAAGATATTACTTATACTGCCCCAACCCTTTGTATAGCAACAGGTGCAGTTCATAAAAATCTTGGTGTTGAGGGAGAAGCAGAGCTTACAGGACGAGGCGTTTCTTATTGTGCAACCTGCGATGGACCGTTTTTCCGCAATAAAAAGATTGTTGTAATTGGCGGCGGAGACTCTGCCTGTTCCGAAGCAGTTTATCTTGCAAGCCTTTCGAAAGATGTAAAGATTGTTCACAGACGGGACGAGTTCCGCGCACAAAAAGCAATTGTAGATAAAATGCTTGCAGCCGGAGTAGAACCGGTTTATGATTCTGTTGTAAAAAAGATTAACGGAGAAGCAAAGGTTACAGGACTTACGCTTGAAAATGTAAAGACCGGTAAACAGACCGAGCTTGAATGCGATGCAGTATTTATTTTTGCAGGCATGGCACCTCAGACAGATTTAGTAGATATGATAAAAAAAGATATTTCGGGTTATATAATAACAGACGAAAATATGCAGACATCAATTCCGGGCTTATTAGCAGCAGGTGATGTAAGGTCAAAGCCTTTCCGCCAGATTGTAACGGCAGCCAGCGACGGAGCAATTGCCGCAAATACAGCAAAAGAGTTTATAAGGTAAATGAAAACCCGATTTTTTGGTGCAGTTATCAGTTTATTCATAGCAGCCTCATTTGGAAATTTTGCACACGCTCAGTTAAATACAGCAACAGTAACTTTCTGGGACAACTTACCTAACGACCAGCTGGCCCGGACAATCGTAGATCAGATGACAGACACCGAGCTTTATTCACAGATTCTTATGTTCGGTTGGGCAGGAGAAGAACCGGAGCAGCTGCTTTATGACTGGGTAAAACGAGGCCTTGGAAGCGTAAAGGTATTCGGCTGGAATACAAACGACATTCATCTTGTTGCAAAATCAATTTCTTCGCTGCAGGCAGACTCGCAGACAAACAGATTCAAAATTCCGCTTTTTGTAGCAACAGACCAGGAAGGTGGTTCAATAAGGCATGTAAAGGGCGACACAATGATAACTCCCGGAAACATGGCAATTGGAGCAGCAGGCTACCCTACCGATTCCTGGTACAGCGCCTATTACATAAGCCGTGAAATCCGCGCTCTTGGAATTAACATGAACTTTGCGCCAACGGTTGATTTATTTACAAATCACGACTCTTCGATTATAGGTACTCGTTCGTTTGGCGATGATCCGGTAAAGGCAGGAATCCTTGGCGCAGCCTTTGCAGCAGGCTCGCAGGCCGCAGGAGTAATTCCAACAGTAAAGCATTTCCCGGGTCACGGAGACACAGAGCTCGACTCGCACGGCAAGCTTCCGGTAATAGATATTGACTTTGAAACTTTTAAAAGCCGCGAGCTTGTTCCCTATATGTATCTTATTAAGGAAAACTGCCCCGCAATTATGAGCGGACATTTAAGCTTTCCTAAAATAGATGCTTCGGGAGCACCCGCCAGTCTTTCAAAATATTTTCTTACAGATTTACTCAGAAATCAGATGGGTTATGAAGGGCTGATTATTACAGATGATATGGAAATGGTTGGAGCAACAATTTTTGCAGGAACAATTTCAAACGCATTCAAAATGGCAATTGAAGCCGGAAACGATATTATTCTTTCTTCGCGCACCGCACAGCTTAATGAAGCCTTGTGGTACAGAAACTTAAACCTTATGAGCGATGATGCTCAGTTCCGGGCCCGGGTAAAAGATGCCGCCTACAGAGTTATAAAGGCAAAGCTTGATTATTACAAAGGCGGAGGCGAAATTGCACCCCTCTACCCCGACCCTGCTTCAATAGACAGTCTTATTCCGGATAAGGAAGGCGAAAAGTTTTTTGTAGAACAAGCCTGCCGTTCAATAACAGTAGAAAAACAAGGTTCAATGCCTCTGGACACTAGTACAAGCGGACGCATTTTATTGTTAGGTTCACTAAACTGCTTTTTCCGCGATGCCCTGCTCCGCTACCCGAATGCCGGTCAGGTATACTTTAATTACGAAACAGGACCAAACGAAACACAATGGGTAATTGACCAGCTGCCAGATATCAGCGCAAGTTATAATACAATTATAATCTGTGTTTCAAGCGAAAATCATGTGAAAATAGCAAATTATTTTAAGGGCAAAGGCAAAAAGGTAATAATACTTTCGACAATGTCACCGGAGCTTACAAAAGAACTGAGCTGGTGCGACACCATTTTACTTGGCTACAGCTGGCGGTGTGAATATTCGCTAAAGGCAATGCTGGCAGCGTTGAATGGGGAGTATATTCCTGATGGGGTTAAACCGTATAATTAAGTGGATTGCCACTACTTACCAATCAAAAACACACACGGGACTTTTTCAAAATTCGGGAGCGGGCTCTTTTTCCATTTTTCTACGGTTTTAGTAATGATTGTTTCTTCCGGGGTTGTTATGCCTGCTGCAATACAGATTTTTGTAGACGGGCGCAAAGCCTGCAGCATAGTTTCGAACATTTTAGAATTGCGGTAGGGAGTTTCAATAAAAAGCTGGGTCTGGTCATCGTTGTAAACTTTGTTTTCAAGCTTTTTAAGAGCCTTAGTACGCCCCGGAAGATCAACAGGTAAATATCCGTTAAAAGCAAAGCTCTGGCCGTTAAAACCGCTTGCCATAACAGACATGATTATTGATGACGGACCTACAAGAGGCACCACCTTAATCCCCCGGCTCTGGGCAATTGCAACAACATCAGCCCCTGGGTCTGCAATAGCAGGACAACCGGCTTCCGAAATAATTCCAACAGACTGGCCCTGCTCCAAAGGCTTAAGGTATTCAGAAATAAGCTTACGGTCTGTATGACGGTTGAGCTCATAAAAAGTAAGCTCGTCAATGTCTATAGATTTTTCTACCTTTTTAAGAAATCGACGAGCCGAACGAATATTTTCTACAATAAAGTGCTTTATCCCGGTAATCACATCATGGTTGTAATCGGGCAGAACCTGAGAGATGGAAGTATCACCAAGAGTTACCGGAATAAGATAAAGCGCCTTTTGCATATTCAAATTACTGACTATTTTCTGCGCGATGTTTTTTTATAAGATCAACCTTGTAATCGTAATAAGCTTCCGGAGAAGTTGTAGTATAGTCGCGTACATTAAGAGTCATAACACCATTTGCAGTATAAAGACCATTCAAGAAAAGCCAGATATCATTACCAAGGGTATAATCATCCTTTAAGTAATCTAAAAATCCCTTATTGAATATAATATGGAAAGGAAGGCCATCAAAATCAATAGTCATTTCTGTTTCGCCACTAGAATAGAACTGTTTGCGCAAAAGTAAATCTGTGGTGTTTGTGCTTGTAATAGGAGTTGGCAATTCAGTAAGCTTAGTCTTTACCATGATATTGAATATAGGGAAACTATTAAAGGTTGCTGCGTCAGGACCAATAGATCTGTTTACAAGCGATTCAATAGATTCAGGATTATCCCAGAATGGAATTTCGTCTTTCTTAGAAGAAACAGGCATATAAGTAAGGAACTTTGGACAATTACTTGTAAAGGTTGCAGCACTAAAATATGTGTAGTTGCCAAACTCCACCGGTAAAGTAGTTGTATCAAGAACAAGGTTTGGATCAAGTCCATAGGCAGTTCGAATATAAATTCTAGGCTCATCAATAGCAGCAGTACCATAAACAGTATCTGCCTGGAAAGGAGCATAAGGCTCAAGATTCTGAAACTCTTTATTAAGGTTTACACCATAAACAATCATTTCGTACAAAACTTCTTCTTTTACACCTTCAAAATAGTAGGTATAAGAAAAAATAGTAACAAGAGTCTTTTTACCGAACACCTTAGGAATAGAAAAATCCCAGTCGCCATCAACATATTCAGTAGTACCGTAAAAAAGAAAATTACAATTTACAGGCATATAAAGATCATCGCCAGCCTTCGCATTATAACTTGTATATGGAAAATCATCCAAAGCCGGCGAACCGCTTGCCTTTCCCGAAGTCTGGTTTCCGGTAGTAGCACAAGAAGCAAGCACCAGACAGAGAACAGCACTTAACAACAATAACAATTTTTTCATGGGGGTCTCCTTTAAATAATATTATAAAGGGAAAAATGGGAAGGGGCAAGGGTTGGGAGGCGTCAGATTCTTTAACTAATCATTTTTGAGATTTTTTTTAATGTCAGAGAC
Organism: Treponema sp.; assembly: GCA_017651065.1. Classification (GTDB taxonomy): domain Bacteria; phylum Spirochaetota; class Spirochaetia; order Treponematales; family Treponemataceae; genus Treponema_D. Next base: position 6,749 of record JAGCDP010000056.1, read on the forward strand.
GATTATTATCTTGAAATTCAAGTATATTAGTTTAAAAAAATAAAGCCCGTTCTTTTAAGAACGAGCCTGTTTTGAGACTGACACGATTCGAACGTGCGACCCCCACCTCCGCAGGGTGGTGCTCTAATCCAGCTGAGCTACAATCTCAGATAAAAAAATCTTGTGCAGCAGAGCTGCTTTCTCGGAAGCGACAGGAGTTGAACCTGCCCACCCCTTTCGGAAGTGACGGATTAGCAATCCGTTGTATTACCGCTCTACCACGCTTCCTTATTTAGCGGAGCGAGAGGGATTCGAACCCCCGGACCCGTGAAGATCAACGGTTTTCAAGACCGCCCCAGTACGACCGCTTTGGTATCGCTCCATTAAGTGTTATAAGAATATAGTTTTTTGGGTTGCTTGTCAAGTATTTGCGCGAGCCTTCATCGATTCTGCAACTTTTTTTACGTCCTGAATTTTATCTTTAGCGGCAATCAAAAGTGAATCATCGCTGTCGACTACAACTATATTTTCAAGACCGATTGTTGCAATTGTGCGGCTGCCTGCCCTGACATAAGAACCGCTTGTATCAAGCGCAATAACATCGCCCTGAAGCACGTTCTGATTTTCATCTTTCGGGCTGATATCATATAAAGCACTCCAGGAACCTACATCATCCCAGCCGGCATTAAGCTTAACGATTTTTCCAAGCTTTGTTTTTTCCATTACGGCATAGTCAATCGAATCACCTTTAATCTGCTCAAAGCTTTCTTTATCAAGACGGATAAAATCTGTTTCTACAACTGCTTTTTCAAAAGCCTGCTTAGAAAGACGAGCCATATCTGCATTATGCACAGAAAGTTCCTTAAGAAAAGCTTCTGCCTTAAAAACAAACATTCCGCTGTTCCAGGAAAATTCACCGCTTTCAAGATATTCTTGAGCTGTCTGCAAATCGGGTTTTTCTACAAACTGAAGTAAATCATAGGCACCATCGGTTTCATTTTTACCGGCCTTTATATAACCATAACCTGTTGCAGGAAAGGTTGGAACAATTCCAAAGGTAACCAAAAATCCTTTTGAAGCATTCTGGGCTGCAGTTTTTACCGCACTTTGAAAAGCTGCAAGATCTTGAATTACATGATCACTTGGTAAAACAACAACTACGGCATCTTTATCCTGCTGCATTGCTGCACAACAAGCCGCTGCAATTGCAGGAGCGGTATTTTTTGCCATTGGTTCAAGAATGATAACAGGCTTTTTTTCGCTGACTTCGCCAATCTGTTCTGCAACCATAAATCTGTGCCCTTCTCCGCACGAAATAATAGGACAGCCAAGCTCAAGGCCTTTGAGACGCAAAAGGGTTTCCTGAATCATTGTTCGTTCACTTACAAGAGGCAGAAACTGTTTTGGATGATTTCCCCACGAAAGAGGCCACAGTCGTGTTCCGGCGCCCCCGGAAAGAATGATTGGAATTATGGTCATAGCAAAAACACCTCAAAAAAAAATCTACTAATAAAAAGAGTCAGATAATCCCAATCACAGTTCGTTCCGCATACCGCTGCTGCCTTCCGGCTCTGACGGGGTTTTGCGAAAGATACTTGAAGGGCATCTGACTCAATGCTTTATTATAGGACATTACCCCATTTGATACAAGCCCTAAAAAATGATATCATATACGAATACATTTCATTTTTAGGAGGGTACTCAAATGGTACCAGTATTAATTAAAGATTTATTATCTACTAAGCCGGAAGGACAGCAGGTTAAGGTCTGCGGTTGGATCCGTTCGGTTCGTGACTCTAAGGGTCTTGTTTTCATTCAGGTTAACGATGGAAGCTGTTTTGCTAACATTCAGCTTACCTTTGACCGCAATAATCCTTCTAATAATGCAAATGTAAATAATATTGAAGAAACTCTCAAACTTTTAAACACAGGCGCCAGCGTTCGCGCAGTTGGAACTCTTATTGAATCTCCTGCAAGCGGACAGGCTGTTGAAGTTACTCTTGAAAGTATTGAATGTCTTGGAAAATGCAATCCTGATGAATATCCATTGCAGAAAAACAAGATGTCTATGGAATATCTTCGTGATGTTGCTCATCTTCGTGCACGTACAAACACTTTTGGTGCAGTTTACCGTGTTCGTAACCAGATGGCATTTGCAGTTCACAGCTTTTTCCAGGAGCGCGGCTTTCAGTACATCAACGCACCGGAAATCACCTGCTCTGACTGTGAAGGTGCCGGAGAAATGTTCCAGGTAACAACTTTGAGCATGGAAAAAATTGCAGAAATGGGTGTAAAGGCCGGTGCCGGCGGAATGAAGCCTGAGGATGCCTGGAAAATTGTTGACTACAAGAAGGACTTTTTTGGAAAGAAGGCCAGTCTCACAGTATCGGGCCAGCTCGAAGCAGAAACTTTGGCAACTGCCTTGAGCCGTGTTTATACATTTGGACCAACTTTCCGTGCAGAAAATTCAAATACTCCTCGTCACCTTGCAGAGTTCTGGATGATTGAACCAGAAATGGCTTTCTATGATCTTGATGACGACATGGACATTCAGGAAGACTTTGTAAAATATCTTTTGAACTGGGCTTTGACAAAGTGCCGCGAAGATCTTGAATTCTTTGACAAGAGAATTCAGCCGGGCCTTATTGAAAGTCTTGAAAAAGTTGCAAAGGCAAAGTTCACACGAATAAGCTATACTCAGGCAATTGAAGACCTGGAAAAGGCAGCTGCCGCAGGTCACAAGTTTGAGTTTAAGCCTTACTGGGGCTGCGACATTGCAACAGAGCACGAGCGCTATCTTACAGAACAGATTTACAATGGTCCTGTAATGGTATTCAACTATCCAAAGGAAATCAAATCATTCTATATGAAACAGAATGAGGATGGAAAAACTGTAAAGGCAGTAGACGTACTTGTTCCAGGAATCGGCGAGCTTATCGGTGGTTCTGAACGCGAAGAAGACTACGACAAGCTCCTTGCAGAAATCAACCGTAGAGGAATGGACGAAAGCATTTACGACTGGTATCTTGACCTCCGCAAGTTTGGTACAGTACCACACTCAGGCTTTGGTCTTGGATTTGAACGCCTTATGCGCTACGTAACAGGTATGGAAAACATCAGAGATGTTATTCCTTATCCACGTGCTCCGAAATTAGCAGATTTTTAAGCCTTGTCATTCCCGTGCTTGACACGGGAATCTATCATCTAAAGAGATTGTCGGGTCAAGCCCGACAATGACACACTGGGGTAAATGAAGAACAAGCCACCAAAGATAAAAATAAAGCTAAAGCGTTCTCAACGTCTTACAAAGATTGGGCAGATAATTTACCTTACCTGCTCCAACTTCCAGGGCAACGATTTATGGCAGAGTGCTTCGGCCTGTTCTTTTGGTTTTATCTTTTCTTTTGTTCCTCTGGCTCTGATTATTTTTACAATTCTTGTTGGAATAATCAGAGTGTCACCGGGCATTCTTGAATATGTGAACGCTCTTGGTGCCGAGCTTGAATCTATTGTAGATATCAAACCTTTTATAAACAACATCATGAATAAACGCAACTTTCATGTTGTAGATATTTTTCTTGGTGTGTGGATTGTCTGGATGGCAAGAAAGCTTTTTCAGTCAATCATTCTTGCAATGAATAAGATTTTTAAATTCCAGAGAAAACGCAAGGGTATTTTTAATCAGGCCCTCATGTTCTTTTCAGAGTTCATTCTGGTAATTGTAATCACCTCAATCATTATTTTTCTTTTTGGTTTTAACAAGTTAGTTTCTCCTAACATTTCAGAACAACTTCGTGCCTATCTTCCTTCAATTGTAAATCAGAATTCGCACACGATTATTTCGATTGCAATGTACTTTGTAATTTTTATTTCTACTTTTTTTGTTTATCGTGTTGTTTCGGGAACAAAGCCTCCTGTCTGGCTCTGTTTTATATACGGCCTGCTGGATTCTCTTTCTTTTTATTTGATTTCCTTGTGGGTTTCTAAGTTCATGAACCTTTCTAACTACAACATTGTTTACGGCACAATCAGTACGATTATTATTTTGATGATGAAGGTTTACTTTTTCTTTGTAAGCTTCTTATTCTTTGCCCAGATGATTTATGTTACCCAGTATTTTGAGTTGCTTCTCAAGTGCGAAGTATATCTTTTGCCTGACAGTGAACACAGAGGCTGGATGGTTCAACTGCGCAGAATGCTTTTTATAAATCCTGCCGCCCTCAAAACTGCAACAAACACAAAATTTGTAAACCAGGGCGAAGTAATTTTCAACGCCGACGACAAAGCCGATTCAGTTTATTACATCCGAAACGGTACAATCACAGAGCAGTTTGAAAATGGAGAAAGTCACATTTTTGAAAAAGGTTCCTTCGTTGGCGACACACTGTGCCTTCTGGATGAACGTTTCCGAGGCACAGGTGTTGCAACAACAGACTGTAAGCTTATTATTTTTTCTGCAGAAGAGTTCAAAGAGCTGATGAAAAAGTCACCAAAGGCTGCATCAAAAGCACTGTCTAAGCTTGCAGAGATTTAGAATCAGAATCCTGATTAAGCAGTTTGTATAATAATTTGTAAAGAGTTTTAGTTTCTTCTTCCGTAAGCCCTTGGCCACAATTAGATTTTGCAGCAACAAGTGCCAACGGAATATCCTTACATTTTTCTTTTAGCTCATCACCTTTTTTAGTGATTGTAATATTTGTAACACGCTCATCTTCTTTTGAACGCTTGCGTGTTACATACCCGTCTTTTTCAAGATGTTTTAAAAGTGGCGTGAGTGTACCGGCATCAAGATGAAGAATGCTCCCAAGCTGTCCGGCAGTAACACTTTGCTTTTCCCAGAGCACCATAAATACAATGTACTGGGTATAAGTAAGTCCAAGCGGCTTTAGATAAGGTGTATACTCCGCAACAATTTTTCGCGCACACGCATAAAGAGGAAAACATATCTGATTCTGAAGCAAAAGCTGTTTATACTGCTGGGCCATATATACTCCTTATCCAAATAACTACAAAAGACTTGCAACACAAGCAGCTACATCAACCATTTTTGCGGTTGGTTCAAAACGAGCTACTACATTACCCTTTCGGTCAATAATGAACTTTGTAAAATTCCATTTTATGTCCGGATTGTTCTTGTAGTCCTTATCAATTTTCTTAAGCAGTGCACTCATTGCAAGTGCGGTCGGTCCTTTACCAAAACCTTCAAAACCCTTCTGATCCTTAAGGAAACGGAACAAAGGAAGTTCGTTTGGTCCATTAACATCAGACTTTTTCATCTGAGGAAATTGTGTTTTATATTTGAGAGTACAGAATTCATGGATTTCTTCATCAGTTCCCGGAGTCTGTCCTGCAAACTGATTGCAAGGAACATCAACAACTTCAAATCCCTGGTCATGATATTTTTCGTACATATCCTCAATATCCTTGTAATGAGGAGTAAAACCACAGCCTGTTGCAGTATTCACAACAAGCACAACCTTGCCTTCAAAATCTTTCATAGAAACTTCTTCACCCTTAGGGTTCTGAACCTTGTAATCATAAAATCCCATAATGTTACCTCCATTGGTTTATATTTGACTAGATTATATTTTATCAAAGGTATTTTGTCAATAAAAAAGTTGTTATTTTTTCAAACAGATAATTACATCTGAACACCAAATAGCAACAAATGCGAAATCTTCTATTATTTGCTTGATTATACCTTTATTTTAAAGTATAGTGTAATCTCTATGACTGAAAATTTAGAAGAAAACACAGAAATTATTGAAGAAACTCAGAACTCAGGCGAAGTTGAAATTGAAGAAACTGCCGAAGAATCTATCTCTTTTGAAGATCTTGGACTTGATGAATATGCATTGAAGGCGGTAAGCAAAAAGGGATTTGTTACTCCCTCTCCTATTCAGGTGCTGGCTATTCCGCGACTTTTGAATGGGGACTCTAATCTTATTGCACGCGCACGAACAGGGACTGGTAAAACTGCGGCTTTTGGTTTGCCGATTATTCAGAATATTCACGAAAAATCTGAACATGTAGAAGCTCTTATTCTTGAGCCAACCCGTGAACTTGCAATGCAAACCTGCGAAGAAATGAAGTCTTTTACAAGCACAAAGTATCCGCGCACAACTGTACTTTATGGAGGTGCTTCTTATGCTGCACAGATCCGGGAGCTTAAGGCCGGCTGCGAAATTGTTGTAGGAACTCCTGGACGAATTAAAGATCATCTTGAACGAAAGACTCTGGACCTTAGCCACATCAAATATTTTATTCTTGATGAAGGCGACGAAATGCTGGACATGGGATTCATTGACGATATCCGCGAGATTTTTGAAAAGTCAAATATGGACGCCCGCATTCTTTTGTTCAGTGCTACAATGCCTGCTCCTATTTTGAAAATTGCGGCTGATTTTATGGGCGAGTACGATATTATCGAAGAAGAAAATGTTGTAGACGAAGCCCTGCTCATTGATCAGAAATACTGGTTTGTAAAAGAAAGTGAAAAGATAGAAGCACTTGTGCGCCTTATTGATATGTCGCCGGATTTTTATGGTCTTGTATTTACAATGACTAAGATGGATGCAGACCGTGTTACACGAGAACTTGATTTACGTGGATACGAGGCAGCAGCCCTGCACGGAGACATTATGCAGAATCAGCGTGAAAAAGTTCTTGAACGATTCCGCATGAAAAAGACACGCATTCTTGTTGCTACAGACGTTGCTGCCCGCGGTATTGATATTACCGGGTTGAGTCATGTTGTAAACTACTCTCTTCCTTTTGATACTGCAACTTATGTTCACCGAATTGGTCGGACAGGCCGCGCCGGAACTACAGGTATTGCAGTTACTTTTGTTCGACCCGAAGAAAGACGCAAGCTTGGATATTTTATTAAGAATGCGGAAAGGGCTACTAAGAAGAAGTTGACTGAAGAGAAAGTGCCAACTGTAAATGAGGTACTGACACTTAAAGAAACTCGCGTGATGAATGAGTTGAAGGAGAAGCTGTTTAAAAAAGTGGATTGCCACGCTGCGCTCGCAATGACGATGCTTCGTGAAGTTCCTGAAAAGTTCACAGGCCTTGCTGCGGAGATTTGTAAGGACCAGGACCCACAGGCTGTGGTGGCTTCACTTCTTTCCATTATGTATGGGGAAAAACTGAGCCTTAAGCATTATGGAAAAATCAGTACTAAGGATATGGGACCTCGCGGTGACCAGCTCAGGATTTTTGTTTCGCTTGGTAAAAAGGACGGCTACCGTGCACGCGAGCTTGCTGAGTACTTTAGTAACCTGCTTCATATTCCGGGACGCATGGTTGATGATATTGATGTGGCACAGCAATTCTCGCTTTTGAGTTTGCCTGCAGCTTCTGCAAAAAAAGCTGTTGAAATGTCGCGCAAGAATAAGAAGCTTCCTCATATGCATATTGATGTAAAGGAAGAAGGTAGCGGCCGCAAAAGAAATACTCGCCGCCATGCAGATGATGCGCCTAAGACAGAAAAGAAAGCACGAAGCAATTCAAGTTCACGCGCTAAAAAAACTGAGAAGTCTTCGTCTAAGAAGTCGGGAAAGTCTGGGAATAATGCCAGTGCGTTTGTGAAGAAAGGTAAAAAGGCGGAGAGGTTTTAACGAGTGAGATTCCCGTGTCAAGCACGGGAATGACAAAGGCATGTCATTGTCGGGCTTGACCCGACAATCTCTTATCTCTGAATTCTGCCTGAACCATTTCCGGCAGCTAATTTTTCTACTTCGTCTACGCTTACCATGTTGTAGTCGCCTTCAATTGTGTGCTTGAGGCAGCTGGCGGCTACGGCAAACTCTACGGCGTCTTGAGTTGACTTGCCGTTCAAAAGTGAATAAATCAAACCACCACCAAAACTGTCACCCCCACCTACGCGGTCTACGATGCACATTTCGTATTCCTTGCTGAAGCAGTAATCTTTTCCGTCGTACAGAAGGGCTGCCCAGTTGTTGCGGTTTGCATTAATAGAAGTACGCAAAGTAATTGCAACCTTCTTAAAACCAAACTTGTCGGCAAGCTGCTTTGCTACAGATTTGTAGCCTTCTTTGTTAAGCTTACCGCCTGTGATATCTGTGTTTTCTGCTTCAATTCCAAATACGTCTTTGGCGTCTTCTTCGTTAGAAATGCAGACATCAACATACTTACAGATTTGTGTCATTGCTTCGCGGGCCTGCTCACGAGTCCAGAGCTTTCCGCGGTAGTTTAAGTCGCAGCTTACTGTTGCACCGGCAGTCTTTGCGGCTTTACATGCTTCGATACAAATCTGAACAAGGTTTCCGCCAAGGGCTGGAGTAATACCAGTAAGATGGAACCATTTGCAATCCTTGAAAATTGCTGTCCAGTCAAAATCTTCGGGCTTTGCTTCTGCAATTGAAGAATGAGCGCGGTCGTAAATACATTTTGATCCACGCTGGCTGGCACCACGTTCGTTGTAATAAATACCAACGCGGTCGCCGCCACGAACTATGTATTCTGTGTTTACACCATAACGACGCAAACTGTTTATTGCTGCCTGACCAATTTCGTGTTTTGGAAGCTTTGTTACGTAATATGCATCAAGACCATAATTTGCAAGAGAAACTGCAACGTTAGCCTCGCCGCCTCCAAAAGTAGAAGTCATTTTATCTACCTGAACAAAACGGAAATATCCTTCCGGTTCAAGTCTAAGCATAATTTCACCAAATGTTACTACTTTCATATTTATCCTCTTATTTCCTTTACAATATCAGCGGCTTCACGAGTCAACTTTTCAATCTGAGCAAAATCGCCTGCTGCAACAAGGTCACCCTTCACCATCCAGCTGCCGCCACAGGCAAGAATCTTATCACAAGCTAAATAATCACGAACATTTGTTGCGTTGATTCCACCTGTTGGCATGAACTTCATCATTGTGTATGGGGCGCTCATTGCTTTTATCATTTTAAGGCCGCCGGCATTTTCGGCTGGGAAGAACTTTACTACATCAAGCCCAAAACCAAGTGCAACTTCGAGTTCTGTCGGGGTCATAATTCCAGGGCAAACCGGGTAACCTTTTTTAATACAATATTCAACAACCTTTGGATTAAGACCAGGGGAAACTATAAACTTTGCACCTGCCCCTACTGCACGATCAACCTGTTCAGTGCTCAAAACAGTTCCGGCTCCTACAAGCATATCAGGAAACTTTTTTGCAATTGTTCGGATGCTTTCTTCTGCAGCCTCTGTACGGAACGTTACTTCTGCACACGCAAGTCCGCCTGCAACAAGAGCATTTGCCAGGGGCTCGGCATTGCTTACTTTGTTCAAAACTACAACAGGAATAATTCCCATCTCTCCGATTTGTTTTAAAGTATCATTCATATTTGCCTCAACTAATATACTAGTATTCTAGTTATTCTATTCTACCACTTAATTTATAAAATGTCACGAACAATTAATACGACCAGAAAGCGCTGTCATCATTAATCCATGTAACAGACTTATCCATGTCAGAGTTTTCAAATCCGGGCGGAACAAGATAAACATAATCATTATAGAAGGTTCTTGTTCTATCTTCGTTGCGGTCATATTCAAGGTTAAAGGCATAAATCTTATAGGTAGAAAACCAGTAGAGATTTTTTGCCCAGTAGGCCTGCATGTATTCTATGCCTCCCGGCGCTGCAACCCACGAGTCTTCAAATCCGGGAAGAACATTTACGGTAAAAGGAATGTCATTGCGAATATACTCGCGCATTTCCTGCAAAGAAAGAGGAAGCCCTTCCTGCCCCGTAACATATTCCACCATGTCGCTGTCTATCATTGCCCATTTGTTTAATTCGGGCAACCATACAACGTTTACAACATGACAGTCGCCGTCTTTTTCATCATAAGGAAGGCATGTAACAAAAGAGTTTCGTATACCAATAGAAAGCAAAAGCTCACTCAAAAGTGTTGCATGCCAGCGGCAGTTAAAACCTGTTGGTACTCGTCTTGAATATTCCCAAAGTGCAATTGCATTGCGATCATTGAGCGGTTCCTTCTGATTATCATGCGGAATATTTTTTGCAACAAAAACTGCAAGCTCAACAGATTTTTCCCAAGTCGATTTATCTGAAGCAGCAAGGGCATCAAGGTCAAGACCTGCGTTATCTTTAAAATACTGTCGGATCTGGCCGGCAATCTCTGGATCGACCTGATACTCTTTTTCAAGCTCTGCTGTACCTGTTTTATAAGGCGCACTGCTTTTTATAAGTTCAACATTTTTGGAATAATTCTTTTCTATATAATTCGTACTTGCACATGAAACGCAGGCAAACAAAAAAACTGCAACTGCTGTTTTACAAAACACACTTTTTAATAAACGCTTCATTTATTTTGCTCCAAAAAAATCAATAGCATTCTGGTAACAGATATTTTTTACCATCTGACCAAGGGCTTCTTCGTCCCAAGGGAACTCACCCTGCTCTACCTGGTTTCCTATAAAATTGCAGAGAATTCTGCGGAAGTATTCGTGACGTGGATATGACAAAAAGCTGCGGCTGTCTGTAAGCATTCCTACGTACTTTCCCAAAACAGAAGTTCTGGCATAAACACGAATCTGTTCTTCTATTCCGTCCTTGTGATCATTAAACCACCAGGCAGGTCCAAACTGACAGTTACGGAAATTTGCAGCCATAGTTGCAATTGCTTCATTATCCTTTGGATTAAGGTTATAAAGGATTGTGCGAGCACCAGGCTCTGCAGAATAAATGCCGTTCAAAACTGCGCCAAGCTGGCCTGCAAAATTAAAATCATTAAGGCTGTCTTCGCCAATATTTTTTCCGGCAGTCTTGAACATTGCTTCGTTGTTGTCGCGCAGGGCTCCAATATGAATCTGCATTACAAAACCTTTCTGGGCATAAAGCTTTCCAAGTTCTACGAGAACCCAGCCCTTATATTTTGCAAGTTCTTCCTTATTCAGCTTTTTTCCAATCCAGGCTTTTTCGAAAATATAATTTACATCTGTGAAATTTGTTGGCAGATAAAAATCATCTTCAAGAGAGTGGTCGCTAACAATAGAGCCTGCCTGCTTAAAATAATCCATTCTTCTGCCAACTGCGGCGAGCATATCATTAATTGATTTGAATCGTGTTCCGTCTGTTTCCTGAAGGCGCGAAATATAATAGGCATAATCAGGTGAATCGGCATTAAGAATAAAATCAGGACGGAAAGACGGGAGAATTTTCATAGGCGCCACTTCGACAGGCTCAGGGACCCCACACATTTTTTTATGCCACTGTAAATCATCAAGCGGATCATCTGTTGTACACAAAATCTTTACGCCCATTTTTTTAAGAAGACCCTGTGGTGCAAAATCGGGACTGGCAAGAAGTTCATTACATTTATCCCAGACTTCACGGGCGTTTTTAAGGGTAAGAGGCTCATTTATTCCAAAATATCGCTGTAATTCAAGGTGACTCCAGTGATAAAGAGGGTTTCCTACACAGCCTTCGAGAGTCTTTACAAAAGCAAGATAACGGTCGTAATCAGTCCCTTCGACAGGCTCAGGGACCCCAATATGGCCTGTTATAAGCTTTTCATCTATTCCGGCTGCACGCATGGCACGCCATTTGTAATGATCATGGTCAAGCCAGGCATTTGCAAGGTTACCTAAAGGCTTGTTTTCGTAAATTTCCTGCGGCGACAAATGGTTGTGAAAATCAAAAATAGCTTCATTTTGAGCATATTTGTGATAAAGTGTTTTTGCAGTCTGTGTTTGCAATAAAAAATCATCATTTAGAAATGAAATCATAAAATAATCCACCTAAAAGAGATTGTCGGGTCAAGCCCGACAATGACAATTTTTATTATACTACATATAAAAAGTATTTGCATTATATTTATGATAGTAATAAAATAGTAAATACGCAAAGAATATTACTTTATATAGAAACCTAGGGGGAATTTATGAATTCTAAACTTAAAAAAATTAGTATAATTCTTGCAATAACTGGTGTAATTGCACTTATCCTTCTTTCTGGTCTTATTAATCAGATTGCACGTAAACGTTTCCGCACACAATCATATGATGACATGGAAATGACCGCACGCGTTAAAATTGCAAAATTTGAAACTTCCATGAACGAACAGCTTACACTTGTTTTGCAGATGATGAAAATGCCTTCTATCAAAGAATATCTTATCAACCCTGATGACGAAGCAATCCGCGAAGCTGCAATTAAGGATTTGCTTACTTTTAAAGATTCTTTCAAATCAAAATCAATTTTCTGGATTTCTGATACAGACCACAAGTTCTGGAGTGATATGGAATATGTTTACACTCTTGATCCTGATAACCCTGATGACTACTGGTACAACATGACCATGTATGAAACAGACATTTATAACTTTAACATCAACTACAACCCTTCCCTCAAGCAGACAAACCTCTGGGTAAATGCCGTTGTTAAAGATAACGGAAAACCTATTGGTGTAATTGGTACCGGTATTCCCCTTACAGATATGATTACCGAAATGTATGAAGGCCTTGATAACCGCACAACAATGTATCTTTTCAATGATGGTCTTGAAATAACAGGTGCCCTAGATGATTCTATCATTGAAAAAAAGGAATCTATTATTAGTGTACTTCCAGAGCTTGAGTCAATTGATTACCTGTCTAAAGAGCTTGATTATGCAACAATCAGAAAGAGTGAATATGTTCTGGCTCCTATGAATCTTGTAGGCTGGCACATGGTTTTGTTCAAGACCTATTCAAGCATTGATTTCCTGAGTTTTGGACGGGTTGCAATTATTTCTGCAATCATTGCTGCAATCATCGTAATCACTCTTGCAGTTCAAATTATTACAATGGTTAATCAACTTACAATTTTGAATGATGCCGTCAGCGATTTGAGTTCGGGAAATGCAGACCTTACTAAACGTGTTGAACTTAAGGGACGCTCAATCTTCAAGGTATTCGGTCTGCTTGTTCAAAACGAAAATAAATTTATTGAAAAGCTTCAGGCAATTATTGATAACGTAAAAACTGCAGAACTTAATCTTAATACTGTTGGTTCTGACATGGCTTCAAGTACGCAAAATACTGCAAGCGCAATTACACAGATTCTTTCTAATATTGAATCGGTTCACGGCCAGATAACCCAGCAGACAGAAAACGTTCAGGAAACTGTAGGGGCTGTAAATGAAATTGCAGCTAACATTGATTCCCTTGAAAAAATGATTCAGCAGCAGGCCGATGGAGTTACCCAGGCTTCGGCTGCGGTAGAAGAAATGATTGGAAACATTCAGTCGGTAAATACTTCTGTAGACAAAATGGCCGATTCTTTTGGTCAGCTTAAACAGCAGTCACAGTCTGGTCAGGAAAAGCAGCTTGCCGTTAACCAGATGATTCTTGAAATTGAAGATAAATCTAAGATGCTTCAGGAAGCAAACCAGGCTATTGCAAGCATTGCCAGTCAGACAAACCTTCTTGCCATGAACGCCGCAATTGAGGCTGCACACGCCGGTGAATCTGGAAAAGGCTTTGCGGTTGTAGCAGATGAAATCCGTAAGCTTAGTGAAACTTCTACTGCACAGTCAAAGAAAATTGGTGAACAGCTTAAGAGCATTCAGTCTTCTATTCTTGAAGTTGTTGCCGGTTCTCAAGATGCAAGCAACGCCTTTACTGTAGTTTCTGAAGAAATTGGAAATACAAATCAGCTTGTTACCGAAATTAAGGTTGCAATGAGTGAACAGCGGGAAGGTTCAAAGCAGGTTATTGAAACTCTTGCTGCCATGAATATGAGTACTACAGAAGTAAGCAATGCTGCTCAGGAAATGATTGAAGGAAACAAATTGATTTTCCGTAACATTGCAGGCCTTCAGGAATCTTCGGGCACTATGAAGACAAGTATGGATGAAATGTCTATTGGTGCAAAGAGAATTAATGACAGCGGTGAACAGCTTTCTGAAATTGCAAATAAGGTAAAGGATTCTATCGGCGAAATCGGCGAGCAGATGAATCAGTTTACAGTTTAAACTTACATACTGAAATTCTTGCCAAGATAAACTTCACGTGCAAGTTCGCTGGCAAGGATTTCTTCTTTTGTACCCTGCAGCATAATTGTTCCGGTATTTATGATGATTGCTCTATCTGTGATTTCCAGAGTATCGCGTACGTTGTGATCTGTAATAAGAATACCAATTCCGCGGGAAGCCAGAAGTTTTATTACACTTTTTATATCGGCAACGGCAATAGGGTCAATTCCGGCAAAAGGTTCGTCGAGCAAAAGGAACTTTGGTTCAATTGCAAGAGAGCGTGCAATTTCGGTACGGCGTCGTTCACCACCAGAAAGTGTATACGCCTTCTGGTATCTGATTCTGCCGATTGAAAATTCTTCTATAAGTTCATCAAGCCTCTGCTTTTTTTGTTTATAGGTAAGGTCACGCCTTGTTTCCAGAACAGACCATATATTTTCTTCTACAGTAAATTTGCGGAAAACAGAAGGTTCCTGCGGAAGATATGAAATACCAAGTCGGGCGCGTTTATACATTGGAAGCCTTGTAATACATTTTTCGTTTAAGAAAACTTCACCGGCAGTCGGGCGGTAAAAGCCTACTACCATATAGAAAGTTGTTGTCTTTCCTGCCCCGTTTGGTCCAAGAAGCCCAAGGATTTCTCCTGTCTTCATTGAAAAATCTATACCCTTTACAACTTCTTTTCGCCCGAATGATTTATATAGGCTGTTTACGCGAAGGAGCGGTGGTTCCTGAGATGTCTGGAGTTCCTGTTCAATTTCTTCCATAATTAGTTACCCCCTCCTTGTTGCCCTTCGACAGGCTCAGGGACCCCGGCCTTTTCCATGTCCCCGGACTCTTCCATATCCCCGGCATCTTCTGTGTTCCCGGCCTCTTCTTTTGTTTTGGTTTCTGTTACAGAACCTTTTACATTTCCAGAAAGAGTAATACTCTGCGTATCAAGATTAAGTGTAATCTGCTGAGCACGGAAAACATCATCTTCCTGTTTTACCTGGGCGTTGCCGCTTATTTCGAGCATCTGCTCATTTTTCATATAAACTGCATAAGCGCCGGTACAGACATTTTTTTTCTGGGTAAGAGTAATATCTATCTGCAGCACTGCAATATCTGTATTCTGATTATATTCAATAAGCTGGGCATTTGCCTTAACGTCATTTTCCGTATCGGTAAGTTTTACGTTTCCCTGAAGATGCGCAATTTTTGTTTCGCGGTCATACGACATTGAATCGCAGGTAAATTCCATTTTTGTTTCAAGATTTGTTCCTGTAATGCTGCCGGTTGCTTTTATAAAGCGATAGTCATCGCCCGAAAGTTCAATTGTATCTGCATAAATTTCAATGGAAGATGTCTGAACATAAGCACCACCAGTGAGTGTTGTTGTAGCCGAAGAATCACCAGCCTGCCCGCTCATGCTTCCTGCCGAAAAAGTAATTTTTTCTGCAAACAAAGCCGTATAAAGAGAAAATATCATAAGTGCGGCAAAAAGCTTTTTCATTCCTTGTCCTTTGCTTCTATTTCTCCGGAAACTGTTCCCGAAAAACTAAAGGTCTTACTTACACCGCTTGCAGAAAAGCCTGTTCCGTAAATTACAGTTCCATCTTTTTCTATTTTAGCAGTGTCGCGTTTTCCGCCGGTAAGCTGCTCAGTTTTTCCATTCCATTTTAACATATTTGCAGAAAAATTTGTATTCTGCGGATTGTTTGCAATTTTTATTCCGTCAAAAAGTTCATAAACTTCTGATTTTGTGTCGGCATAAAGATATCCGCAGGAACCTTCTGTTTCTACCTTGTGTTCATCATCATAAGTTGTAAAGCTTACATTTTTTCCATAAGTGATATCTGAATTTTTGTACTGTTCAATACTTTCTGCATGAACGACTGTAGATTCTTCTGCATTTTTGTAGCGGATCATTTTTGCATGCTTAAAAACAAATTCAGGATTGGTTTCTTCTGCATTTACAGTCTGATCATATTTAAGTGAACAGGAAATAAAAAGAGAAGATATTATGAGTAAGCAAAATAAACTGAAGCTGTTCAAATGTTTATTTTTCACCTTCTGAAATTCCTCCTCGCTTTATTTTTCCATTATACGTCTTTGAAAGCTCTTTTACAAATATAATTTTTCGCGGACATTTATAAAGTGCCGATTTTTCACGAACATATTCAAGAATTTTTCGTTCCAGATCTTTTTGCGCTTCATAGCCCGGTTTTATAACAACCTGAGCAGTAACTATAAAACCTCGTTTTGAATCTTCTTCTCCATATACATAGCTTTCGGCAACTGCTTCATACTCATTTATTATTTCTTCAACTTCAAACGGACTTATTCTAAACCCTGCCGATTTTATCATATTATCTTTTCGGCCTATAAAATAGAAGAAACCCTTTTCATCTTTGCTTACAAGGTCGCCAGTTCTATAAAAGCCTTCTTTTTCTGCCGATTTAGGATAATTTGTAAAAAGCCCGAGCGGTTTATTTTTTAAAATATCTACCACAAGCTCGTCAGTTTCATCAAGGGAAATTTGGTACAAAGGTGAAGGTTTTCCAAGACTGCCTGAAACAGGTTCAAAATCATCAAAATCAAAATTGGCACAGAGCAATGCAGTTTCTGTCTGACCGTAACCTTCATATATTTTAAGTCCTGTCTTTTGTGTAAACTCGCGTGAAATTGCCGGATTAAGCGATTCTCCTGCAGAACAACAATGAGTAAGGTTTGATAAATCGAATTTTGAAAGGTCAAGGTCTGAAATATATCGATAAAAAACAGGAGGAGCACAAAAGGTATTTACTTTAAAGTCTGCAATTTTTTGAAGGACAGTCTGGGGATTGAACTTTTTACGGTCATAAACAAAAACTGCAGAACCGCAGATCCATTGTCCGTAGATTTTTCCCCAGCTTGATTTTGCCCAGCCAGTTTCGGCCATTGAATAATGAAGTCCGCCGTCTATATTTTTCTGCCAGTATTTTGCAGTGATTATGTGTGCCAGTGGATAAAGCCAGTTATGCATTACAGGTTTTGGTTCACCTTGAGTTCCGGAAGTATAATATAAAAGCATTGGTTCCTGCGGTGAAAGTTCCGGTCGAGGAATTTCCTGAAGGTTATGTTCCGGTGCAGCTGCATATGGTTCCCACTGCTCTTTCAAAAAATCCGGAGTGATTATAAGACGAACCATGCAGGCAGCAAGACGATATTCAATATCTTTGTGTGTTAATTGTGAAGAAACAGGAAAAGCTACAGCTCCAAGCCTGTGAAGCGCAAGAAGGAAAATCCAGTATTCATAACGGCGGTGAAGACAAAGCATGACAATGTCGCCTTTTGAAATGCCCTGCTCCTGTAAAAAGTGTGCTGCAATTATGCTTTGTTCTGCAAGCTGCTTGAAAGTGAATTCTTTTGTTTCGCCGTCATCGTTACACCAGACAAGTGCACGCTGATTGGGCGCCTGCTTAGCATAAACATCGACTACATCGTAAACAAAGTTGAAATTGTCAGGGATATTGATTTTACAGTTTTTGTAAAAGTCATCGTAACTTGAGAATTCTGTCTTAGGTAAGAAACTTGCCAAAAGATTCACTTCATTTCATTTTATCTTTTTTTGTGGTATTATTCAATTTATGAGTGAGCGCTGCTTTAAGTGTTTTAAGCCAAAATCTGTATGCCTCTGTAAATATGGTAAGGAACTAGATACCGGTGTGAAGTTTGTATTTTTAATGCACCCTAAGGAGTTCCGTCGTCAGCGTACAGGCACGGGTTACCTTTCTCACCTTTGTCTTAAAGATTCCGAAGTTATTGTAGGTCTTGATTTTACAAAAAACGCCCGTT
Source organism: Treponema sp. (assembly GCA_017651065.1). Classification (GTDB taxonomy): domain Bacteria; phylum Spirochaetota; class Spirochaetia; order Treponematales; family Treponemataceae; genus Treponema_D. Next base: position 24,539 of record JAGCDP010000056.1, read on the forward strand.
TTCAGCAGCTTCTGGCAGACCCGCAGTATTTTCCGGTGCTCATGTACCCGGGCGAAGATGTAATTACAGCTCAGACAATAACACAAAGACTTGCTGTAGAAAATGATGCAGCCGCCCCGCAAAAAAAGCTTTTACTTATAATCCTTGACGCCACCTGGTTTTGCGCTAAAAAGATGATTGAACATAATCAGTTTTTGCTTGAGCTTCCAAAGCTTAGTTTTTCGGGCTCGTATCGTTCTATTTTTACATTTAAAAGGGAACCTTCACCGGAGTGTATTTCTACAATTGAGTGCTGCTATTACATTATAAAGGAGCTGCAGGCCGGAGGATTTGTAGACAGTTCGCTTGATCCCGAACCGCTTATGAATATTTTTAAGGCAATGATTAAACTTCAGCTTACGGCTGAAAATGAAAGAGTACTTGGCATCCGCACAAACTCGCACGATTACGATGCCAAGTACAATAAAATAAGGAAGATACCAAAGTTTTTGGATTGTCGGGTCGAGCCCGACAATGACACTTCAGATTAATTCTCGCTGAAAAGTGGAGTTGAAAGGTAGCGGTCACCAGAATCTGGCAGGAGCACTACGATTGTTTTTCCTTTATTTTCAGGGCGTTTTGCAAGAATGCTTGCTGCTTTAAGAGCGGCACCACTTGAAATACCTACAAGGATACCTTCACTGCGGGCAAAAGCGCGTCCCTCTTCAAAAGCGTCTTCGTTTTCTATTGGAAGAATTTCGTCGTAAATCTTTGTGTTCAAAACATCAGGAACAAAACCGGCACCAATTCCCTGAATCTTGTGAGAACCAGGAGTTCCTTTTGAAAGAACAGGGCTTGTAGCAGGTTCAACAGCAACAACCTTAACGTCTGGATTCTGTGATTTAAGATATTCACCAACACCAGTTAAAGTTCCGCCAGTTCCAACACCGGCAACAAAAATATCAACCTTTCCGTCTGTCTGCTTCCAGATTTCAGGACCTGTTGTCTTTTTATGAATTGCAGGGTTTGCAGGGTTTACAAACTGTCCTGGAATAAAGCTTCCGGGAGTCTGAGCATGAAGTTCTTCTGCTTTTGCAATGGCACCCTTCATACCCTTTGCACCTTCTGTAAGTACAAGTTCTGCACCATAGGCCTTAAGAATATTGCGGCGTTCAACACTCATTGTATCTGGCAAAGTAAGGATTGCCTTATAACCTTTTGCTGCTGCAACTGCGGCAAGACCAATTCCTGTGTTTCCTGAAGTTGGTTCAATAATTGTTGCCCCAGGCTTAAGAAGACCTTTTTCTTCTGCATCTTCAATCATAGCAAGAGCAATACGATCCTTTACGCTTCCTGCAGGATTAAGATATTCAAGCTTTGCAAGAATTGTTGCATCTGTAACACCGGCTTTTTTTGAATAGTTGTTTAACTGTAAAAGCGGAGTTCCACCAATTAATTCCAATGAACTTTGTTTAATATCTGCCATATTGAGCCTCCATTTAATTCTTAATTAAACTGTAAGTCCAATATAACCCCTATTACCTACTATGTCAATAGGTTATTATGAATTTTATCATATTTTTTTTTAATTGTTCGCTTTTAAAAAAAAATACACCCCCTTTGATAAAAGGAGGTGTACCCAAAAAGTCAGTATTACTTAATCCTGCAAAGCTTCATAGCCCTCTTCGCCGGTTCTAACCTTTACGACATTCTGAACATCGTATACGAAAATCTTTCCATCTCCGATGTGACCGGTGTAAAGAACTTCCTTAGCAGCTGTTACAACAAGGTCTACTGGAACTTCGCTTACTACGATATCAACCTTAATCTTAGGAAGAAGTGTCATATCCATTTCAACACCACGATACTTCTGTGTGTTTCCATGCTGAACACCGCAACCAAGAACGTTTGTTACTGTCATACCGGTTACGTTGATGTCGTTCATTGCAGCCTTAAGCTCGTCGAACTTGCTCTGGCGTGTGATGATAGAAACCATGTGGAACTTTGCATCCGGACGGCTTGTAGCCTTTGCAACAGGAACTGCCTTTTCAACGGGAACTGTTCCTGAAGCATCTGCGGCAACTTCGCTTCCACCAAGAACCTGTGGAGCCATGATAAATCCTGCGTAGCTTGAATCAATACCGTGTTCGAGCTTATCAAGTCCGACAATTTCTTCTTCGCGGCTGGCACGCAATCCGTGGAGCTTCTTAATCAAAGCAAAGGTGATAATCATACAAACTGTTGTCCAGGCAACAATTGTAAACTCACCAAGACACTGTACTCCAAAGTGCTTGAATCCGCCACCATAGAATACACC
>JAGCDP010000057.1 GCA_017651065.1 Treponema sp.
ACAATGTTCCTTATGCAGGAAGCATCACTTCTCTTATGGAACTTTCACTTCCAATCGGAACAGAAGACGGTTTTGAAGTAACAAGTCCTTTTGAAGACGGAGTTCCAACAGACCCAACCGAGCTCGCAGAAAAGAAAGCCTTTATCATGAGCCGCGAATCACTTGTAAACAATCTTGTGAGTGATGACTGCACAGAAACCTGGCTCATCGTAAATCTTGAACAGTATTCAGAAAGCCTTGATGAAGCAATGGCTAAAATTGCTCCACCAGCAATGGCAATCTTTACAGATCCAAAATACAAATCAGATAAATGGGAAATCCGCCCTGCCGGACTTTCATATACAGAATACGAAGAAGAAAAATCTATCGTAAGTCAGTGTATAAGCAGAATCGCTTTGGGTTTTGTAGTAATGCTCATTTTCCTTATCATCTTTATACGCTCTCTTCGTGGAGTTGTTGTTCCATCTATTGCAACAATTGGCGCTCTTTGTACAACACTTGGTGCTTCTGCCTGGATGAACATAAAGGGCAACAACACAATGCTTCTTATAACTGTTCTGTTATCAATGGCGCTGGCTGTAGGTTATGCTGTTCACTATATCAATAGCTTCAAGATGTACTTTAGAAAAACAGGACAGAGAAAAGAATCTGTTGTAATGGGTATAAGAGATTCCGGCTGGGCTTTATTTTTTACAGTAATCACAACAATGGCAGGTATGCTTTCGTTCCTTTCTGCGGGCATCAGACCAATGCGCTGGGTTGGAGGAATTACCGCTGCTGCCGTTCTTGCAGTCTTCATTTTTGAAATCATTCTTCTTCCTTGTCTTTACAGCTTTGGAAAAGATGAAGAGCCTGATCCAAACTTTGTAAATACAGAAGGCTCAACAAAATCAGATCTTCGTGTAGAAGCAATGGGAAAATCAATCCTCAATAAAAAGTGGATTACAGTTGTTGTTGGTGCCGCAGTTATTCTGGCCGTCGTTCCCGGCATGTTCAAAATCAAAGTAAATATGAACTATGCAGACATGATGGGTGAGCGTACTCCATACATTCACCGCCTTATGGAAATTACACGCAGCCAGCTTGGAAGTCAGTACAGCTACGAAGTTCTTGTTGAATATCAGGAAGAGGATGCCCTTAAAAATCCACAAGTTCTTAAAAACATGGATGAAATGGCTGCCCGCATAGGAACTTTAAGTTCAACAAAGGTTTCTAACGGAAAACCACGCGTTTCTTCTGTAACAAAGGTTATCAAGGAAATGAATCGAACTCTCAATGGGGACGACCCGGAGGCCTATGTAATTCCGGATGACCAGGATCTTGTAAGCCAGGAAATGTTCCTCTACGAAATCTCCGGCGGAAATGACCTTTACAAATATGTAAGCGAAGACTTTAAAGCAGCTTACCTTCACATTGAACTTAGTGGTTATGATGGCGAAGAAATTGTCCGCAATCTTGCCGAAGTAAAAAAATGGTGCGCAGAACTGTTCCCGGGAGCATCTAATGCCGGTGTAGTAGGAGAAGTTGTTCAGTATGCACACATGAACGGAAAGCTTGTTAGAGGTTCTTTGCGTTCAATTGGAACTTCGCTCATAGTTATTTTGATTCTGCTTATTCTTGCATTTACATCATTCCGCACAGGCTTTATTGCAATGATTCCAAACGTTGCGCCAATTGCCATTATCGGAGGAATTATGGGTTATGCAGGAGTAAATCTGGATATGATTACAGCAATGATTATGCCGATGATTCTTGGTATTGCCGTTGATGATACAATCCATTTTACAAACCACATCAAATATCACTTTGAGCTGTGTGGAAATTATCGTCAGGCAGTTTTAAACTCATACCGCGAAATTGGAAAAACAATGATTATGACAACAGTCATTCTCTGTGCAATGTTTGGAATCTTCCTTACAAGCACCATGACTGTTCTGGTAAACATAGGCTGGCTTTCAATCGTAGGTCTTGGCAGTGCACTCATTGCAGATTATACATTGACACCGGTTCTGTTGTTTATAACTAAGCCATTTGGTAAAAACCGATAAATTGTCATCCCGAACTTGTTTCGGGATCTCATTATAAAAATAGATGCTGAAACAAGTTCAGCATGACACATTTACAAGGAGAAATAAAATATGAAAAAATCAATTTTAATAACATTAGTTTTAATGTTGGCAAATGCATTGTTCAGCCAGACCGGCTACGACATTATGAAAAAAGCAGACGAAGTTGCTGAACCAAAAACTTCATCTTCAACTGCTACCCTTACAATTCATTCAAAAAAGGGTTCCGACAGAATCCGCGAAGTTATTATGAAGAGTAAGGACTACGGCGATGTTAAAAAAAGCGTAATCGTTTTCACAACTCCAAAGGATGTTGCCGGTACAGGTTACCTCATGTTTGATTACGACGATGATGACAAGGATTCAGACAACTGGCTTTATCTTCCTGCCATGAAGAAGACCCGCCGTATTGCTTCAAGCGGTTCCGAAAGTGAAGGAAGCTTTATGGGTACAGATTTCACTTATCAGGATATGGGCGATCGTAGTCTTAATAAGTACGACTACAATCTGCTTGGCGAAGAAACTGTTGATGGAGTTGCCTGCTACAAAGTTGAATGCATAAGCAAAGCTGGTACAGAAAAAGATCCTCGCTTTATCAGTTACATTGGTAAAACAGATTACATTCTGCGCAAATGTGAATTCTACGACAGACAGAATCAGCTTCACCGCGTGTTGACCTGTACTAACTTTACAACAATCAAAGGTTTTACAACAGCTCAGGTTATGAAAATGGAAAACGTTCAGACAGGCACCTGGTCTCTTATTGAGTCAAAGAACATTGTTTATGACGACGAAGACCTTGATGATTCCTTGTTCACAGTAGCTGCTCTGGAGAAGGGAAGGATTAAATAGCTAACAGCCAACTCAAAGAGGAATACTATATGAAAAAATTATTTTTCAGCTTAATAGTTATTATGTTCAGCACCTATTTATTCTCAGAGGGTGTAGAATTTTCCGGTGACATCTCTACTTCTTGGGGTGTTTTTGCACCATGGACAAATAAGGATACTGCAGGCGACTTTTCGTTAGGGGATACTAACTTTACCGGTAAGGTAGATGCCTGGTATGGTAACAGTTCGGCTTTTGCAGAAGGAAAAGTTTCCTACGATGCCCTTTCAAACTCCGTAGACTTTTCGCTTGGAGAAGTTTGGGCTGACTATACTCCTTCTTTCTGGGGGATCCGCATTGGCCGCCAGAAGGTTGCCTGGGGAAAAGCAGACGGAATTGACATTACAAATGTAGTCTGTCCAGGTGACATGTCCAGCATTGCAGCAATGACAAGTGATGATTCAAAACTTCCTGTTAATGCCATTCGACTTTCTTTTTCTGGAAATCAATTTACAGCAGACGCCTTCTGGATTCCGTTCTTTACACCGGCAGTCTTGCCCGCAGAAAAAGTTGCGGGAGTTCCAATAGAAAAACCTGAGCTTGCTATCTGGAATGGAGAATACGGTTTAAAGCTTTCGGGATACTTTCCATTTTGTGATGTTTCACTTTATGGGTTTTATGGTTGGGATGACATGCCTTTTGTTGGCCCTTCGACAAGCTCAGGGACCCCGGGCGTTTTTGTTGGTAAATACAAGCACATGGCAATGGTCGGGCTTGATGCAGCAATTCCTGTAAAAGCAGTAGTTCTTAGAACAGAAGCAGCATTTTTCCCTCAAAGATATTTTTCTATTGACGAACAGCGTAATGAACTTAGTGCACTTGCAGGCCTCGACTGGATGCCAAGCGGCTGGACTTTAACTGCACAATATTTCTGCGATTATGTTTTTGGAAACCTGGACAATCTTGACCGCAAAGATGCCTATACTCACGGCGTAACACTCAGCATTTCAAAATCTCTTTTGAATGAAACAATGGACTTGAGTCTTGCAGGAGTTGTAAACTTAAATGCTTTTGACAGTCTCATAAATCCTTCATTGAACTACAGTCTTTCGGATCAGATTAATATTAAAACAGGGGCATATATTCTGCTGCCAGGACCAGATGAAGACGGAACTTATGGAGCTTATAAGGATTACAGCTCAATTTACATAAATGTAAAATTCAGCATATAATAAAGCCATGAACTGGATAATTACAAAAGGACTTTTAATTCCATTTTTGGGCACCGCGCTGGGATCGGCTCTTGTTTTCTTTATGAAGAAGGAGCTTGATGTAAAGCTTCAGAATGTGCTTTCTGGATTTGCTGCAGGTGTTATGGTTGCGGCTTCGGTGTGGAGTCTGCTTATTCCTTCTATGGAAATGGTAAGCGATAAAGGAAAGCTTGCATTTATTCCGGCAGCAGTCGGCTTTTGTGTAGGAATGATTTTTCTTTTAATTCTGGACAAAATCATTCCGCACATGCATATAGACAACAGCGAAGAAGGACCCAAAACAAAACTTCAGAAAACAACAATGATGGTGCTTGCAGTAACCCTTCACAATATTCCTGAAGGAATGGCTGTTGGTATTTTGTATGCAGGCTGGGCAAGTGGTTCGGCTCAAATCACTCAGGCAGGGGCGCTTACTCTTGCTCTTGGAATTGCAATCCAGAACTTCCCGGAAGGGGCAATCATTTCTATGCCGCTTCATTCAAAGGGACTTTCAAAAGGCAAAGCCTGCTGGTACGGCGTTGTTTCCGGAATTGTTGAACCGGTTGCCGGCCTTATAACAATCCTTCTTGCAAGTCAGATTTCTTCAATCCTTCCGTATTTCCTGAGTTTTGCCGCTGGTGCTATGCTTTACGTAGTAGTAGAAGAACTGGTTCCTGAAATGGCAGAAGGGGAGCATTCAAATCTTGGTACAATTGCCTTTATGATTGGCTTTGTCCTGATGATGATTCTTGATGTTGCGTTAGGGTAGAAAAGTTATTCTAGTATAAAAAATCAGTTCTTTAATTTCTGAACGAATGAATAGGTGCCGGAATCCTGCCACCGCGGTTGATAAAGTCGGCACAGCCAAACTTGCTTACCGGCATTACAGGACAACCGCCAAGAAGGCCTCCAAATTCTACCCAGTCACCGGCTTTTTTACCAGGAGCTGGAATGAGGCGGCAGGCGGTTGTTTTATTGTTAACCATACCAATTGCAAACTCGTCGGCAAGAATACCGCTGATTGTTGTAGCCGGAGTGTCTCCCGGAATAGCAATCATATCAAGACCTACAGAGCAGACTGTTGTCATGGCTTCGAGCTTTTCGAGGCAGATAGAGTTCTGCTTTACGGCGTTTATCATTCCTTCGTCTTCGGAAACTGGGATAAAGGCACCGCTCAAACCACCAACGTTTGTACTGGCCATTACGCCGCCTTTTTTTACCATATCTGTGAGCATTGCAAGGGCTGCTGTTGTACCAGGGGCTCCACAACCTTCAATACCAATTTCTTCCAGAATGCGTGCTACAGAGTCGCCGACTGCTGGAGTAGGGGCAAGCGACAAATCAAGAATACCAAAGTTTGTATTAAGGCGTTTTGCTGCCTCGCTTCCAACAAGCTGGCCCATTCTTGTAATTTTAAAGGCCATCTTTTTAATACCGTCCGCAAGCACATTTATAGGCTGGCCCTTATATTCGCGGGCTGCGGCCAAAATTACACCAGGACCTGAAACACCAACGTTGATTACGCTGTCTCCTTCTCCGGGACCATGGAAGGCACCTGCCATAAAAGGATTATCTTCAGGGGCGTTGCAGAATACAACAAGCTTTGCACAACCGTTTACATCGCATGTTTTAGAAACGTCTGCAGTTTTACAGATAATTTCGCCCATAAGCTTTACGGCATCCATGTTGATTCCGTTTTTTGTAGTTCCAACGTTTACAGAAGAACAAACGCAGTTAGTTACACTCAAAGCTTCCGGAATAGATTCAATCAAAATGCGGTCTGCAGGAGTGATTCCCTTCTGTACAAGTGCACTGAATCCTCCCAAAAAGTTTACGCCAAGGTCGGTAGCAGCGCGGTCCAGTGTTTTACAGTAATCAACATAAGAAGTAGCATTGCTTGCACCAGCCACGAGCGCAATTGGTGTAACAGAAATACGCTTGTTTATAATAGGTACACCAAATTCCTTTTCAATATCCTGGCCTACTTTTACAAGATTGCCTGCCTTTTTCATGATTTTGTCATAGATTTTGTCGCATGCGCGTTTTGGGTCAGAGTCGGCACAATCCAAAAGTGAAATACCCATAGTAATACAGCGGATATCCAGCTTCTGGCGCATGAACATATTTACAGTTTCTTGAATTTCTACCGGTGAAAAAAGCATAAGGGGCTCCTGTGTTTTAGTTATGAGAGTATTTTAATGAAAAAAGAGGGAATTGGGAATAGGAATGTTATTGCATGCGTGGTAGCCAACGTCATTGCGAGCGAAGCGTGGCAATCCAGTCTTCAAATGCATTCAAATATGTGGATTGCCACGTCGCTACGCTCCTCGCAATGACGGGTTGGGTTTTTACTCACCCTCAAAGAGGTCTATCTGCTTGCCCATCTCTTCAATAGAGGCCTCTACAGTCTTAGAAACCCCTGCGAGTGTAAGGCCGGCTTCCTGCATTTTGTCGGCGCTAAGGCCCATTTCGTCCATACTCTGGCCCATGACTTTTGTTTCGTTCTGCAGGATTTCTACGTCGCCGATGATTGCCTGGCTGGCTGTTGTAATTTCCTCAGAAGCATTCTGTACCTGCTGAGTACTTTCGTTCATTTCGCCAAGGGCATCAAGAATCTGTGTAGAGCCCTGCTGTTGTTCTGTCATGGCAGCTTTAATCTGCTGAACAAGAGTATCTGTTTCGCGGATTTCTTTTGAAAGGTTTGCATAATCCTGAACACCATGCTGGGTTGCCTGAACAACAAGATTAATTGCATTCTGAATGCTCTTAAGCTGAGCACCAATTGTCTTTGACTGTGCAGAAGAAGTTTCACTGAGCTTACGGATTTCGTCGGCAACTACTGCAAATCCCTGACCTGCGTCTCCGGCATGAGCAGCCTCAATAGCGGCGTTCATGGCAAGAAGGTTTGTCTGACCTGCAATGTTTGCAATAACCTTATTTGCTTCACTCAAAAGCTTAGACTGATTTTCAATTTCAATAATCTGCTGCTGAAGTTCATTCTGGGTCTGAACACCGTTCTGTGCAGTTTCATCAAGAACACCAAATGAATGAGCCATCTTATCTACAGACTTATCAACTTCATTAATGTTACCAACCATTTCTTCAACAGCAGTAGATGCACCCTGAACAGCCTTTGCCTGAGTCTGAACCAATTCTTCCATCTGGTGAATCATATCAAGAATCTTAGAAATACTCTGAGCACTCTGAGAAACACTGTTTGTCTGATTCCTGAGGTTCATACCTGTATTACTGATGCTTGCACCAATCTGAACAATAGAAGACATAAGATCTTCAATTGTACCGCTGAGCTTTCCTCCGGCTTCATCAAGTGCAACCTTAGACTGCTTCATACTATTTATGTTTCCTTCAAGGCGCTCTGTTACAAGATTAAAGCCGTTTGCAAGAAGAGAAGCTTCCTTTGTAAAATAATCAGGATATCGTTCAGAATAATCACCCATTGCCATGAGCTCACAACCAGAAGCAATAATCTTAAAGCTTCGAGAAACACGTGCAGAAAGAATCAAGAAGATGATAATCATGATTACAGCAATTACCAAAAGTCCCATAATTGTGTAAACAAGAAGCTTTGTGTATTCACCCGAAAAATCTTCGTTTGGACCTTCTACAACAATAAACCATTGTGTGTTTTCAATAGGGCAAACACCATAGAAAGATTTTCCTTCTGTAAATGCTTTTGCGGTTCCGTCAAGATAATCAGCCTGAGAATATTTTGTAAGACGGATTTCATCAAAATAGTTATCAGTCATGATTTTGTCAAAGTTATCGTTTGTAAGATAAAGGCCGTCTTTTGTAATAATGTGAATCTGACTGTTTGTAGAAAGCTTGATATTTTTAACTGCTTCACTCAAGGCATCAAGAACGATGTCGGCAGCAGCAATACCAATGAGTTTTCCGTTTTTATCAAGAACGCGGTAACTCAAGGTAATATTAAGTAAACCTGTATTTGCATCAACATAAGGCTCTGTGTAACAAACCTTAGTCTGATCTTTTACAGCATTCTGATGCCACAGGCGTGACTGCATATCAAAGTCGGCAGGTGGAATCCATCCAATGCTTGTATAAAGTGCTCCTCCTTCCCAAAGCTGTTCGTAGGTAGCGTAGTAGAGCATGGTGTTATCAATCATGTTTTTACCCATGCCGTTTACAAGGTCGCCTATTTTTTCACGAGGCTCAAGATAAGTGATTCCGTCTGAAAGGCTTACAACAAGGTCATTGTATTCTCCAAGAACACCGGTAACTTCCTTGTTTAAGGTTTCCATGGTCTGATTAACAGAATCTACGGTAGTCTGTGTAATAATGCGCTGCATTACAAATTTAAATGAAATGCTCAGGAACAAAGTGACAATAACCATGGAACCAATTGTTCCTAATAAAAGCTCTGTTCTAAGCGACATTTTTCTTTTAGACATAAAACACCTCTCTTGCTAATATTCTAGTATTTGATTCTATAAATAGTAGTGTCTATTATAACACGGGTTTTTAAAATTGTTAAGAAAATGAATAAATACAGCCGCAGTATTCCTGGCGGTACAAATCGTACTCTGCACTAAGTTCCAGGCTGCGCTTAAAGCCGTTTTTCTTTTTGAAGTCGGAAGGCAGCCAGAGGGGTCGGGGTCCCTGCAGCCCCTGGGGTCCCTGAGCCTGTCGAAGGGCGGGAAGGTCAAAACCAATCTCATTAATCATATCTGCATCTTTGAAAGGGCTTATAGAAAGTGTTGTGCAAAAATAATCAAAGTTATTGGCGCAGGCATAGTCGTAGGTGTAGCGTAATCGCAATTCATAGCAGCGGCGGCATCGTTCTCCGCGTTCAGGTTCTTTTGCAAGCTCCGGGTTTTCGCGGGTGCCTACTGCTGTGTAAAATTCTTCAGGGTCATAGGGTGCCTGAATCACACGCACATTTTCTGCAGGAACAAAACGCTTGTAAAAGTTCAAAAGCTCCTGCAATCGACGTTCATATTCTTGGGCCGGGTAAATGTTTGGGTTATAAAACAAAACTGTAATTTCAAAATGCTTACATAAATATTCAAGCACATAAGACGAGCAGGGACCACAGCAGGCATGCAGTAAAAGAGAAGGCCTTTTCCCGGAGGTAGAAATGTCTTGCAGCACACAATCAAGCTGCTTCTGATAATCAGTTTTTTTATTCGTCATCGGGCGTGTATCCGGGAACTCCCTTTCGTAAAGCATTGTCAACACAGGCAACAAAAACAATACTTGCCAGTTCTTCTTTTTTTATTGCAGGTACGACCGAAGTATTTTGGGCAATCATTTCATCAAGAATAGGTGCAACTTTCTTGCCGTAGGCTCCTTCGTTTTCAATAATATCAATCCGGGTAAGTTTGTGATCCAAAACAGTTACATCAAGCTGAACATGCATGAAAGAAGTATAAACCTTTCCGCGATAAGTTCCGTCTAAAACATCTTCAACCTGAATATTATAAAAAGGAAGTTTTGCCGCCTGTTTAAAGTGATTTCTTGTGCGGCGCTGTGAATACATTATAAGCGAAAGAATTATACAAATTACAATGAGAATAGTTCTTGTTAGCTTTGAGTCAAATTTGAATTTCATTTTGTTACGGCAGTTTATTTTGCATCTACATAACTTGAATCTGTTTCTGAAACATCTTCAAGAGGGGTGTAAACTGTATCGTTGCTGTAGATAGTCTTTGTTTTTGTAACAGTTTTGCTTTCTTTTACAGTAGCTTCAAAGCTTCCTTTTGCATAGTAATAGCGTGTTGCAGAAAAAGCCTTGTTCAAATCGGCAGCAGTAGTCTTAAGTGATTTTGCATTTGCCATAAGATCGTAGCCTTTGATAAGCTTGTCTGCATCTTTGAGCAGGTCAAAAGAAACTGTAGCAACAGGAGTCCCATCTTTACCGTCTGCAGGTTTTCGTCCCGAATAAATATCAATTGTAATCTGAGCGGCTTTTATGTTTTTTGTATCTACATCAGGAAGAAGAGCATTTTTATCAATTTCAAATTTTACAAGGCGCTGATTTCCAGAAGCAATAAGAATTAATTTTGGAGAAAAATCTTCGTCGTTAATTTCCTGAAGATCGCCTTTTTTTGAAGCACAGCCTGTGAAAATTACAGACATTATAAAAAGTGCTGCGCAAATAATTTTGAATTTTGTTTTCATAAAAGACCTCTTTTAAATCAATTATTCTTATTTTATCACGCAAAGAGCGATATTTCAACTTGTTTGAATCCGCTTATAGTACTGATACATTTCTTCCGTAGCCAGCGACATTTTTGTAACAGAAAAGTCAGTGCCAACAGGGTATGTGTAGAGCGTGTCGTTGATGGTGTTCAAATCTACGCAGTCTGTTTTTTTGCCAAGATAGTCGTACTCAATGTGGATTGAATATTGAGAGGCGGCAGGAAGCTTAACTTCATACTGTTCGCCCTTGTATTCACCTGTGAGCGTAAAGCCTGTCATGTCGTGGGTGAAGGTTGCCATGCCAATGTCGATGTAACGGTCGGCGTTTGGAAGTGCGTCTACCTGTGCCTGGCCAGACCAGTAATAAGTTCCGGCTTCTATTTCCTTGCGGACTTCGGCGCGTTCCCATTCGTACCAGTCAGGGATGTGTGAAAATTCTGTGTTGCCTTCTTTTGCGCGCAATTCACCAAGCTCTGTCATTTCCCATTCTTTGCCGCAGCAGTTACATTTTAAGGTCGTGCCCTCTGAACTCATTTTATATTCTGTATTGCAGGCCGGGCATTTGTACAAAACCTTATGAAGTCCTTTTGCCCGCTGAGGGTATGTGATTTTTATGTTGTTTTCTTTTTGCCATTTAAAGTCGTCGTAGATGAATTCCTGCTCAATTCCTTTCATGATTTGTGTGTGGTCGAGCGAGGCAACCTGGTCTGCTGTAAAAAGGCATTTCATTGTTGCCTGAGTTCCTCGAACCTTGTGATCAGGGAGATTCCAGAAAGGTGAGTTTACGTGATGACCATGGCAGATTAAAGTTACAACAGGCACCTTAAGGATTTTTACAAGCTTGCCAAGAGATTCAGGAAGAATAGCAGTTGTACCACAAAGAGAGTAGCGTGCTTCCGGATAAATTACGGCAATGCTTCCGCGGTCAATTACATATTTAAGCTGGCGGACAAGCATAATATCATTTGTGAATTTTCTTTTGCAGATACAGCCGATAAGTCTGAGCAGCCATTCGCGTTTCCAAAAGCCGTCGATTGCAACAACATAATTTGCCCTGTGCGGAAAGATTGCTTTGGTAGCAACTTTAAAATCCATAAAGGCGTTGTGATTACACAAGAGCAGGTACGGCGGCTTAATGCCTTTCATGTTAATTTTTGTAAGCTTGTTTTTGTGCGAAATTACGTCAGGAAAAGAAAGCAACCATGCCAGTGCCAAAAGGTGCATTTTCTTAGGTTTCTTAGCCATGTCAAAGCGCGGGATGTTGTCGAGCATATGAGGTCTCCTGCTTTTATTTTATCACGAGTTTGGCGCAACACCAAGTCCAAATAAAGCGAAGTCAGCGCGGGCTGGATCATCAGGGAAAATCTCGTCCATTTTTTTTGTGAGCGTGATGGCTGTTTTGCGAGAGGCAGTTGCATTAAGCGGCAGCAGTCCCAGCTTCTGTGCCTCCTGCATAACGTGAACATCAAGCGGAATCAAAAGGTCTGCCTGCGGGTACCACTTCCAAAGCCCAAGGTCTACAGGTGAGTTTTGTCTAACCATCCAGCGCAGGAACATGTGGATTCTTTTGTTGGCACTGGAACGGCCTTTTGGCACAATGCGGCTTTTTGGAAAGCTCTGGCCAATGATGTCCGAAAGGTGAGGGACGGGCTGCTTGGTGGAGGCCTCCTTCCAACGTGTTTTAAAATATTCACCCATTGTTTTTGAAGCAGTAAGAATTGCAGCCATCTCATCAAAAAAAAACTGCATTTCGTCGTAGGAATAAAAACGGTAGAATTTTTTACTGCCTTTTGGGAAGTCTTTTTTGTATGCTCCTGTTTTCAGCCAGGCTGAAATTCTGCCGGATGCTTTGTCTGCCTCTTCAAGAATCTGTCTGATTTTTGGAATAAACTGGGTGCGGCTTCCAAAGGCGAGCATGGCTGCAAGGAACGAGGCTGCTTCTATGTCTGCGGTGGACTTTTTATACCAGTATAAAAACTGCGAAGGATCGTCGTTGCAAAAAGAAGCGACTTCGTATTTATTTGCTAAGGAGACTAATAACTTCTTCAATGCTTTTTCCTGTTTCGCGGGCAATGCGTGCAAGATCTTCGTATTCATATTTCTGCCGTTCAACACCAAAGCCTTCTGCTTTTTTTATGCGTACCGGGCCAAAGTCTGTTTCAACAGTTTCTATAGTTCTGTCCAATGCATAGCGCTGGCTTATGTTTACCCGCACACCAAGAGTTGTTGTGTGCTTGAAAATTACTTCAAGAACTTTCTGTTTATTTTCTTCAAGACACATTACGCAAAGAAGATTTCCGGGGCGAGACTTTTTCATTGTCACAGGAATTGTATATGCTTCTACAGCGCCTGCTTGGAAAAGCTGTTCAATTGCAAAGCCAATTCGTTCTGCGCTGATGTCATCAAGGTTGCAGGTAAATTCAACTACCGATTGGTAGTCACGACTGATGTCTCCCATAATTGCACGCACACAGTTTGCTGCTTCAAAATCTTTTTTGCCCATTCCGTAGCCAATTTGTTCTGTAGTGATTGTAGGCATAGGACCAAAAGACTTTACAAAATGCTTAAGGAGAGCCGCTCCTGTCGGAGTACAAAGTTCACCTTTTATCTGATTACTGTAGCTTGGAACGCCCTGCAGAATAAATGCAGTTGCAGGCGCAGGTACAGGAAGTATTCCATGTGCACAATGAACCTGACCGCTTCCAACATTTACTGGCGAAGCGATTATGCGCTCCGGATTGAGCATTTCTATAAGGAGGCACACAGCAGTGATGTCTGCAACTGCATCCATTGTTCCAACTTCGTGAAAGTGAATGTCTGTAACAGGTTTGCCGTGAGCATGACTTTCTGCCTGAGCGATGAGGTTGTAAACTGCGAGAACATTCTTTTTTACAGCATCAGAAAGTTTGAGGTCGTTTACAAGGTGTTCAATATCATGCAGGGATGTATGGTGGTGTTCGTGATGATGGTCATGATCGTGATCATGGTGGTGGTGCCCTTCGACAGGCTCAGGGACCCCACTGTGCTCATGCTCGTGTTCATGATGATGCGAATCATGCACCTCTTCTTCCTCGCCATCTACTGTCACTTTAAAATGCGTACCAGTAATCCCGCACTTTACCGAAGCTTCGGCAGCAACTTCAACACCAGGAATCCCGGCATTATTTATTTTATGTAAAAATTCTTTTTTCTGTTCATCATTCAAAAGTTCAAAAAGCGCCGCACTAAGCATGTCGCCGGCAGCACCCATCTGAAGGTCAAAGTATATTGTTTTCATTTTGTCCTCATGTGATTAATCATATTCGCCTGATAACCTGCACCAAAGCCGTTATCTATATTTACTACGCTTACTCCGCTGGCACAGGAATTGAGCATGCTTAAGAGAGCGCTCAGGCCTTCAAAGGCGGCGCCATAACCTACGCTTGTTGGAACTGCAATTACAGGACAATCAGCAAGACCACCAATTACACTTGCAAGAGCGCCTTCCATTCCGGCAATGGCAATAATTACGGAAGCACTCATCACCTCATCCATATGAGAAAGTAAGCGGTGAAGGCCTGCAACTCCAACATCATAAAGACGCACAACTTCATTGCCCAGAGCCTCTGCTGTTAAAGCGGCTTCTTCGGCAACAGGAATGTCGCTTGTTCCGCCTGTTGCAACTACAATCTTACCAATTCCATCAGGTTCAGGAAGCTGGCCTACAATTGCAATTCGCGCATCGCTGTGGTAATCAAACTTAGCAAGCGGTGCCACAGCCTCCTGAACGACCTCTGCTTTTTCTTTATCGAGGCGGGTTATGAGAATTGTTTTTTGTCCCGACTCAAGCATGGTCTGGACAATTTTAATAATCTGCTGTGGAGTTTTTCCCGCGCCGTAAATAATTTCTGCAGTGCCCTGACGCAGCTTACGGTGCAGGTCGATTTTTGCAAAATCTATATCTTTGAAAGGTTGCTTTTTTAATTCAAGCAGCGCGTCATCAACAGAAACTGTTCCGTCTTTGACGCCCTGCAAAAGCTTTGTTATTTCATTATTCATGTATTGTTATTTCTTAAACAAAGTAGCCTTTACAACGCCCTTTGGATCTTTTACAAAAAGTATTACAAGCCAGATAATCAATCCGAGTGCAACAACTGAAAGTCCAAGATAAAAGTCGTTGAGCATATCGAGTGGAGCCGGAACAAAAGAGTCGGCACCTTCTTCTGCATAAGCAAATACTGCATCGATGAGCCACATGAGTGAAGCGCCCCAATACATAAGAACAAGAGTTCCAACCTTAAGCTGGCGAGCCTCTTCCTTTTTGTACCAGATTAAAGTACAAATGATTGCAGCAAAAACTGTTGTCAAAAGTGTCATGCTAGACCTCCTGCAAGAGTTGCTGAGCCGGTAGATTTATTTGCGTGCTTTTCAAAAATCGAGACTACGCCTACCATAATTCCCCATACTGCAGTTACAAGCAGCGCCATACTTACACCGGCCGTTGCCATTTCGTGAAGCATTTCCGCAGCCTCGCCGTTTTCTACAGCTGTAAGGAATGGGAAGAAAGGAACAACTTCTCCGTGCCAAACATGTTCAAAAGCAAGAAGAGCCGAACCGCCCCAAAGCATTTTATTGAGCCAGCCTATTTTTGTAGAAAAAGGAATTTTTGGTGATGAAACATCTGTAGTATTTTTTGAAGCATCAACAGTCTGATGTTTTTCTTTCGATTTAATGATTTTTCCCGCAATAGTAGTTACGATTGCCTCTGCTGCAGGAACAGTAAAACAAGCCATTTTTGACCTCCTGAGTTTTAAATAATTATACCCTATTTTGACCAAAAATATATAAAAAAAGTGTCGTAAAATTGTAAAAATCTGAATTATCTGATTTCTGTAAGACGACGTTTTAAGTC
This sequence comes from Treponema sp., assembly GCA_017651065.1. Lineage (GTDB taxonomy): Bacteria > Spirochaetota > Spirochaetia > Treponematales > Treponemataceae > Treponema_D. Next base: position 15,216 of record JAGCDP010000057.1, read on the forward strand.
GTAGGCGCGTTCTTTAAGCTTTCTAACTTCAGAGAGGCTGTTCATGATTTTTGCAGTCATATAAATGTCTACAATCCCGCTGTCAAAAAAGAAATCCGCAAAGGTCGCAAAGCCGCCAACCTGCATACGGTAATCGCCTGGAATACTTATGCTGCCCAAAACCTGCTGAAACTCCTGCATTAAAGCGTTTACGTGCTCCATTGCAGCCTGAGCATTATGGAGTTTTGAGTGCTTTATAAGGTCAACAATAAGCCCTCCGCCAAGCACATCCAGGAATCCCCAGTTGCGTGCCGAAGAAAGCTGATGTTCGGCGCTATCAAGACAATCAATAAGCTGATCCGTAAGCATCAGCGCGCGGTTTATTTGCAATGAGTTTTCTGACATATGGGGCCTCCTTGTAGGTTTATATCTATAAATATAATAATAAACTTTTCATATGGGTGATTTTTTTCTCTTTTTGATTTTTTAAACCTACTAGCACAAAATCACGTTTTTTGATAATATATGTTTTTAGTATGAAAACAGATGAATGCTTTGACATGACTATTCTCAAGGATTATAAAACAGTTCATACTATTTTTATTTGAATTCAATGGCGAGTCTTTTTTAAGGGCTCGCTTTTTTTATATACGCTCGTCATTGCGAGCGTAGCGAAGCAATCCAGGTTTTGAAAGGCCTTTTTGTATGTGGATTGCCGCGCTTCGCTCGCAATGACGGGGAGATTGCACAGGTTATTATAGGAGTGTAAACATATATGAAACGTACAGACATCAACAAAGTTTTGATTATTGGATCGGGGCCGATTGTTATTGGACAGGCTTGTGAGTTTGACTATTCGGGAACTCAGGCATGTAAGGCTCTGCGTGAACAGGGATACAAGATTGTATTGGTAAACTCGAATCCGGCTACTATTATGACTGACCCGGTTATGGCAGATGCTACTTATATTGAGCCGCTTAATGTTGAGCGTCTTTCGCAGATTATTGAAAAGGAACGTCCTGACGCTTTGCTTCCTAACCTTGGTGGACAGACTGGTTTGAATATGGCTTGTGAGCTTAATAAGGCCGGCGTTCTTGATAAATATGGTGTAAAGGTTATTGGTGTAAATCTTGATGCTATTGAGCGTGGTGAAGACCGTGAGATTTTTAAGGAGACTATGAAGAGTCTTGGAATTGAAACTCCACGTTCCGGAATCTGTCACACTGTAGAAGGTGCCGAAAAGATTGCTGAAGAAATCGGTTTCCCTCTGGTTGTTCGTCCTGCTTATACAATGGGTGGACAGGGTGGTGGTTTCTGCTACAACGTTGAAGAGCTGCGCACTATTGTTGCCAACGGTCTGGATCTTTCTATGACCCACCAGTGTTTGATTGAAGAGTCTATCCTGGGTTGGGAAGAGCTTGAAGTTGAAGTTGTCCGCGACGCTAAGAATCAGATGATTGCAATCTGTTTCATTGAAAACATTGATGCTGTTGGTGTTCATACCGGTGACTCTTTCTGTTCGGCTCCTTTTATGACTATTGATAAGGAACTTGAAGCACGCCTGCAGCGCGATGCATTTAAGATTGTTGAAAGCATCGGGGTTATCGGTGGTACTAACGTTCAGTTTGCACATAACCCAAAAACTGGTCGTGTTGTTATTATTGAAATTAACCCTCGTACTTCTCGTTCGTCGGCACTTGCTTCTAAGGCTACAGGTTTCCCAATTGCTTTGATTTCTGCAAAGCTTGCTTCTGGAATGACTTTGGATGAGATTCCTTACTGGCGTGATGGTACATTGGAAAAATATACTCCGGGTGGAGCTCCGGACGGCGACTATGTTGTATTGAAGTTTGCTCGCTGGGCATTTGAAAAGTTCCGCGGTGTAGAAGATTCACTTGGTACTTCTATGAAGGCCGTTGGTGAAGTTATGTCTATCGGTAAGACTTTCAAAGAGACTTTCCAGAAGGCTATCCGTGGTTTGGAAAATGGCCGCTCGGGACTTGGTTTTGCTAAGGACTTTAACCGCAAGAGCGCTGATGAACTTTGCGAAATGCTCAAGACTGCTTCGAGCGAAAGATACTTCCAGTTGTATGAGGCAATCCGCAAGGGTGTTTCGCTTGATAAGCTTTATGAAATTACTTACGTTAAGAAATACTTCCTTGAGCAGATGAAGGAGCTTGTTGACCTTGAAGAGGAAATGCTTAAGAATCCTGGACGCGTTCCTGCAGATGACCTTCTTATTAAGGCAAAGAAGGATGGCTTTAGCGATAAATACCTCTCAAAGATTTTGAAGGTTTCAGAAAAAGATATCCGCAACCGCCGCAAGGAACTTGGAATTAAGGAAGCCTGGCTTGCAGTTCCTGTTAGTGGTGTTGAAAATGCTAACTACTACTATTCTACATATAATGCTGAGGACAAGAGCGTTGCAACCGACAACAAGAAGAAAATTATGATTCTTGGTGGTGGTCCTAACAGAATTGGTCAGGGTATTGAGTTTGACTACTGCTGCTGTCATGCGGCTATGCAGCTTAAAGAAATGGGCTACGAAACAATCATCGTAAACTGTAACCCTGAAACTGTTTCTACAGACTATGATACTTCTGACAAGCTTTACTTTGAACCGGTTACTACTGAGGATGTTCTTCAGATTTACGAAAAGGAAAAGCCATTCGGAGTTATTGTTCAGTTTGGTGGACAGACTCCATTGAACATTGCCCGCGAACTTCAGGAAAACGGCGTAAACATCCTCGGTACAAGCATCGACTCAATCGACATTGCCGAAGACCGCGACCTCTTCCGCCACATGATGGAAAAACTTGAAATCCCAATGCCGGAAAGCGGAATGGCAATTGACTTTGAAGAAGCTAAGGCTTGCGCAGATAAGATTGGTTATCCTATTATGATCCGCCCATCGTTCGTTCTTGGTGGACGCGGTATGGAAGTAATTTATGATGAAGCAACGCTGAAGGAATATGTTGAAAAGGCTGTTGGTGTTACACCTGATCGTCCATTGCTTATCGACCGCTTCTTGAAGAACGCTTTGGAATGCGAGGCCGATGCTTTGGCAGACTCAACTCACGTTTACATCCCGGCTGTTATGGAGCACGTTGAGCTTGCAGGTATTCACTCTGGTGACTCAGCTTGTGTAATTCCTCCGGTTTCGATTCCGGCTGATAATCTTGCAACAATTAAAGAATATACAAAGAAGATTGCAGAGTCTTTGCACGTTTGCGGTTTGATGAACATGCAGTACGCAATTGAAGATGGCAAGGTTTATGTAATCGAAGCTAACCCTCGTGCCAGCCGTACAGTTCCTCTTGTATCAAAGGTTTGTGATACACAGATGGCTCGCCTTGCAACACGTATGATGCTTGGTGAGTCTCTTGAGTCACTCGGCTTGAAGGATAAAAAGATTCCTTACTACGGAGCAAAAGAAGCAGTTCTTCCATGGAGCCGCTTCCCTGGAGTTGACCCGATCCTCGGACCAGAAATGCGTTCAACTGGTGAGGTACTCGGTCTTGCAGATACATTCCCACTTGCATTCTACAAAGCAGAAGAAGCTGCCGGTTCAGAACTCCCACACGCCCCAGCTGCCTGGGAAAACAAAAAAGTTTTGATTTCTCTGAGCAACAAGGAAAGCCAGAAAGAGCAGGTTCTTTTTATCGGTAAAACTTTGAAGGATCTTGGATTTACACTGGTTGGTACACAGGGCACCGCCGACTTCTACAACGCAAACAACATCAAGTGTGAGGTTGTAAACAAAATTGGCGCCGGCCGTCCAGACGTTGTAGACTTGATTATGAACAAGGAAGTTTGTTTGGTAATCAATACTCCTAAGGCAAAACGCAACTACGCCGAAGACCGCAAGACTATTCGTAAGGCTTGCTTGAAGTACAAGGTTTCTTACATCACGACACTCGCCGGTGCTCTTGCAGCTGTTAAGGGTATTGAATCCGTTAAGAACGGTAACGGTGGTGAAGGTGGAGTTAAGTCTTTGCAGGAATATCACTCGTTGATTAAATAAAAGTACGTCATGCCGAACTTGTTTCGGCATCTCACTTATATAGACCCTGAAACAAGTTCAGGGTGACATAAGAACGCCAGTTCCAATGGAGCTGGCGTTTTTTTATAGATTCCCCAAAATCATCGGAATGAAACTCGGATCCAGAATACTAAAACCAAAACACTTTTTGCCAAGATCTTTTAATGAAGCGCCAATGTGATAAATCGTAGAGTTATCAATAATCAAAAATCTGTCGTGGGTTTTTGTTGTATGAGACATAGTAAGGGTAGGGTACTGGGCATTGAAGGTTTGAATATCTTGTGCTGTAAGTTTTGTCTTGGGGTCAGTGTAAATTGTTACAGTAACGCCTTTTTTCTTTTTTGCCAGTCGCTGAAGAATGGACAGGTCTACATAATTGTCTATGAGGATGATTTCTTTCTTAGCTGCTGCCAGAAAGCTTTCGAACTTTGCATAGGCATCGAAAATTTGGCCCTGGAAGAAGATGCCTTGAGTTTCTTTTATATTGTATTTGTCCATTAAGGAAAAAAGTTCATCTATCTTTTTATCTGATTCTTTTAGATGTACATCTGTTTCAATTTGATACTGACGCATTGCCTTTAATTCTGCAAAAAGTTCTGCATTATTTGCTACAAAATGTCGCATTGAAACAAAAGCTTTAACAATTTGAATACTTGTCTTTACAGCTGTTTCTGATTTAAGAACAGAAGCAAGCATTGTTACACCATGTTCTGTAAAAACATAAGGTGGCTTTCGAATTCCTCCCCAACTTGATGTCGCAAATTGCGACATCAAGTTAGAAGAATTGTTATCCAAATTGGATGTCGCTAATTGCGACATCACGGAATCTTCTTTTGGTGAAGTCACAAATTGTGATTTCACGAGATTTTGTTTTTTCAGGTTTTCTACCTCTTCACGTGTAAGCTGAAAACAGAATTGTTCAGGGAAACGTTCAATGTTACGTTTTACTTGTTCATTTAGGCGTTTTGTTTCAACACCATAAAGTTCTGCAATATCACGGTCTATCATAACCTGTTGTCCGCGAATAATATGAATCTTTGAACGAATTGAATTATCTTCTAGAATTGAAATTTCATTTTCCATACCACATCCTCCAGGAGATTTTTGGGATTCAGCGCCTGTCCAACCCCGGGCCTGAATTATGGTAAAGAAAAATAAAAGATATTAGAAAGGGCTGTGCCCCCGAGAATTATAACCACACATACTAACAAATGGGGATAAGTTGTTGGATATGACCTTCTGTGCGGTGGCTTTACATATTTAATATAATAATTATTTAAAATACAGACAATTATAATCCATTGTAAATCTCCAAAATCATGTTATGATAGAAAAGACGTTGCGAAGATTTTTGAGAGGAGGCGTCGACGAATGGAATACGAAGTTACTGATTATATTACGCCGGAAGAATATATGGAGATGCGGAGGCTTGTGGAGTGGTCGGAGTTTCCGATGGAGCAGGCGGTGGAAGGGATAAAGCATTCGGCCTATCTTTGTGTTTTTAGGAAAGAAGGGAAGGTGATTGCGCTGGCTCGAGTGATTACTGATTTTGGGTATGTTGTTTATATTGCTGATGTTATTGTTCGGCCGGATTATCAGGGGCAGGGGCTTGGTCGTCAACTTATGAATAATATTATGGATTATATAAAGGGGCAGCTCAAGCCCGGCTACAAAAAAATGGTTAGCCTGATGGCGGCGCAGGGCAAGGAAGAGTTTTATAAAAAGTTTGGATTTGTTACTCGCCCGAATGATATGTATGGCTGCGGAATGTGTCAGTGGATTATGGCTGAAGAATAATGTGGAGGGCTTATGCCGATTATAGCGTCTTTTATGGTGCCGCATCCGCCGATGATTGTGCCGGATGTTGGGCGTGGTAGTGAAAAACAGGTTGCAAAAACGATTGCTTCTTATGAAAAGGTTGCCGAGCAAATTGCTGCACTCAAGCCGGATACAATAATTATTTCGAGTCCTCACAGCATAATGTATTCTAATTATTTTCATATTTCTCCGGGGGAATGGGCGCGTGGTTCCTTTGCTGATTTTGGTGCACCGCAAGTTAAGTTTGATATTGAGTATGACCAGGAGCTTGTAAATCTTCTGGCTGAAAAAGCGGAGGTCTCGGACTTTCCGGCAGGTACGCTCGGTGAAAAACGCCCTGAGCTTGATCACGGTACAATGGTGCCGCTTTGGTTTATCACAAAAAAATACAAGGACTTTAAGTTTGTTCGCATAGGGCTTTCCGGCTATGACCTTTTGAAGCATTACGAATTCGGCATGATGATAAAAGACACCGTGGAAGAATTGAACCGCAGAGTTGTCTACGTTGCCAGCGGTGACCTTTCCCACAAGCTTCAGTCTTACGGACCATACGGTTTTGCAGAAGAAGGCCCGGAATATGACAAGCGAATTATGGATGTTTGCTCCGGCGCACGCTTTGGAGAGCTTTTTGATTTTGATGAAACCTTCTGCGAAAAGGCTGCTGAGTGCGGACACAAATCCTTTGTAATGATGGCAGGTGCACTCGACGGGCAGGCTGTAGAAGCCACACAATATTCACACGAAGACGTAACTGGCGTTGGCTACGGAATCTGCTCTTTTATTCCAAAGGGCCCGGATGCCGGCAGGCATTTTCTGGAACAACGCCTCAAGCAGGTGCAGGATGAACTCGCCGCAAAAAGCCAGAAATCCGACGCATATGTAAAGCTGGCCAGAGCCTCAGCAGAATACTTTGTAGCAAACGGAGATATCATGCCGCTGCCAGACTGGGTACCTGACGAACTGCTCAACAGACATGCCGGTGCTTTTGTTTCCATACATAAGTTTGGAGGCCTTCGCGGTTGCATAGGCACAATCGCCGCTACTCAAAAAAATCTTGCTCAGGAAATAATAAACAATGCAGTAAGCGCAGTTTCAAAAGACCCGCGTTTTGACCCGGTCACAGAAGACGAATTAAAATATCTGGACATAAACGTAGACGTCTTAGGCGACGCAGAGCCAATAAAATCGCCTGCAGAACTGGACGTAAAAAAATACGGTGTAATCGTTCAAAGCGGCTACAAGCGTGGGCTCTTGCTCCCGGACTTAGACGGCGTAGACACCGTAGAACAGCAGATTGACATTGCAAGACGAAAAGGCGGAATTGCTCCGGACGAAAAAATAGAACTCTTCCGCTTTGAGGTTGTGCGTCATGCCGATTTGTAACGTCTGCTTCAGGCACTGCAAAATCGAAGAAAACTCAACAGGCTTTTGCGGGGCCCGAACCTGCACCAACGGAAAAATAGTCGCCGCCAACTACGGAAAGCTCACGTCCATCGCGCTCGATCCAATAGAAAAAAAGCCTCTCAAAATGTTTAATCCTGGCAGTAAGGTTTTATCAATCGGTTCATATGGCTGTAACTTGCGCTGCCCTTTCTGCCAGAACTACACCATCTCGTGGTCACAGAAAGCCTTTGAATACAAAGACCGCGCAGACATCTATACCCCAGAAGAAATCGTAAAAGCCGCACAAGACTTCCGCACGCACGGCAATATAGGAATAGCCTTTACTTACAACGAACCTCTCATAGGCTATGAGTTTATCCGCGACACTGCAAAGCTTTCAGAACAGGCCGGCATGCAAAACGTCCTTGTAACAAACGGCACTGCAACACTCGAAGTCCTGAACCAGATCCTCCCGTACATCGATGCCATGAACATAGACCTCAAGGCTTTCACAAACAGCTTTTACAAAAACTTCATCGATGGCGACTTTCAAATGGTAAAAGACTTTATACAAACCGCAGTCCAATCCTGCCATGTAGAACTCACAACACTTATAATCCCCGATGAAAATGACAGCCCTCAAGAAATGCGTGAACTCACCACATGGGTCGCAGGCCTTGAAAAACAATACAACAAAAAAATCCCTCTTCACATCACACGCTTTTTTCCAACCTTCAAACTCACAGACCGAGAGCCAACTTCAGTTACCACAATAATGAACCTTGTAGAAATTGCAAAAGAAAATCTGGAATTTGTTTTTCCGGGAAATGTGTGTTGAAAAATCTTTGGTGAAACGATACTATTCCCCCATGGAAGAAAAGGTAGATTTAAGTGATTTGAAATGCGGTTATCCCGACTGCTGTTTTATGGTTGCAAATAACTGGTTCCGCTATCGTGCCGGTGCTTTGATTGTTGAAGACGGAAAGCTGCTTGTTATGAAAACTAAAAGCTCTGATTGTTTTTATACTGTTGGCGGCGGCGTTCACATGGGCGAAAGTGCAGAATCTTGTGTGCTTCGCGAGGTTCAGGAAGAAACAGGTGCTCCATACGAAATTGATCATCTTGCCGTAGTCTGCGAAAACTTTTTTACAGGTACCGAAGAAATCATTAAAGGCTATACCTGCCATGTAATTGAGTTTTACTTTTTGATGAAGCCGCGTGGAATGCAAGAACTCAATGCCGAAAGCTATGGTTGGAACCGTGACCGTGAAGAACGATACTGGATTCCGCTTGAAGAACTTCCAAAAATAGACCTGCGACCTGAATTCCTGCGTACCAGAATGCCTGAAATTTTAAAAGGAAAATCACTCATTCATATTGTTAACGACAGTAGAAAACTTACAAAATAATTATAAAACCGGAAACAGAATATCAGACAAAAAATCAGTTTGTTCCTTTATGATATCCGGATGTGTTTTTGCATAATCAATTATTTTTTGCCCAAGTCCCGATTTTAAAAGCTCAGAAATTTCAGCCCGTGAAACTTTATTAATTGCGGGGCAGGTTGGAGTAAGGGCAACAGCAATTTCATTTTCTTTTGTGTGAACTGCACGGAACGGCCAGATGCTGCAATCAAAAGGTTTAAGCTCTGGTGGAAGACAGCAGCCGTTTGATGAATCAAGAAAAGGGCAGTGAACTTCTTCTTCGGGATTGTCAGTTTTGTATAACATCTCAAGGTCAATTGTCATACTGTTGCGGCCTGTTAGTCTGAATCTTGCTTCCGGAAAAAGTGATTGTAATTGTTCAGCCGCTTCCTTTGTAAAAACAGGAGTTTCCCAAAGACTTTGTCTACGGAAGGAACAGCAGAATTTACAGGATGCACAGTCTGATTTTTTTAAGATTGCCGACAGCACAGTATTTACTCCACATAACCATAAAATTTTTCAAGAATCATTGCAGGCTTGTAAGATAACTTCGCTTTTCGTAAACCTTCAACGCCCATATCTTCTTCACGGTTTAGATACAAATATGAACCGCACAGTTTTGAAAACTGTTGATTAAGCACAGCATAAACTCCATTCTTTTCAAACTCTTCAACTGCTTTTTCATAAATTACATCAAGCACAGAATCCGAAATTGGAGAAGCAAGTGTCATTGCAGCAGGCTGACCTTTTATATACAGAACGCCCCCGGTAAATTTAAGAGGCTCTACATTTTGAAGTGCAAGTTCAACACTCTGCAGCTCCAGCTTAAGCACAGGATTTTCTTCCCCGTTTTTTTCTTCATACCATTTTTGTGCAATAGTCAGAATATCGTGTGCAATATCATTTTGTGGGAATGATTTAAATTCCCAGTCGCTGCCATAAATACGGTTAAATCTGGAAACATGATTTCTTTTCTTCTGATAATTTGAACCAGGTAGATCTGCAAGATCTTTCTGAAGATAAATATAATCACAGTCATCGCGATTTGTTTTCCAGGAAATATGCTTTTTAAAATACTGAGAAAGACAGGAATCAAGAAGTTCCTTTTGTTCACGAGTGATAAGACAAAAGGCAGGCTTTCGCTGCTGGATACGGGCGTCTTCAAAAATATATTCAAGTGCCGATTTTAACCACATAGTATCTGCTCCTTTTAATGGAACAGGAAAACCATAGCCTGTACGGTTTTCATCACCATAGTAGTAGCGGAATAAAATATTATTGTGGATTTTAAGCCATGTATTGTATTTTTCCTGAAGCAAAAAAAGGTTAGCAATGCAGGTGTCGCTTCCATACAGGCCTTGAGTATCAAGATTATTTTCCAGATACTCAAAATCAAGCAGATTCATATACTATAAATTTACAAAAACTGAAGGTTAGATACAAGTAAAAAAATCTATAATTATATTATGTTTCTATGGATTATTTACCCAATTCGATTGAACGATTACATGCAGCAGTAATTGCTTCGATTACGGCATTGCGGAAACCATTTTTTTCAAGGGCTGCAACACCTTCGATTGTTGTTCCTGCAGGAGAACAAACCATATCTTTTAAAGCTGCTGGCGTTTTGCCGCTTTCCATAACCATACCGGCTGATCCATAAACTGTCTGAGCTGCATAAGTATAAGCCTGAGCGCGAGGCATTCCGCAACGAACAGCTGCATCTGCCATAGCTTCAATAAACATAAATACAAAGGCTGGACCAGAACCGCTTACTGCTGTTACACAATCCATAAGCTTTTCAAGAACAACTTCTACCTTTCCGGCTGTACTTAAGATTTCTATTGCTGTATCGGCTTCTGCCTGTGTGATATTTGAATTATAAGAAATAGCAGTCATTCCTTCGTTTATTTGAGCACAGACATTTGGCATCATTCTTATAAAGCGAGCCATAGGAGCCCAGGACTGAAGCTTTTCAATTTTTACTCCGGCTGTCATAGAGATAACAACTGCCGATTGTGGAATAGCGTTTCCAATTTCGGCAAAAACGTCTCCTAAAAACTGAGGCTTTACAGCAAGAAAAATATAATCACAGTCGAGTACATCTTTGTTAGCTTCAACAAACTGAGCGCCTGTTTCTTCTGCAAAGGCTTTTCCCATTTTTGTATTTTTATCTGTTACCTTAATCTGACTAACATCATATTTTTTGCAAATAGCGCGCATGATTGCACCGCCCATTGCACCAGTACCTATACATCCAATTCTCATAATTGCACCTCGACTATAATATAGCATGTTTTGTTGCCCTTGCAAACTTCCCATATCTGCGTTAGGCTTTATTTATGAAAAAATTTGCTAATTCTTATATTTTTGCTTCGTTGTTTATATTCTTTTCTCTTTGGATAAGATTATTTGATGTTCAGCCTGTTGGACCAGAAGGTTCAAGCATTGGATTTGCCGGACTAAATGTTGCAGTTCATGAATTGTTTGGAATGCATTTGTTCTGGTATAAGCTTACTCAGCTGCTTGGGGTTGCCGCAATTGCAGTGGCCGCCGTTTTTGCAGTTGTTGGATTTATTCAGCTTGTTCAGCGCAAAAGTCTTTTAAAAGTAGACAAAAAGATTCTGATGCTTGGTGTAATTTATATTCTTGTGATTCTACTTTATGTGCTTTTTGAAAAGGTTCCGTTTAACTACCGACCGGTAGTTTTAGATCCTGCAGAAGGACTTGAGCCGTCATACCCTTCAACACATACAATGATTATTCTTACAATTTTTGGAACAGCAATTGGTGTGATTGGCGACTACCTCAAAAATGCAAAGCTTGTTCTGCTGCTAAAAATCATTTGTCTTGTGATTATGGCAGTTACAATTGTAGGCCGTCTTATCTGCGGAGTTCACTGGTTTACAGATATTGCAGGTGGAGTAATTATTTCGCTTTTCTTTATAAATCTGTTTAAAGATTTAACAAAAGAACCGGCAAAATAATCTATTCAACTAAAAACAACGTTCCTGCGGAATCTTCTTCAAGAAGACCCACAAGGGCGTTTTCTTTTTTTCCGTTTGCCAAAAGCAGTTCAATTCCATACCTGGTGACTTTCTCGGCGGCCTGGATTTTTGTTTCTACGCCACCGGTACCAAAGGAGCTTGTACCACCAATTTTAATTTTATCGCGCAACTCTGGAATTGAAGAAACAATTTCAATAAACTGTGCATTTTTATTTGTTTTTGGATTATCAGTAAAAATGCCGTTTTCATCGCCAAAAAGAATCAGCAAATCTGCCGACCACAAAATTGCAGTAAGTGCGCTCAGATTGTCGTTATCGCCGATTTTAATTTCGTCATAGCTTACGCTGTCATTTTCATTGATGATTGGAACTACACCTTCATCAATAAGTGTAAAAAGTGTATTGCGGATATTCAGAGAGCGGTGTTCGTTTTCAAAATCATCCTTAGTAAGAAGCAGCTGACCAATGTGAAGCTCCTGTGACTGGAACGCTTTTCGCCACTGATGCATAAGTTCTACCTGTCCAATAGAACACAAGGCCTGTCGGTAATGAACATCCTTTTTGCGGGCCCATTCCTTCAAAGTAGAAACTCCGGCAACCTGTGCTCCCGAAGAAACCAGGATTATTTGTTTTCCCTGTTTAATAAGAGCAGCACACTGTTGAGCAAAACTCATCATAAAATCAAGGTTTGTTGTGCCGTCTGATTTTGCAAGAGTATTACTGCCAATTTTGATTACAATTTTGCGTGCTGATTTTAATGCTTCTGATATTTTACTCATCTTATCTGTCCTTCACCGTCGATTAAATATTTTGTTGTTGTAAGCACTTTGATTCCCATTGGGCCGCGTGCGTGGAGCTTTTGTGTAGAGATTCCAAGCTCGGCACCAAAACCAAATTCTCCGCCGTCTGTAAAGCGGGTGCTTGCATTTACATAAACACAGCTTGCGTCAATCATAGACTGGAAAAGTCTTGTGTTTGCGCGGCTTTGCGAAATAATGCTTTCGCTGTGTTTTGTATTATGTGTATTTATGTATTCAATTGCTTCTTCAATAGAATCTACAACCTTTATACAGCATTCATAGTCCAGGTATTCGTTGCCAAAATCTTCGTCTGTCGCAGGGATTGCGCTATTTAAGAATTTAATGGCTCTTTCGTCGGCATGCAGCTTTACCCGGCCGGCAAAGGTCTTTTCCAGCATTGGCAGGAACTTTTCTGCAACTGCGCTGTGAACAACAATACATTCAATTGCGTTGCATACGCTTGGTCGCCGAATCTTTGCGTTTTCTGCAATGCGGCAGGCCATTTCAAGGTCGGCAGATTCGTCAATAAACAAATGACAAACGCCGCTACCTGTTTCAATAACCGGAACCCGGGCGTTCTGTACAACGTTTTGAATAAGCTTTTTTCCGCCTCGTGGAAGACATACATCAATCATTCCAACTGCATTCAGAATCTGGTCTACATCGCTGTGGTCGTGGTCGCGGACTTCTACAAGTTCAATTGCTTCAGGAACACCACCTTCTACACCGGCAAGAGCCTCTTTTATAACCCGTACAATTTCAACATTAGAAACATACGAAGAAGAAGAACCTCTAAGCAAAATTGCGTTTCCGCTTTTATAAGCCAGGCTGAATGCATCTACAGTAACATTAGGACGGTTTTCGTAAATAAGGGCAACAACTCCAAGAGGCACGCGAACCTGGCGGATTGTCATTCCATTAGGAGTTTTCCAGCCGGCAACCTCTTCGCCAACGGGGTCTGTCTGACCAATTACTTCGCGAAGGCTTGCAATAATTCCGTTGATTCTTTTGTCATCAAGCAAAAGTCGGTCAATGATAGATTCGGAAATTCCTGCGGCGCGGGCGTTTTTTACGTCTGTATCATTTGCAGCAATAATAGAAGCGCGGTTTTTATCAAGAGCGTCTGCAACTGCATTCAAGGCAGCGTTTTTCTGGCAGGCGTTCTGAAGTGCGAGCTTCTGACTGGCGGTACGCAGGGAATCGGTTGTTTTTTTAATGTCCATATTTACCTCAAAAAAAAAAGCCGGAACTCATTGTCCGGCTTGCATATTCAGTATTAGTAGTTTGCCAGGAAGTACATTCCCAACATCATTGCTAACCGGCATTTTTCTTCTGACCATTCAGTCTTGGGAGGAAGGTTTGAAATGTACCACCAGAAAATACCGAATTCAGGATCGATTCGGAGAGTATATTCTGCAAAGTCTGGGGTGTCCGGTTTCTGACCAAACATAAGGAAAACTGCCTGATTAATGAGCTGAAGGAAAAGAGAATAATTATCAGTCCATGAATCGTTGCTAAGGAAAATATTCAACTGGTAAAGAAGCTGATCCTTAAGTGCAATATCAGATTTTTCTACCCAGGTTTTCTGAATCAAAAGTGTAAGATTGTTTTTGAAACTTGAAACAAGCTTTTCAACAGCATCTTTCTTCATTTTAGAAAAACCCTTTTCGGCTCCAAAAGCAATGGCAATCACATCACCAAAAGATTCAAATCCCTTCTCTTTTTCCAAAAAGCTTCCAAGAGATTCAATTGTTTTTGAGTCCAAAAAATCGGATATTTCATCTGCCTGTTTAGTCATACTTTTATATTAAAATTTTATGGCTATTTGGTCAATGGCAGAAGCAAGGGCCTGGTACCTGTGATTATTTTAATATGTAGATGTCCTGGGAAACGGAAAAGCCCATTATGGAACCAGAAACACCTCTGTCTGCTTTAAAAAGCTTTATCTCAATATAATCACCTGGTTGTGCCTTGTAATCTTTTGCATCAAAGGTTATTTGTTTGGTTTCTACACCATGTCGGCCACCTAAATCAATCAGAAGCTTACCGTTTACAAAAAGCCATAAGTCGTCATCTGATTTACAGCTTATTGTTATAGGGGTATTTTCCCGGTATAGGAGATAGAATGTTGATTCTACTGTAAAGTTGAAATTGTGGTCACCTTCATCATTACCGAAACCCAGATTATCAATTGGGAAAAAAACAGGGGCATAAAATTCCCATCTTGAACCATCGAAACGAACTTCAAGGGAGGTCTTGATTTCTTTGTTTACACCTTTTATGGTTCTGAACCACTGTGCAAAAGATTCTGAAGATTTAAGACTCATTTCTTCTGGAGGATATGCGTCATTCAAAACGGGTTTTTTGTCCTTATCAAGAGTGTCTAAAACATGGTTAGTTTTGACTCCTGCTTTATTAATGTTATCAAAATCATAATGCTTGTATTGCTGTAAAGAAGGATCTTCAATTCCCCAAGGAACAAAATCCCTGACAATAATAGGAATCTCTGTTGTCTTATAATAGTGTTTTTCTGGTTCAGTTTTTAAATCTACTTTACAAGAAGCAAATAACAATGATACTGCGAAAATCAAAATTGAGTTTTTTATAATAACTTTTTTCATAGAGCATTCCCCTGGTTATTCTTCCGTCCAGAAATAATCTTCAATGCCGCTTACACCATTAATAGCGATTTTCTTGCGGAATGCGTTGTAGTCTCCGTCCCAGGCAATCCAGAAATGGAAAACCGGGCCTTCTTTTGTTTTGATAACATATTCCATTGAGTCGCCATATGAGCGATCGATTGAACCTTTGACAAAATAATATTCAACAGAAGTAATTGTGTAATTGATTGTCTTGTCTGTTGAATTGATTTTCATGCCGCTTATGTAATTTGATCTGTCAGCAACAGCATCTTTCCAAACAAATTTAAGCTCTGCCTTTTTCTTGTCCAGGTCAAATTTCCACTGTATGTAGCTGGCACCAATATCAATATCTTCATCAGCTTCATTACCGCCTATAGAGATTACAGTTCCTTTTTTATAATCTGTTTTCTTGTATTTAGAAGCGTTCACTTCTGATTTATAAATGAATCCAGAATCGCCCTTTGCTTTACTAACCTGGTCATAAAGTTTCTTTACAGCCTTTCCCTGCTCGTTGATTTCATTCATGCTTAAATCACTTGATTGTGAAGCAACATCCTGGGCAGAAACAGAAAGTCTGCTGTAAAGATCAGCTAAATCTGCATCTCCGTAAGAATAATCATCGCTGTCTGAAGCAGAAGAACTTGAAGAACCTGAATAAGAGCTTGTGTCTGCATTTTTAACTGCATTTACTACAGCTTTTGCATTAGCCTTTACAACTTCAAAATCTTTTGAATTTGTATATTTTTTAAGCTCTGCCATAGGATCCATTCCAAAACTTTTCATAAGGGCAATACTTTCTGCATCAAGTTCACTTTCGCCTACAAGAACTGTGGCACAGGCAGAAATCATTCCGAATTTTTCTATACAGTTAGCACCGGTAATTCCGTATTTCTGTAAGATTTTATCTATATCGGCTTTTTGCTTCGCCGTAGCTTGTATACCATTATCATCTGTCAAAACGCCAAGCTTGTCTAATTCCTTTTGAATTGAATCAAAGTTCTTTGCATAATTCTTTACATCGCTGTCTGTAATACCGGTACTTTTTGGTTCTGCAAACATAGCAAGTGCAAGTGAAAAACAAAGTGTAAACAAAATAAGCTTTTTGAAGGTATTCTTCATAGTATAAACTCCTATTGTATAGTTGATTTCTAATATTTTAACACGGAAATTCAATATTTACAAAGCATTTTCTAAATCTATGCAATCTGCTATAATGCGCTCATTATGATAATTGATTTTCACGCACATATATATCCCGAAAAAATTGCAGAAAAAGCTACAGCTGCAGTTGGAACCTTTTATGGTGATGCCCCTATGGCCTGGCATGGACGGGCTCAGGAATTAATCGAAAGTGGCAGCAGAATTGGTGTAGAAAAATATATTGTTCACTCTGTTGCAACAAAACCGGAACAGGTTGAATCAATCAATAACTTTATTATTTCTGCCTGTGAACAGTTTCCTCAGTTTGTTGGATTTGCAACTATGCACCCGAATTACGAAAACTTTGATGCAGAGCTGGATCGTGTTTACAAAGCAGGCCTTCGCGGCGTAAAGCTTCACCCTGATTTTCAGAAGTTTCAGTGCGATATGGAAAAGATGGATGCCGTTTACAACAAATGTGCTGCCCTTAATATTCCGGTTCTTTTTCATGCCGGTGACTGTCGTTATGATTTTTCGGGGCCGGCACGAATTGCCCATATTCTTGAAAAACATCCTGATCTTATTGTAATTGCAGCTCATTTTGGCGGCTACACAGAATGGGACGAAGCTATAGAGCATCTTGTGGGCAAAAACGTTTATTTTGATACATCGAGCACCTTATGGAAATGCCCTCTTGAAAAAGCAAATAAAATGCTTAAAGAACACGGCGTAGATAAGTTTCTTTTTGGTTCAGATTTTCCAATGTGGGACCACGAAGATGAAATGACCCGCTTTAATAAGCTTGATTTGAACCAGGAAGAAAGACAAAAGATTTTATATGACAACGGTGCGGCGCTTTTAAAGAGGATTGGAGCCTAACACGGACCGAATGCAAAACGCAGATGAGCAATATAACAAGATGGTAAATACTCCGGTTAGTAAGCTTATTACAAAGCTTGCAATTCCGACTATTATTTCCATGCTTGTAACTTCGCTCTATAACATGGCCGATACTTTTTTTGTTTCGCAGCTGGGGACAGAGGCTAGTGCAGCGGTGGGCATTGTTTTTCCTATTATGTCTATTATCCAGGCCTGCGGCTTTACTCTTGGTATGGGTTCCGGAAGCCTTGTAAGCATCCGCCTGGGACAAAAACGAAACGAAGAAGCGTCTGTAATAAGTTCTACTGCTTTTTTTGCAGCTCTTGGAGTTGGAATTCTTATTACCTGTTTTGGCAATCTTTTTGCACCGGGACTTTTGAGCTTTGTTGGTGCCGACCAGGATGTTCTTCCTTATGCCAAAGATTATGCCAGCTTTATTTTCTGGGGTGCACCTTTTATGTGCGCTTCCTTTGTTTTAAACAACGATTTGCGTGCCGAGGGAAAGCCCTTCTTAAGTATGATAGCCCTTACCACAGGCGGTATTCTTAATTTAATACTTGATCCGATTTTTATTTTTGAAGAACTTCCGATTTTTGGAATTCATTTACGGGGCTTTGGACTTGGTATTCGTGGAGCGGCCCTTTGTACTCTGCTTACCCAATTTACAAGCTTCTGGTTATTGTTCCAGTTCTATCTGCGCAGAAAATCAATCTGCCATATCAGTGTAAAAAATATTTCAAAAGATATCCGGGTACTGGGAAAAGTTGCAGCAACAGGGCTTCCGTCTTTGGCCCGACAGGGACTTGCAAGCATAGCTTCTATCATGCTCAACAAAACTGCGGCAGGCTTTGGTGTAAGTGCAGTTGCTGCAATGGCAATTGTCTTAAAAATCATAATGTTTATTGCAAGTATGATGATTGGAATTGGGCAGGGCTTTTCTCCTGTAAGCGGCTACAACTATGGTGCAAAGCGATACGATCGTGTACGAAAGGCCTATGTTTTCCTTGTAGTGAGTGGAGCGGCAGTTATGTCTATTTTTGCAGTTCTTGCAGTGATTTTTGCCCCACAAATAATCAGAGCTTTCCGTGATGATCCGGAAGTTATTACAGTTGGAAAGGTTGCTTTACGCTGGCAGGCTGCATTTTTACCTCTTCATGCCCTTATTGTAGGTACAAACATGCTCATGCAGTCTACAAGGCACATAAAACAGGCAACTTTCCTTTCTATGAACCGTCAGGGCGTGTATTTTATTCCTGCAATTTTGATTTTGCCATATTTCTTCGGGCTTTTTGGTGTAGAAATAAGTCAGGCGGTGGCAGATTTGCTCAGTACGTTTACGGCAATTCCGTATCTTATCTGGTTCTTCAGGAAGTTACCAGCTACGACGTCATTGCGAGCCGAAGGCGAAGCAATCCATTAAATTTTTACAAATCTCAAATCTCATGGTATAATTAGTGATACTCTATACAAGAACAGGACATAATTATGCGCAAAGATGGACGTAAAATTAAAACTATTGACCCGATGTATAAGATTATTGGTCAGATAATGGTAGATCGAAATGATGCAATGAATATGATAGAACTTACAGTTCAACAAGATCCTATCAGAAAGTATATGAGACGAAAAAAGGATGAAGGATATACTTTCAGTCACCTGGCTATAGTCATTGCGGCTTATATTCGGACTGTAGCGGAATATCCGTTTTTGAACCGTTTTGTTGTAAATAGAACTCTTTATGCCCGAAACGAAGTTGCTGTTGGTATGGTTGTTCTTAAGCCTGGTGAAACCGAAGGTACAATGAACAAGATGTACTTTAAACCAGACATGACAATTTACCAGATTCAGGAAGTTCTTGATGAATATATCAATACTAACCGTGGAACAGGAGAAACAAACTCTACAGATAAAATCATTAATACACTGCTTTCTATTCCAGGTCTTGCCCGTGTTGGTGTTAGTATTCTTAAATGGATGGACTGGCATGGCTTGCTTCCAAAAGCAATTATTAACGCGAGTCCTTTCCATTGTTCTATGACTATTACAAATCTTGCCAGTATTGGTACTAATTATATTTTCCATCATGTTTACAACTTTGGCACTACCTCTATGGTTATGGCTATGGGAAACACTCGTGAAGATGCTGTAAGACGTCACGGGGAAATTGTATTTGAAAAAGTTATTCCTATTGGTCTTGTTATGGACGAACGAATTGCCGAAGGTGTTCAGTTTGCAATGGCTTGCCGAAAGCTTCAGAGCATTTTGCAGGATCCTTCTATTCTGGAACAGCCACCGGCAGAAGTAAAAGAAGATATTAAATAAGGAAACTCTATGATTTATTACGTTAACTCAAAGGTTGAGAACCACGGAAACGGTTCTAAGGAAAATCCTTTTAAAACAATTCAGGAAGCGGCAGATATTGCTGTTGCAGGTGATGAAGTTATTGTTGCTCCCGGTGTTTATCGTGAATGGGTAAGTCCTAAAAATGGTGGTACAGCGGATAAGCGCATTGTTTATAAGTCTGAAGTTCCTCTTGGTGCGCATATTACCGGAGCTGAACCGTTGACCGGCTGGAAGCAATTTAAGGGTAATGTTTATACAGCCCGAGTTTCGAATAAGATTTTTGGAAGTTATAATCCTTATAAAGAGCTTGTAAGCGGCGACTGGTTCATTGCTTTTATGACTGCGCACACCGGAGATGTCTTTTTGAACGGTAAATCTATGTACGAAGTACAGTCTATTGAGGAAGTTGAGGCTGGAGAGATTAGTGTTCCTTCTTGGGACCACGAATTTTCTGTCTATAAATGGTATGCCCAGCAGGACGAAGCTGCCGATGAGACTGTTTTTTATGCAAATTTCCAGGGATTGGACCCGAATAAAGAGGATGTAGAAATTACTGCACGTCAGGCCTGTTTTTATCCAAAGGAAGAAGGCCGCGGCTATATTACTTTGAGTGGTTTTAAGGTTAGTAAGGCAGCAACTCAGTGGGCACCTCCTACAGCTTATCAGGAAGGTATGATTGGGCCTCACTGGTCAAAGGGCTGGATTATCGAGGACTGCGAGGTTTTTGAAGCTAAATGTTCGGGCATCTCCCTTGGAAAATATCTTCAGCCGGAAAATGACAACAAGTGGCTTAAGTGGAAATATAAGGACGGCGCCCAGACAGAACGCGACTGTATCTGTCAGGCTCAGAGGGAAGGCTGGACAAAGGCTAAGATTGGGTCGCACATAATCCGCCGCTGTAATATTCATGACTGCGGTCAGACTGGAATTGTGGGTCATCTTGGTGGGGTTTTCTCTCTGGTTGAAGACTGTCATATTCATCACATAAACAACAAGCAGAATCTTGCGGGCTGCGAAATTGGTGGAATTAAAATGCATGCGGCAATTGACTGTATCTACCGCCGCAATGTTATTCACGATTGTACACGCGGAATGTGGCTTGACTGGCAGGCTCAGGGAACCCGCGTTACACAGAGTCTTTTTTACAACAATACAGTTCCAAAAGAATATAATCAGAATGATGAAAGCATGGTTGGCTGCGCAGAAGATTTGTTTATTGAAGTCAGCCACGGACCAACTCTTGTTGATAATAATATCTTCTTATCTGACAGAGCACTCAAGCTTGCGACTCAGGGTGTGGCTCTTGTTCACAACATTATTTATGGCGGAATTGTTGCAATCGGGAAGGGAACAAACAACGGTGCACCAACAAGACCTTCTCCTAGATACACGCCTTATCATGTTCCGCACCAGACAGAAATTGCAGGCTTTATGACAATCCTTCACGGTGATACCCGCGTTTACAATAACATCTTTGTTCAGGAGCCTGTTCGTCCTGCGCTCAAAAAAGGAATGGATAACAACATTGCCAACAACAACGACTGGGATGACGGAAACATTCTGGCAGGAACTTTTGTATATGAAAAGTTCCCGACCTTTGATCAGTGGAATGCTCAGTTTGAAGGCTACTGTGGTCAGGGTTCGCAGACTACAGATAAGTATTATTCTGAGCTTCCTGTATGGGCCGGTGGTAACGTTTATTTGAATGGTGCCAAGCCGATGTCTAAAGAAAAAGAACCCGATGCAGTTGTGATTGAAGGCGAAAAGGTTGAGTTTGCTGTTGAAGAAAATGGCGGTGACTTTAAGCTCAAGACTAATTTGTACAAAGTAATGGGGGCTGCCGGAATGCCTTCGTGCAAGCTCATGCACACCGACGACATGAAGATGGCCTTTGAACCGGAACAAAAGTTTGAAAACCCGGATGGAACTCCGATAACGTTTGATATTGATTATTTTGGTAATAAACGCGGTGAAAAAGTGATTCCAGGGCCGTTTTGTGATGGAATTTAGAGCGTCATTGCGAGCGAAGCGAAGCAATCCACGAATAAAAAGGCATTTTGATATGTGGATTGCCACGTCGCTACGCTCCTCGCAATGACAGGAGACCTTTATATGCCAATAAAACCTTTATATTACCCACAGATCAAACAAACCAACTTCTCAAACCTGCAGGAATTTGCACCTTTAGACATCACTATTCTTGATAATTTTTTGAACGACATAACTCAAAAAGATGTCGATTTTCTCAATACCTTTAATCCCGACAAACTGCTTTTTAATTTCAGGGTGACTGCGGGGCTGCCAAATACAAAGGCAACTTCTTCTTACAGCGGCTGGGAAAATACACGAATCGGCGGTCATACACTTGGTCATTATCTTGCTGCTGTGGGACAGGCCCTGGCCCGTGGTTATGGTGAATGTAAGGGTAGTGATGGAGTGACGCTTCAGTCGCGTTTTAATTATATAATTGACGGTCTTGTAGAATGCCAGAAGTCACTTGGAACAGGCTTTATTTTTGGTGCCACAATGGAAGATCCGACAAAACCCGAGCGCCAGTTTGACCGCCTTGAAGAAGGGAATCCTGCAGACACCTGGGTTCCGTGGTATACAGTTCATAAGATTATGAACGGGTTAGTCGAGGCTAACAAATCCGGAGGCAGTAAAAAGGCTCTGGAAATTGCCGTAAGTTTTTGCGAATGGATTTACAAACGCACAAGCCGCTGGGATAACGAAATACAAGCCCGAGTCCTTGCAACAGAATACGGCGGAATGAATGACTGCCTTTATGAATTGTATAAGTGTGCAAAAGCAGGTGGGTACGATGAAGCAACCTGCGAACATATTTTAGCAGCTGCTCACAAGTTTGATGAAATCCCGCTTTTTGAAAAGGTAAGGGCTGCAGGACCAAATGCGAATGTTTTGAATAACAGACATGCCAATACGACTATTCCAAAGTTTGTGGGAGCCATGAATAGGTATTTGACCTTGCTGCCCTTCGACAAGCTCAGGGACCCCATCTATCTGGAATACGCCAAGGCCTTCTGGAAAATTGTTGTAAACAATCACACTTACATAACCGGTGGAAACAGCGAATGCGAGCATTTTGGCGAGGACAACATTCTGGACAAAGAACGCAGCAACACAAACTGCGAAACCTGTAATACTCACAACATGCTTAAACTCAGCCGTATGCTTTTTATGGCAACAGGTGAGCGTCAGTATGCAGACTATTACGAAAACACTTTTATAAACGCAATCCTTGCTTCTGTGAATGCCCAGACAGGAATGACACTTTACTTTCAGCCAATGGCAACAGGCTGCTTTAAAACCTATTGTAATCCTGATGTAGATAAAAACTACTTCTGGTGCTGTACAGGAACCGGTCTTGAAAACTTCACAAAGCTTGGAGACAGCATTTATTTCCACGATGACAAAACGCTTGTTGTGAATCAGTTTATAAGCTCGCGGGTTGAATGGAAGGAAAAGGGCTTTGTTTTGAGTCAGAAAGCAGACCTCCCAAACAGCGATCAGGTGGAATTCACTGTAGAAAAAGCCCCTGAAAA
The DNA here is from genome assembly GCA_017651065.1 of Treponema sp. GTDB lineage: Bacteria > Spirochaetota > Spirochaetia > Treponematales > Treponemataceae > Treponema_D. Next base: position 38,236 of record JAGCDP010000057.1, read on the forward strand.
CCAGAAAATCACTATTGCCGTGCGTAGTCCCGATTGGAACTACCAGAGTGCAGACGCTCCGGAAGGCATTTTAGACTCCGGATATATCCTTTTTACACGCGAATGGCATACCGGCGATACTTTCCGTGTAAAATTCAATATGAATATCCAAAGCTTCCCGCTTCCAGATAACAATCAAAAAGCAGTGGCTTTCAAATATGGCCCAGTTGTTCTTGCAGCAGAACTTGGCCGAGATGACAAAATGACGCTTCGTCAGGTTGGAGTTCAGTGTGATGTTGCAGGAAACAAGCTTGTTCATGGTGAAGTTTATGAGCTTACCGGAAACTACGGCGGTACAAGTAATCTTCCTCTTTTGCCTGGAGAAACCCTTCTTGTAAAAGAAAATCCGGATGATTTTTTACAGAATATAAACAATCATTTTGAAAAAACGGGAGGGGAAAGTGAACTTAAATTCCGCCTGAAAGATACTTTCTGGAGCGACGGACCTGAAGAATCAGCCAGCCTCATCTTCTCGCCATACTTTCAAATCAATAATCAGCGCTACGGCATTTACTGGATTTTTACAGACAAGCAGGAACAGCCGCAGCAAAAAAATCAGGACGAAAAAACAATCTTCATTGAAGGAATAGGAATCGGTTACGGAGCTCAGACAGAGGGAAACAAAACAACATATCCTTACATGAAAGAGAAAGGTACAGGTTCTGTAGGTGATCCTCATGAGCTTACACGTTATGCAAAAAAGGGCGGAAGCTTTTCTTACATGTTCAAAGTTAAACCCGGTAAAACTAATTATCTTGTGTGCACATTCCTCAAGGCAGACAACGGAAAATCAATCTGTATAAAAAGCGGGTTTAAAACAATAAAGGCGGTTGTCCTTAATCACAATGAAAGCGAAGAAAAGTATACGATTAAAATTAAACTTCCGGAAAGCCTTACAAAAAAAGAGCAGATTCGAATCAGTTTTATGGGTATCAAAAATCAGGAATCGGCAAGACTTGCTTCACCTGTGAACACGGAGTATTTGTAGCCATAAAAAAAAGGTTGTGCTATAATCAAATTATGAAGTCTGTAAATGGAAACGCAAAATTAATATTATTTTCTCTTTTGATGGCAGTCTGCTTATGGTTTATTTCCTGTAAAAGTACAGATACAAATGTTTCCGAAACAGAAAACACAATTCAGGAAGAAGTAGATGCTCTTGCTGCAGACACAGAAGAAGAACAGTCAGAAGAAATCGCTGCTGAAGAAGTGGCAGAAGAACCGGTAGAAGAAGCACCTCAGTTAACTGTTGAAGAAGAACGTGCGCTTAAAAAGGCAACCCTTACACGCGAGCAAAGATTATTTTACGGCATCAAGTATACTTACGATTATGAAGTTATCGGCGAAGATCTTGATTATAAAATCACAGTAGACCATGATGCTAAAACTGTTACACTTCAATACGAAGAAACAGACAGTGACGAAGACTGGAAGAATAATTATTTATTTTTCCCTTGGCCTTTGAAGCTTGATAATAAAGTAATCTGGACAACTTACGGTTATGCTAAAATTTATAAATCATCACAGAACATTCCTATAAATCAATTCTGTGAACTTCTTGAACAATATCCTGATTATCAGTCTGTTATATTGGGCTGGAGTTTGGGAAGTGCCATGGCAAAAATCACTGCACGTCATTATATAATCAGATCACCAAAGGGAACAAAAATTGATCAGCTTACAACTTATGGCGATGTAAAATGCTGGTATAATCCTTTTTACAGCTTAAAAAAGCATTGTGTAAGAATCAGGGAATATGTTAATAACAACGACATGATTACCTGGTGTATACCGTTCTGCCGACGAGACGTAAAATGCAGGGTTGGAGACTATCTGAATCTTGGTAAACTCAAAAACAGCGAATACTATCACACCCATTATGAAGATTGTGATTTTACAAGATGGGGTGATGTATCGGCAGAAGAAATGAATAATCAGTCAAAGGTAAAAGAATCAAATTCTGCAATTACAGAAGAAGAATCTGAAGTAAATTCATAATAAACAGCGTGTTTACCAATTACTCCGCTTGAAAGTTGGGTTGTTGCAGTTTTATCACCTTTTTTCATATCAAAACAAGCAATAATCTTTCCCTTATAATCATCAATTCGAATCTTTACTGTAAGATTTTCCAATGCTGTGATATTTGATGTAACAGTTTTTGGTGTGTTGTTTCCAAACTGAAGATAGCGGAAGCCGACTGTAAGGGCACTTGTAATGTCTACAATTGGTGAAGAAATATTGTCGTCTTTTTCGTAAACAGGCTTTATGTAAGCACCGCCCATTCCTCCGTTGTAGCCGCCTTTTTTACCACCGTAAATGTGAACAGCGTATCCGGCAGAAATGATTTTACGTGCATCAAGTCCGTTTATGTGGGCGCCCTGACTTGTCATTTCTACAGGTTCGCTTGCAACAGGTTCTCCGTCCTTGTAAGTGATTTTTCCGACAAAGATACGTCCTTTTTTATCCATTGCAACATCAACCGGTTCAAGCATTGCCTGGCGTGAATACTCGTCTGTACCAATCTGTCTATGATAGAAAATATACCATTTGCCGTTTACTTCCATAAGGCTTCCGTGGTTGTTTCCCCAGCGGTAAGACATCTGATTTTTGCCGTCCGGACCAGGAAGGATTTCGCCGCCATTAAAGCTTATGTCTCCACCCATTTTGTAGTCACCAAGTGGAGTGTCGCAGTATTTGAATGAAAGGAATCCGTTACAGTCTTCATAAACTCCATACTGCGGGCGGTGTGTGTAATAGCGTTTAGAATAAATAAATACATATTTTCCAAAAAGCTTGCGTGGTGATGAAGCTTCAAAGAAGGCATCGTTTTCGTCATCCATGCCGTCATCCGGTGACCACTGTGTAATACTATGTTTAACTACATTTTCGCGAAGTGTTTCCTTTTTAATTGTGCACATATCATCGTTGAGCTCGGCACAGAACTGCTTGCAGAAGCCCCAGAAAGCATAAACTTTTCCGTCATCATCTACTAAAATTCCAGGGTCAAAGGCAAGTTCTGTAAGCTTTGGATTTGTAAAAGGTCCTGCAGGATTCTTACTTGTTGCAAGCATAATGCGTGAACCTTTTGCTTCGGCAGCATACATATAGAAGGTATCTCCCTTTTGAACAACATCAGGAGCATAAAGAATAGAACCATCTGTAGAAGTGTAACATACACCGTGGCAGGTCCAGTTAGTTAAATCATCAATCGGGGCACTCCAGACAACCTGATCAGGTCCACAGTATTCAGTTTTAAGTGTATCGTGTGAACCGTAAAGATAAACACGTTTTTCACCATTGTATTCAAAAACGCGTGGTTCTCCGTCTGGGACATGTTCCCATAATGGCATGTATGGATTTGCACCTTTGATGTATTCTTTCATAAAAACCTTCCTTTTTTAATCACTAAAATACTAGTATTAAAGATAATTGAGAATGAAAGATGTTTCAAGTGTGTTATATGTGTGAAAAGTGTTTACAGCCAGGAAATTCTTGTGCTATAATTAATTCAACTTTATTATTGGAACGAAATTTAATGGCAGGAGAAAAGAATGAACGAAGACGCCAAAACCAATAGTAAAAAAAGTCTTATCTCTGGTTATTTACAGAAAACCTTTACATTAAAAAATCTTAAAAGTTATATTACATTTAAAAATTTTCTCAAGCTGCTTCTTTATGTAGTTTTGTTTGTGATTTATTACAAATCAGAAATGGCTTCAAGAGCAGCAGGACAATCAAGAGAAATGCTCACGATTGGTACACGCCAGTTTCCGGTTTCTTCATTATCCGGAGTTTATACTTCAATAATGACAATCATCCTTATGACCTGGGTTTTAGTTTACAAAAGATTCGGGTTTGCAACATCGGCAGTTATTCTTACAATCCGTACAACAAGACTTTTAAGAACTCTTATACGGGCCAACTATGCACCAACAATTCTGCCTGCACTTTTTACAACTTTAGCGGCTATTGTTTCTGTAATTCTTGTTTATATTTTTTACGAAATGATGCGGCTCTATCAGGCCAAGCATCGTAAAGAGCTTGAAAGTTTTAATAACAGTATTATGGAAGCTTTTTCTGAGTGTGTAGAAAGTAAGGATGCTTACACAAAGGGTCATTCCCAGCGGGTTGCTCTTTATACAAAAATGCTTGCCCAGCGCCTTGGAGAATCAAAGGAAGACGTAAAGAAATTTTATAACGTTGCACTTTTACATGATATTGGAAAGATTGGTATGCCCGAAGCAATTCTTACAAAACCAGGCAAGCTTACTCCCGAAGAATTTGAAATTGTAAAAAAACATCCTGTAAGCGGTTATGAAATTTTAAAGAATGTAAAAATTCAGGAAGATATTGCCGCCGGTGCACACTATCACCATGAACGCTGGGATGGAACGGGATATCCTGATGGTCTTAAAGAAGCAGAAATTCCTTGGGTAGCAAGAATTATTTCTGTTGCAGACACCTTTGATGCCATGAGCTCAACACGCCCGTACCGCGAAAAGCTTCCGATTAATGTTATTGCAGAAGAAATTGAAAGCTGTTCAGGCACTCAGTTTGATCCTAAGGTAGTTAAAGCCTTCCTTTCGCTTTATCTTGAGGGAGCTTTTGAAAACCTGATATAGAATTTGCCTGATTATAATTTTTTTTACAACAATCAATCATTTTTATACAAGTAAAACCCGCAGAGTGATGTATTATTATTCTGTGGGTTTTTTATATCCACAAAAATATTTTCAGGAGCCATTATGAACGAAACATTAAAAGTTTTAGAAACAAGACGCAGCTGCCGTAACTTTAAGCCAGATATGATTAAGGACGAAGAGCTTAAAGCAATCATCAAAGCCGGAACTTATGCTGCCACCGGTATGGGAAAACAAAGCCCTATTATTATTGCAGTAACAGACAAAAAACTGCGCGATGAAATTATGGTTGCAAACAGAAAAGTTGCAAACTGGGGAGAAGACTACGATCCATTTTACGGTGCCCCTGTCATTCTGATTGTTCTTGCAAAAAAAGATGTTCCTACTTATGTGTATGATGGCTCGCTCGTTATGGGAAATCTTATGAACGCCGCAGAAAGTCTTGGTGTTGCAAGCATCTGGATTCACCGCGCAAAAGAAGAATTCGAAAGCGACTTTGGAAAGGACATTCTCAAAAAGCTGGGAATCACCGATGAGTACGAAGGAATTGGTCACTGTGCACTTGGTTATGCTGCTGAACCTGCTAAAGAGCCGGCTCCTCGTAAAGAAAACTACGTTTATTATATTTAATGGGGGAGAGCGGGTATGGATATTTCACACAGAAAAGTAAAAAAGCAGATACAATTTGTTGATGCTCAGGGAAAGCCTCTTGCAAATAAGCAGATAAAGGTTCAGCAGACAAAGCACGAGTTTCTTTTTGGCTGCGGAGCTTTTGATTTTATTCCTTATGTAAAGGATGGCGATGATTTTCACAAGCAGATGACAGAAAGCTGGCTTGAGATTTTTAATTACGGAACTCTGCCGTTTTACTGGGGCCAGTTCGAAACAGAGGAAGGCAAGCCTAATACAGATACACTGATGAAAACTGCACAGTATCTTAAAAGCAAAAATGTTACTGTAAAGGGGCATCCTTTGTGTTGGCATACTGCTTGTGCCAACTGGCTTTTAAAATATGATAACAAGACAATCATGCAAAAGCAGCTTGAACGAATTGACCGCGAGGTTAAGGGCTTTAAGGGTGTGATTGATATGTGGGATGTTATCAACGAGGTTGTAATCATGCCTATTTTTGATAAGTATGATAACGCAATTACTCGCTTGTGTCAGGAAAAGGGACGTGTAAAGCTTGTAAAAGAAGTTTTTGACCGTGCTCATCAGGACAATCCGGGTGCCACGCTGCTCATAAATGATTTTAATACTTCTACAAATTATGAAATTTTGATTGACGGATGTTTGAATGCCGGAGTGCCGATCAGTGCAATTGGTATTCAGTCACACCAGCATCAGGGTTACTGGGGCCGCGAAAAGCTTGAAGAGGTTCTGGCCCGCTATGAACATTTTGGGCTGCCTATTCATTTTACAGAAAATACTTTGATTTCCGGAGACATCATGCCGGCACATATTGTTGATTTGAATGACTGGCAGGTTGACCAATGGCCAAGTACACCGGAAGGCGAAGAACGACAGGCGCGTGAAATTGAAGAAATGTACAGAATCTTGTTCTCTCATCCGCTTGTTCAGGCAATTACAACGTGGGATTTCCACGACGGTGCATGGCTCAAAGCTCCAAGTGGTTTTATACGCAGCGACAATTCTCTTAAGCCTTCTTACCATATGCTCAAAAAGCTTGTGCGCGAAGAGTGGTGGACAGATGTTACTGTTACAACTGATGCATCTGGTTGTGCAGAAGTTGAAGCCTTCAAGGGTGAATACAAACTGGTTGCAGATGGTGCAGAAGCCGCTGCAAAATTTACAGATAACGAAAAGCTTAGCGTGACGCTTGGTTCCTGAGCCTGTCGAAGGACTGAGCTAGTCGAAGGGGCGTGATATGAAAATTAAATGGGGCATACTTGGCACTGCCAACATCGCAAGATATGCAACAATTCCGGGAATGAAAAAAGCCGAGCATTGTGAGCTTTATGCAATTGCGGGGCGCAGTCTGGAAAAGGCAAATGCTTTTAAGGAAGAATACGGTTTTGAGAAGGCCTACGGAAGTTACGACGAATTGATTGCTGACAAGGAAGTTCAGGCTGTTTATATTCCGCTTCCGAATAATCTTCATCTTAAATGGGTGGAGGCAGCACTTAAGAGCGGGAAGCATGTTCTTTGTGAAAAACCGCTTGCGCTTAATGCAGAGGAAGCAAAGCAGATGTATGCTGTTGCGCGGGAGAACGGCGTTTATTTGATGGAGGCCTACGCCTACCTTCACAGTCCTTATGTTCAAAGCTTAAAGGATGATATTGCAAGCGGAATGATTGGCGAAGTTGATTACATTGAATCTGCCTTTATCACACAGGGTTATAAAGAGGATTTTAGATTGCACAAGGAATTTGGCGGTGGTGCGCTTTATGATTTGGGCTGCTACTGTACAACAATGATTTTATCTTTGAATGATTCGGAGCCTGATTTTGTAAAGGCTGTTGCAGAATTTTCTGATGAAGCTGTTGATGTTAATACAGCTGCAATCGTGCGATTTAAAAACGGTGTGCGCGCAAGCTTTAATATAGGAATGATTCTGGGGCAGAATACAAACTCCCGCTTTGACAGACTTTATGTTCATGGAACAAAAGGTTCAATCCGTTCTGAAGTTGAATATAACCAGGAAGGTGAGGTGGGCTACAAGATTGTAGAGAACGGCTGGAGCGACAACAAAGTAATTGAACGAAAGATTTCTGTTCCTCACAATTATGCACTTGAGCTTGAGCAGTTGAACCAGTGTATTCTGGGTAATGCCAAACCGCACATCACCCCAGAGTTCTCAATCAAAAACGCAGAGCTTTTGGACAAGGTTTTTAAGGAGATTGGATATTAATGAGATTAGGTACATCGTCGCCACTACATCATAACTCGCCGGAGGAATGGGCTCAGAACCAGGTAAAGCTTGGTTGTGCCACAGTAAATTTTCCACTGAACTGTAACGATGACGAACAAAAAATCATCGCCTACAAAGATGCTGCGGAAAAAGCAGGTCTTACAATTGCCGAGGTTGGAATCTGGAGAAACGCTCTTGCAAGTGACCCGGACGAACGAAAGGCAAATATGGACTACTGTGTAAATCAGCTGCGGCTTGCAGATTTTCTTGGGGCTCGTTGCGCTGTAAATGTTGCAGGTGCTTTTGGTCCACGCTGGGATGGAGGCTACAGGGCAAACTTTACTGATGAGGCCTTGAAGAAAACTGTAGCAATGGTCCAGGAAATAATTGATCGTGCAAATGTGCGCAACACATTTTTTACTCTGGAACCGATGCCCTGGATGATTCCGACCGGGCCAAAGGAATATTTACGTTTACTCGAAGCCGTAGACCGCGACCGTTTTGCAGTTCATATGGATATTATCAATATGACAAATTCTGCAGACCGATATTTTAATGCCGAGGAGTTTGTAGACGAATGTGCAAGTCTTCTTGGAAATAAAATCAGAAGCTGTCATATTAAAGATGTTCATCTTGATGAGCGCTATACAATCAGGCTCGAAGAATGCGGTCCAGGTGACGGTGAGTTCCCGCTGCGACATTACATTGAAAAAATGAACGAGATCGACCCTGACATGCCTGTGATTCTTGAGCATTTGAACACTGATGAAGAATATTTAAAATATTTGGGATATTTGAAGGAGCAATTGAATGGCTTATACAAGACTCTCTGATGCAAATGAAATTACAGCTCGTTATATGGATTCAATTTTAATCCAGGAAAGGCTGATTGACTCAGTAGTTGCAAATACAACTACTACACTTTTGGGCGAAAAATTCGACAGTCCGGTGCTTACACCTGCTTTTTCACACCTTAAAAACTATGATGGCCGCAAACTTACAGGATTGGAAGAATATTCTGTTGCCGCAAAAGAAAGCAATATTTTGAATTTTGTTGGTATGATGGAAAACGACCAGTTTAAGAATATTCTTGCAACAGGTGCAAAAACTGTCCGTATTGTAAAGCCGTATGCAGACAACGTAAAGGTACGAGATCAGTTTAAGTTTGCAGAAGACAACGGCGCCTTTGGAATTGGTATGGACATCGATCACATTTTTGGAATGACAGGTTATGACATTTGCGTAGGCGAAGAAATGGCTGCTCAGACACAGGATATGCTTGCTTCTTACATTGCGTCATCCAAGCTGCCTTTTGTTGTAAAAGGAGTTTTGAGTGTTTCGGACGCTTTGAAGTGTGCAGAGGCTGGGGCCAAGGCAATCATCGTTAGTCATCATCACGGACGCGTTCCTTATGCAGTTCCTCCAATGATGATTTTGCCGGAAATTAAAAAAGTTTTGGAAGATCGTGGAGTTCAGATTTTTGTAGACTGCGGAATTGCAAGCGGAGCAGACGTTTACAAGGCTCTGGCACTTGGTGCAGATGCTGCAGCAGTTGGCCGCTCAATGCTACCGGGGCTCGAAAAAGAAGGTGTTCCCGGCGTAAAGAAATTCCTTAAAGAAGTAAACGATGAACTTAGGTTTATAATGAGCTCAACAGGATTTTCGAAAGTAGAAGATATCAATGCCTCGGCATTGAAAATAGTTCAATAGGTTTCGTCATTGCGAATAGTTCAATAAGGCCCGTCATTGCGAGCGAAGCGCGGCAATCCACATTAATCAAAGAGACTCGGCTGTATAGGATCCCTCTCCGGAAACTCTTCTATCCACTTAAAAACGCTGTCGGTACCAAGCATGATTTTGTTTTGCCGGCAGCGTTCTTTTAAATAAATCATAAGCTCGTGTTCTCGCGGGCTTGAAACAACATAATTGTAGCCATAGGTTTTTTGATAGCGTTGTTTGAGGGAAAGGCCTTGTTGCGGGGCAGGGAAGTTTTTGTCTAAGGCTTTATAAAAATATTCGCGGTTTCCTTCGCGCAAAGTCAGGCCAATTCCAAAGCAAAGAATTGCATGAACGCCGGCACGAACACAGTAGTCAATTATGCCGTCAATGTTCTCCTGAGTATCATTTATAAAAGGAAGTAACGGACTGAACCAAACGACAGTAGAAATACCGGCATCGCGGCAGGCACACAAAACTTCAAAGCGACGGCTTGTAGGGCAGACCCCCGGTTCAATTTTTTTGCAAAGTTCATCGTTTGCTGTTGTGAGTGTCATCTGAACAACTGCTTTTGTATTGTTGTTTATGCGTGTGAGAATGTCCAGGTCGCGAAGTACAAGATCAGATTTTGTTATAAGAGTTGCACCAAAATTATAGCGGTCAATTATTTCAAGACAGCGGCGCATAAGCCCAAGTTCTTTTTCAAGCGGAATGTATGGGTCGCACATGCTGCCCGTTCCGATCATGCAGCGTTTGCGTTTTTTCTGAAGGGCTTCTTCAAGGAGCTCTGGAGCATTCTGCTTTACTTCAATATCTTCAAAGTCATGGGTAAACTGATAGCACTTACTTCGCGAATCGCAATAGATACACCCGTGCGAACATCCGCGATAGATGTTCATGCTGCGAGGTGTCAGAATTGTTTTTGCGTTCACAAAGTGCATGGTGAACTCCTCCGTCATTGCGAGCAAAGCGCGGCAATCTATTATTTAATAGGATGCCTTATCACTGTTCGCAATTTCTCGGGTGCAACCTTTCGAGGATCACTCAAATATATTTCATGATGATTTCTGGTTTCGGAAAAGTCTAGCATATAGCCTTGCTCTGCCGCAAAATCATCCATGAGTTTTATTGTAGCTGGTTCGTTGTCGTAAGAACCAATGTGTATTATCTGTACGCAAAGACCCTCGGTAATGGTCAGCAATTCTGCACGTGAAGGGTCCAGACCTTTTTTCTTTTGCACTGTTTCTTTTGCCCAGTCAAAATCTTTTTTGCTGACAAAGTCCGGTAAACGGATTAATGAAACCCATTGAAATACCTCTTTGTTTGAATAATCAATTCCTGGTATTTTCTTGCCTTTTTTTTCCTGCCACCAGAAGCCTTCAAGCGGCGGAACAACATAATCAAAATATCCATCAATTCTGTGGTCACCCATTTTGCTCATTTTGATTGTATATGAAATGCCATAAAGAAGTTCAAGCGCTGATTTGTATTCACCTGCTTCTTCGTTTGGGTTACCTTTGCCTCGGACAGCAACGAACTGCATTTTTGGAACGGTGACAATCTGAGGCTTTGCCGGCGGAAGATAAAATTCTTTGTATTCTTTTTTGTAATCAAATGCCATTGTTGTTCTCCAATAATTCATGTGTATAGATTTTTTCTCTTGTCGATTCACGAACTTGCTTCCATAGGGCTGCCGCAGTTTTTAGTTTGTCCGGTATGTTTGCTGTTGCAGGATCAGCGCAAAAGTCGTGTACGAATTTGTTCCATTGAAGCGAGACCTTGTCGTATTTTGCATATGATTTTTTACCGTAGTAAATATCCAGCAAATCACCGAGTGTAAAATTTGTATCATGATTCTCTTTGACTTTTCGGGCTGTTGCTACCATGTCCACGTTGAACTTAAAATTTGTGATTCCAGTTTGTTCTGCAAAAAACTCACGAAAACGCGGGCCAAAAGTAAAGCCGCATTCTATCAAACCAGTTTTCAAAGTGAGCGGTATTTGTGTTTTTTTGGCAGCCACTTTTTTCTGCGGGATTTTTGGTTTAATTATATTTCCCTTAAAAAACTGTTCGATATTGTAATTCAATTCAGCTTTCATTCCGCTTGAGTCAATTCCATGAGACTTACAGATTTGCTGCAGCTCTTCGCGATACCAGTAATATTTTGAGAATTCTTCGTAGGATTTTATGTCATCAAAGGCGGGGCGTTTATCGTCATTGCGAGGGGCGTGTGCAGTAATAATCGTATAACTATAAGCATTCACGGTTATAATCATACCATCAATTTTGCAATACCAGTTTTTTCCTTGCCGTGTTATCTGGCACTCATTCTGTAAAATCGCTTTCTTACAAAACTCCACAACATCACAAACATCATCTCCAAGACCAAGATTCCTCTTTATCCGGTCAATCCCCATTGGAGTAGTGTGAAGCTTCTGAATGTTTTGCAGCAATTCGTTTTCGTTTTTCATGTTTTTTATTATACACTTTAAATATGACAACAGAATGTCACATTTAAAAAATTATTGTTTATAAATTTTCTGAACATCCTTTGCGATTTGTAAAATCTTTTCTTTGACCTGTTTTGGTGAAATAATTTTCATATTCGGACCAAAGCTCAAAAGAAGCTCGTAAATCCAATCCTGTTCCGGAACAGTAAAAGTCACTGTGATGCTGCCGTCTTTGTGAGGTATAACTTCTGAACAGATAAAGGTATCTAGCAGATAAGAAATTTTTTGCGGATATACTTTTGCTTTTATTGTTAGAAGCTTCGGCTTGTACTGAGGAATTTTTTGGGGAGTAGTAATATGTGTGATGTTTGCAGTGCGGCCTGTCATATCAAGATTCTGCATTCTTGTGAGCTTAAAAAAACGTTCGGCCTTGCGGGTTGTACACCAGCCCTGTAAATACCAGGCCTGTCCTTTATAAATCAACTTCCATGGATGAACCGTGCGCCTTTCCATTCTTCCATCACCGGAGTAATAATCAAAAATAACCTGCTTTTTCTGTAAAATACAATCACGCAATGTTCCAAACACCTGGCGCACACTGCTGCCTTCAGGACTCCAGGGGGCAAAATCAACTTCGAGCCAGTCTGTATCTTTTTCTACAAGTCCCGAGATTTTTTCTGCAGCCTTGATGTTTGCATTTACAACTGAAGCAGGATTTCCACTCAGACTGTTCAATGCTTTTACACTTGAAACAATTGCAAGACGTTCTTCGTCAGAAAGTACTTTTGTATCGAGGGCATATTTTTCGGAAATTGCAATTCCGCCGCCGCGTCCGTTTTGCGAATAAATAGGAACACCAGAAACAGAAAGCGCATCTACCCAGCGGTAAATTGTTCTGGTAGAAACCCCAAAGCGTTCTGCCATCTCTTTTGCCGTTACCTGCTTTTTGTCAATGAGAACATAAACCAATTCAAAAAGTTGATCTATTTGCATGAGTTAATTATACCACATAACGCCTCGATTAATCTCGGCGAGCCATTTAATCGTAAATCCTAAAATGACCCTAGCGGCTCATTTTTTAACGGATTTGCTATTTTCGGCATATGACAATGCAATGTCATATTTTGCAACCCTTGCAATGACAAGTTACCTCTCGACACCAGAACTTTTTCGTTTTATTATAGATTCATGGACATCACTCTTCCCCCAAACTACAATTCATTAGCTGAAGCTCTTGTTTCTCTTTTTGGTAATTCTGTTGCAATTGCACAGACAGACAGGGTTTCGGGCGGTGACATAAACAAAGCATACGCTCTTACTCTGAACAACGGTAAACGCATTTTTATGAAAGCCAACGCAAAACAGAATGCCGCCTTTTTTACAGCAGAAGCTGCAGGTCTCACCGCAATTGCAAATACAAAAGCAATTGGCACTCCCGAAATCCTTTGTACCGGAACAGACGATGGGGAAGATGTTGGCTATAGCTTTCTTCTGTTGAAATATATTGAAAGCGGAAAAAAGCGTGCAGACTATTGGGAAGAGCTTGGACGAAATCTTGCCGCTATGCACGATGCCCCGACTCAAGACAAAACATTTGGATTTTTTCAGGATAACTATGTAGGCGCACGCCCGCAGATAAACACCACTTGTGACAGCTGGATTTCTTTTTTCCGCGATAACAGACTTGCTCCTCAATTCAAAGCTGCTGATTCATATTTTTCATCCAGCGACAGAGAAGCAAACACAAAGCTCTTAGATCATCTGGAAGACTTCCTTATTGAACCGGAAAATCCAAGCTTAGTTCATGGTGACCTTTGGAACGGAAACGTAATGTGCGGCCCGGATGGAAAAGCAATGCTTATAGATCCGGCTTGCTACATAGGCCACGCAGAAGTAGATTTTGCAATGACAGAACTATTCGGAGGTTTTTCTCCTGCGTTTTATGAAGCATATCGCGAAGCACGACCTCTCCAGCCAGGCTACGAAAACCGTCGTGACCTTTACAATTTGTACCAGCTTTTAAATCACTTAAACTTGTTTGGCCCAAGTTATCTTGGTCCAGTTCAAAGCATCGTTGCAGAATATGTTGGATAAAAAAGAACTAATCTATGCTGCAGTTCGTTTGATTCCTCGAGGTAAGGTTGCATCGTATTCCCAGATTGGTGCCTTGCTTGGAAACTGCAATCTGCGTCGTTATGTCGGTAATGCACTTCACGAAAATCCAAGTAATGAAATTACACCGTGCCACCGTGTTGTAAATTCAAAGGGCTTTTGTTCAGGAAGCTTTTCCTTTGGCGGCCCTGATGTTCAGCGTAACAAACTTGAAGCCGAAGGCGTGACATTTACAGATGGTCACGTTGATATGCCAAAGCACAATATCACTCAGGAAGATTTTGAACTTATAAGCGCCGAGCTTGGAAAGATAAAATGAATGAAAACACAAGTGAAAAAATAATTCATGAGATTCCTCCCGTCTGGAACAAAGACAGCAAAGTTCTTTTGCTTGGCACAATGCCGTCTCCTGCCAGCCGCGCCGCCGGATTTTTCTATATGCACCCGCAGAACAGATTCTGGAAAGTCCTGCCCGCAGTTTTTGGAGAAACCCTGGCTTTACCCAATAACGCTCCCGACACAAATGCTGTAATCACAGAACGACGCAACTTTCTGCTCCGCCACAACCTTGCCCTATGGGATGTTTTAGCTTCCTGCGACATTCACGGTGCCGCAGATTCAAGTATTAAAAACGCAGTTCCAAATGACTTTACACCGCTGTTTGAAAAATCAAAAATCAAACACGTTTTTTGTACCGGCAAAACAGCATTCAATTTATGGCAGAAATTCTGCGCCGCCAAATATGAACTTCAATTCAACCTGCAGAGTCACTGCCTCCCAAGTACAAGCCCTGCAAACGCCGCCTGGAGCATAGACCGCCTTATAGAAGAATATCAGAAAAATGTGTTATCATATTTATAAACAGGAGCAATCACATGATTCAAATCTTTGGAACAAATAAATCTTTTGATACAAAATCTGCACAGAGATTTTTTAAGGAACGACGAATAGACTTTCAGTTTGTAGACCTGAGGGAAAAAGAAATGTCTCCAGGGGAATTTGACTCAGTCGTTTCTGCACTTGCAAAAGATTTGGGTTCACGCGCAGACGCAATAGACGCTCTCATAGACAACAAATCAAAAGACTACTCAATCATTGCTTACCTTGATGACAGTGAAAAAGAAACTAAGCTTTTTGAAAATCAGACTAAGCTTATGAAGCAGCCTGTATGCCGCAATGGAAAAACTGCCGCAACTGTAGGCCTCCAGCAAAAAATCTGGGAAACCTGGAAATAATTATTCTCCAAAAAACAACTTGAGTTTGGCAAAAAAATCTTCAAGGATAAATCTTGAATCAACGCTTGTATAAATGCGGATTACAGGAGAACCTTCTCGTGCTACAGAAGCAGTATCTTCATTTACAAAAGGCGCAGGTGCTTCTACAAACTTTCCGCAGCCAGGATTAATGGCAACGGCAATTGCAGGAGAGTCTCCAAGCGACCAGCTTTCGCCTTGAGTCCATCCGGCGCGGTCAGATAAATTATAGTCTAGCATGTTGTGATAGAGATGGTGGCCGATTTTTCCATAAGGCTCAACCTTAACCTTAAGCTCTGCGAGAGTCACATTTATTGTTGTATAAACATCAGACGGGATAAGCCAGATTTTTGCGCCACTCTGTAAAACTTCATTTGCGGCAGTAACATCGTTTCCGGCATTAAACTCTCTGAACGGAACAGGCTTCCCGATATTCTGAATGCCATGAGTTCCTATCCAGACAATTATGATTTTATCTTTTATTTGCGGGCAGGCACGTAGCGCTATGGCAACATTTGTAATTGCACCCTGACACAAAATGTAGAGAGGCGAGGCATCAGCTTCAGTAGCTTCATCAATAATAAACTGTGCGGCAGGAGAAACTGCACTGTCTGTTTCAAGCGGCCCACTTTGTCCCATAAAAACAGGAACATCTACATCCATAGCCTCAAGTACAGTTCGAACTTCATCATAACTGCGCTTGGTTGAACCAGGTTCACGGAAATGCTCTGCAAGGATTCCTTTTACAATAAGCTTAGGACTCATGAGTGCCTGGGCAATTGCAAAAGGATCATCGGCTTCGCATGCAGCATCCGTATCAATAATGACACGGATTTTTTTATAATCAGGAATCTTTATCAAATCATTCGGGTTTTTCATACAACTAATTTCACTGCATAATTTTTAGTTGTAAAGTATTAACCTACCAGATTTGTTGTAGAAGTATCTTCCGCCAGAACATTGAACTCGTAGCTGTAAAGAATTTCTGCAACATCGTTCAAAGGCTTTCTTGTGTTCAAGCCCATGCTGTGTGCAAACTCAACTGCAGCCTTTGTTGCGGCAGGATTCCAAAGATGTGCATTATCAAGATTTACATAACTGCATTTTTCGGAATCGGCAATTGCTTTTATGTGGCGGTTTACAAGGCTGATTGCTTTATTATTCTGAGGATTTGCAAGAGAGATTAAAGCAATGCGGCATTTCTTATTGATGCTCTTAATCTGCTGGATAAGTTCAAAATACTTAGTGTCAAATAAGGCGCTGTTGTTCATACAAAGGTTTAAATCGTTTTCGCCAAGATGAATCATGATGCCTTCCGGAGCAAGCGGAGCAATGGCCTCAGAAAAATATTCCTTTACATTTTCCGACGAAAGTTTTTCGCAGCTCTTGTTGTAAATCTTAAAATTGAATTTGAATTCTTTTCCAAGACTCTGAACAGGAATCTTTGTGTCCAGTCCGTTTCCAAGAAGAATAACAGCGTTCTTTTCTTCTCTGTTGCTCTGTCCCTTTGGATTAATAAATTCATCAAGCGAGTAAGTGTAGTTCATATTTTCCTCCTGTGTATTGCCAATGCTGGCGGTGTTTGTTTTTATAATTTGTATCTGATTTTTTGCAGCAGCTTTTTTATCAAGACCTTTGTTCCTGATGTAAACAAGTACGTTCATCATAACAATTGCAAGATTCAAAAAGTAAACTGCAAGCACGTAATTAAACTGATGATTTATAAACTTTGCTGTAATGCCTGCAAGATACCCGGTGATTATCAAAAAGATAAATGCAAGGCTTGTTCCCTTTGCAGTGCGGGCTTTGTATGCCTTGATAACATTTAAAGGCCACGAGAACCCAAAGCAAACCAACATTAAAGCTTCAAAAAGATGACCAAATTCCATTTTTTTACCTCGTGGCTCTAATATAGCGCAAAACAAAAATCATTCAATTTTTTGAAAGTTTTAAAATGTTATTTGCGCGTGGATTTTCTTTACTTTTCAAAACCTTATTTTTTTTACTTTCAAAAGTGTGCCGAAAAATGAAATTTACTATATTATGAAATTATGAAGACAACCCTGAACCGAAAGACTCTGAATGCGCTTAGAAAAGAAATAAAAAGAAATCAGCTTGCGTTGATTATAGGAATTACGATTCTGCTCACGCTTGGCGGAATGACAATCAATATTTCTTCTAACGACAAGGCCTTTAATCAGTCGCTTCAGGATACTTCGGAGCTTGTAACAAGACTTTATCATTTTGCAAAGGATATGAGTAAGCCTGAACTAATCAGTTACATGGATTCGGTTGTTCAGGATTTACCTGACATTGATGTAATTTCCATTGTCGATAAAAATAATAACCGCATTTACCACGCGCATCACGAATTGATTGATACGCAGTTTGACGGAAGCCATCCGGATTTTTCTACAATGGCCTCGGACTTTCTAACAGAAAATAACACTGGTCCTTCCGGTCCTCAGCGTCGAACTTATTCTGCAATTTATGATGATGACGGAAACTACGAAGGCTTTATAATGATTATCAAACTTCGTAATTCTATGCGCAGCGTTACCATAAGAACAGTTCTTCTTTTTCTTTTTGTCACACTCGCTGCAATTTTAATTGAGCTTGCAATAAGCGCCACTCTTTCTAAAAAAATCAAACGTCAGTTTTTAGAATTTGCCGAAGACCTTGAAGGAACAAAATTTCTTGTAGATTCCATGCGGGCAAACAATCACGATTTTACAAATAAGCTTCATGTAATTCTTGGACTTATTCAGATTGGTGAATACGAAAAGGCGCAGTCGTACATAGAGAATATTTCTATCATCCAGCGAGAGACAATCAGCCGTGTGATGAACTCAATTGACAATGCAAGCTTTGCCGCTCTGCTTATAGGAAAAATTGCGCGTGCATCTGAATGCAATGTAAAATTTGTTCTTGATTCAAATCTTCATTTCTGCTCTCAGGATATTGATATTCCGTCGGAGGCGCTTGTTACAATCACCGGTAATTTAATAGACAATGCACTTGATTCAATGAATGAGATGCAGCATAGTGAAAGTAAGAGTGGCAGGCAGAACGAACTTAACTTTAGTGTTATGACAAAACTTGGTTCTCTTTTGATTACAGTAAAAGATTCGGGGATGGGAATTCCTGATAAAGTAAAACCGCATGTTTTTGAAAACGGATTTTCTACAAAGGGAGATGGACGTGGTGTAGGGTTATATCACACCAAGCTTTTGATAGAGCATCTTGGCGGAGAAATTTCGTTTGAATCGCAGGCGGGAGAGGGCACCTGTTTTATGGTAAGGATAAACGGTCAGGCAGAATAAATGGAATACAAGGTTTTAATTGTCGAAGACGATCCAATGGTCGCAATGATAAACGAACAGTATGTTTGCAAAAATCCGCAGTTCGTTGTTGCCGCATCTTGCAGGAACGGGCAGGAAGCACTTGAGTTTTTGGAAGCCAATAAGGTAGACCTGATTGTCCTTGATATATTTATGCCTTACATGGACGGAATTGAAACCCTGAAAAAAATCCGCGAGAAAAAAATTGCCGCCGAAGTTATTATGGTAACTGCCGCCAACGACTCTGCAACAATTGAAGAAACAATGCATCTTGGTGTAATCGATTATCTTATAAAGCCGTTTGCCTTTGAACGCTTTCAGGTAGCGCTTGAAAAGTTTGTTGCTCATCACAAAATCTTAACAGAACATAATACACTTGATCAGTCCAGCATAGACAACATGATTTCAAGTTCAGGAGAAAATACCGTAGCCAAACCAAACGACATTGACCAGCAGGAGCTCCCAAAAGGCATTCAGAAAAAGACGCTGCTCTTGATAGAAGAATACCTTGAACAAAACGAAGGCTGGCACTCCGTTGGAATGATAGCAGAAAAACTTGGCATTTCAATTGTAACCGCGCGCCACTACATGAACTATCTGGAAGAGAAAAACATCATCGTTGCAGAAATTAATTATGGTACCGGCGGAAGGCCGAGTGTTTTGTATAAGAAGGCTTAACTTAGTTTATAAAAGGATTAATTATCTTTACACCATTCACAAGCTGGTTATGGTGCATATCTTCGGAATAAACAATCACACAACCCGAAGAATGTGCTGCAGAAACAATAAGAGAATCCCAGAAAGAAAACTGTGTTTGAATGCTGATATCAATTGCTTTATATATATTTGAAAGTGTAACTTGAGTTACAGGAAAATTGTCTACGAAAAAATCCAGATATTCTTTTGCAACTTCTTTCGAAACATTTAGTTTTTTTGTTGTTACAGAAAAAAATTCTTGAAGGCTTTGAGTAGAGATCGCTCCTATTTTATTTTGCATGGCCTTATTTATAAGGTCGATAGCAATTTTTTGTTTTAGAGAATCCCGTTCATCAACAGAATATATCAGTATATTTGAATCGAAGAAAACTTTTCCTTCTTCGACAAGTGTCCGTTCTTTTGAGCTACCTTTCATATATTTCCTCCCTTGTCCACTTAGTGCCATCAGACCTTGGATGATATTTTTCATTCAACTTCAACAATTGGTCAATTCCGGTACTCTTTTTTTCCGGCATAATTTTTTCTGCAGTAGAATTTCTTACTATTTCAGCAAGCATTTCCAAAACCATAAGCTGCTCACTATAAATAAGCTTTGGTAGCATTTCGACAATTGATTTTAAATACATGGATTGTGGTTGTGTTTTACGAGAGGGAATATCATAGGTCAAAGTATTTCCAGTTCTTTTTCCAGATGAATATTGTGGTGCAGAATCGTGAACTTCAAGGGTTTGTTCTTCTGAGTTTTCATAAATTCCTTTTTTATCGCCAAAGGAATCATCAATAATTGTGTCATAAGTTACATGATAAAAATGCGCTAAATCAGAAACGATTTTCACAGGAGGCTCAACAAGTCCAGTTTCATATTTAATATACATCTGCCGAGAGATGCCTAAGAATTGAGCCACAGCCGCTTGAGAATAATTGTTCTGCTCTCTAAGAACTTTTATAGTGTTGTTCATTGCCATGAGGATAGTATAACATGGTTTTTTGTTAAGTCAATATATGTTGACAATTATAGTAAACTTTAGTATTATAGGTTTAAAATTTGACGAGCAGGAAAGGCACCCTGCACTCCCGAAAGGGAACCTGATATGATGGATACGCCGCCCATCCAAATTTTTTATAAGCCACTTCTTTTGAGGTGGCTTTTTTCTTTTTCGGTGGAAAACTATTTTTTTCCCTCAATAAACTCCGCAATCGCCCAGGCAGAATTATTACATCTGAAATACTCCTGCGCAGCGAGAATCTGTTCGCGCATAAAGGAATCATTCATGAGGTCAACTGCAAGACGGCCGGCATCACTGGATTCACGGGCACAAAGAGAAAGATGGTGCTCGGTGAAGAACTGGACATTTTCACTTTCGCAGCCTGGGATTGGGGCTGTGTGAACTATGGCAATTCCTTTGGCCAATGCTTCGGTGCTTGAAAGGCCTCCCGGTTTGGTAAGGAGAACATCGCTGGCATCCATGTAATCAGAAACCTGATCTGTAAAGCCAATAAGAATCAAACGGTTTTCACCCTTAAATTCAGACTGAAGACTTTCATAAAGCTTTTCGTTGTGCCCTGTAATTGCAATAACGCGGGTGTCGGGATTTCCGTGTTCAAAAATGTAGCGGGTTGTATCAATCAAGTCTCCAAAGCCCATGCTGCCGCTCATAAGAAGAAAAACCTGGTCGCTGTCATTCAAGCCCAGCTCTGCGCGCACCTGGGATTTATCTTTTTTTGTAAGGAAGCGTCTTGAAACAGGAATACCAGTTGGCAGTAAAAGCTCCGGCTTGATTCCACGGTCAAGAAATGTGAACAGGCTGTCCTTGTGTGCTGCAAAAATTTTATCAGGCAGGGTTTCTTCGAGCATTGGAGAACAGTAGTAATCTGTGGCAACAAAATAAAACGGAATGCCAACTCTGGCGTGCTTTTTAAGATTTGTCATTGCCTCGGCGGCAAAAATGTGAACGCATACAACAGCGTCATATTCATTCTTCTTTATAAAATCTTCGAGCGCGTCGGCATAGATTTTGTTTACATAATAAACAGGCGAACGGAACTTATCAGTCTCCTGATTAAACTGACCAACCTTTGTTCCAAGCTTATACATTTCACCAAAGAGCTTTGGAGTTTTTTTAACCATTTCTATATAGGCATCGCAAACTAAATCAGAAGCCTTCTGGCCTCCAAAAGAGAGGACATCCATAATGTCACAGATATGGCCTTTAGCATCAAAGGCTTCTTTAATTGCTTTTGCAGCAGAGTTGTGACCGCCGCCTGTGTTGCATGATAAAATCAGTATTCTCATATTAGTGAATATAATAACGAGGTGCGTAAATCGTCAAGAAAAACGCTTTTTTCACCTGTTTTTGACCACTTATCTGTAAAAAATGCCACTTATCGCCTAAAAAGCCCTTTTTTGCCAAACCCGTTATATACTCCG
The DNA here is from genome assembly GCA_017651065.1 of Treponema sp. Taxonomy (GTDB): domain Bacteria; phylum Spirochaetota; class Spirochaetia; order Treponematales; family Treponemataceae; genus Treponema_D. Next base: position 59,804 of record JAGCDP010000057.1, read on the forward strand.
AATCATGAAAAGATTAATTATTGTTTTAAGTTTGGTCGCAGGAATCTGCTGTGCTGGCTTTGCAGAAGAAAACGCTTCTGCAAATGTAGATTATAGAACAACAAGCGGTGGCTTCTGGGTTATTGAAAACAACCTGACCGGTGGTTTTGGAGAATTCGGAATCAATCTGCTGCCTAAAGAAAAGAACTTTGTACTTAGAAACTGTTTCTTTGTTCAGGGTGAAGGCAGTAGTCTTGAGCTTGGAGAAGCACCTGGAAACAAAATTGAAGTTGGCGGATTAGAAATTGGAGACAAATTACTTATAGGAGGAAGATACAATTGTCCCGGTTTTATTATCCGCAGCTATGGCTTTATTGGCGGTTCGTTTGGTTTCTTCAGCTGGGATGACCACAGCTTTGGTTCAAAGCCTTTTATTGTGAGCGCAAAATTTGGAGGTGGATTTGAATTCCAGTTTTCAACAGACTGTGCATTTGTTGTAGAGTTTGGAGGTGTTCAAAGATTTCTTGTTGGAGGAACAGATGTTAATCTTCCCAACTTTTCAAATCACGCACCATGCCTTACAATAGGGTATAGAATGTTCAGATAGGAGAAAGCTGTGCAGGTACAAATTAAAGTTGAACAATGTGAAAAACCATACTGCGTAATTCATGCCCAGGCCCAGACTGATGGAATCAAACAGGTGGCAGAAAAAATCAGCATGATGGACGCAGATGGAAAAGCTGCAGTGGTCAGCGGCTGGGACGGAGACTACTGCATTCAGGTAAAGCAGCAGCAGATTTTAAGAATCTACAGTCTTGATAAAAAAGTGTATTTCGAGTGTGAAACCGAAGATGCACCGCTGCTTTTGAAAATGCGTTTGTACGAGTTTGAAGAGCTTGCAGAGCGCCTTGGCTGGACAGACTTCATTCGCATTTCGAATACGGATATTGTGAACCTTTCGAAAGTGAAAAAATTCGATATGTCATTTTCGGGAATCGTTAAAGTAATTTACGGAGACGAAAAGGTTGCAATAGTTTCAAGAAGATATATGAACAAAATTAAAGATCAGATTATGACAAGGAGATAGCATTATGACAAAGAATGAAACAAAAAAAGCAATAATCAAACGAGCCGTTCTTGGCTTTATTTACGGAGTTTTTATTGGCCAGACAATCTTAATAATAGAATCACTTTTCGTGCACGACGGAAACTTCTATTCAACAACACAGTCTCTGGTAGATTTAGCCGGAACAAAACTTTGTGCCGTAATCATCCAGTATTTCATAACAGGAATTATCGGATTGACCTTCGCCGCAACAACAGTAATTTTCGAAATGGACAACTGGAGCCTGTTACGCCAGACAATCATCCACTTTATAATTACATCAATCGTAATGTATATCGCCGGATTTTTGTGCGGCTGGTTCCCACATACAGTCGGCAGCACTCTCGCCTGGTTCGGAGTATTCATAGTTGTGTACATCATTTTCTGGATTTGTTTTTCTCTCCATTACAAAAACAAAGTCAAGAAAATGAATGAGGCATTGTAATTTTTTAAGAGGTGAGGGGGAAAAGCCTTCCCCCTGGCCCCTTAAAAACCCCGCAATATGAGCATTTGACAACCTTCCCTTTTTATAGTAAATTCCCTTTAGATTTTACGAACAAATGAACCAGCGCAGAGTCCATGGTGTCCTGCATTACCGGTGACGTTACGACGCTCCGAGTATCAACATTTTCCCGTAATTTACTGCTATAAATCACAAAATTTTTTCTCAAAGGATTTCTTATGAATAAGTATGTTAAGCGTTATTTTATTGACGCAATGAGCGGAATGGCTCAGGGATTATTTGCTTCTCTGCTTATTGGAACTATTATTAAAACACTTGGTCAGCAGCTGCTCAGACTTTCTGTTAATCCGGTTTTTCAGTTTCTTGTAAATGCCGGAAATTTTGCTACAGAAGGTCATGTTGTTGGAGCCGCAATGGCAGTAGGAATTGGCTTTGCAATGGGTGTTCCTGCCCTTGTACTTTTCAGCCTTGTTGCTGTTGGTGCTGCTGCTAATGTTACCGGTGGGGCAGGTGGTCCTCTTGCTGTTTTAGTAATTGCAATTATTGCCGCAGAGCTTGGCTGTCTTGTAAGCAAAAAAACAAAAGTAGATATTATTGTAACTCCAGCTGTTACAATTTTAGTTGGTGCTCTTCTTACAGTTCTTACTGCAAAATATATTGGTGCTGCCGCAAGCTCAATCGGTAAACTGATTGTCTGGGCTACAAAACTGCACCCGTTCTGGATGGGAATTATTGTTTCTGTAATTGTTGGTATTGCACTTACACTTCCTATCAGCTCTGCTGCTATTTGTGCTGCCTTTGGTCTTACAGGACTTGCCGGTGGTGCTGCTGTTGCAGGCTGCTGTGCTCAGATGGTTGGATTTGCAGTTTTGTCTTTCCGCGAAAACCGCTGGGGTGGAATTCTTTCACAGGGTCTTGGAACAAGTATGCTTCAGATGTCTAACATTATTAAAAATCCTAAGGTATGGCTCCCACCAATTATTGCAAGTGCAATTACAGGCCCTCTTGCAACCTGTCTTTTCAAAATGGAAATGAATGGTGCTGCCGTAAGTTCTGGTATGGGAACCTGTGGTCTTGTTGGTCAGATTGGTGTTATAACCGGCTGGTACGAACCAAGCGAAGTAGCAATCGGTCATGGTGCAGTTGCAATTACCCCAGGATTCATTGACTGGTTAGGATTACTTTTAATCTGCTTTGTATTGCCGGCTGTTTTGTGCTGGGCATTAGGCCTGTTATTCCGTAAACTAGGCTGGATTAAAGAAGGCGACCTGAGCCTTGAACCGGCAGAACCACAGGCAGAACCACAGGCAGAATAACAAACTACTATAGTTAAACAAATAGTGCCGAGGAGTTCCTCGGCACCATTAGATGTAGCCTAAGCTGTTTGCTTATTTTGCATCAATATAGGTTGTTTCGCAAACTGCTGCGCTGTCGCTCCACAATCTGATGTAAACAGGATCTGTCAAATCTTCTTTTACAGGAATGTTTACAACAACATAGCTTGCCTTGTCTGCTTCAATATCAACTCCAAGTTCATACTCTTCTGCTTCATCATTAAGACTTACATAAAGTGTATCAATGTCAGAATCAGAAATCAAAGTCCACATTACACGAACTGTGTCTCCTGCAACTGGTAATTTATCTGCAGGGAAAAGTGAAGTTATATTTAATTCATTTTCTTCTCCTACATCAATTGAACTTCCAATTACTGAAGCAATATCAATACGGTAAGTTTTTGGACCTTTTTCTTTTGCTTTCTTTGAAGCACAACCTGTAAATGCAAGGCACATTGCCATAGCTAAAACCAAAACAGTAAAAATCTTTTTCATAGTATTATCCTCCTGAGCAAGGTTTATTCCCCGCTGCTAATTGGTTTTCGATAATTAAACCGCGCAAAAAAAAAATGGTAACAAAAAAAGTATTTTTTTTTATAATTTTTTTTGGTATAATTCAGATATGTCATTGCGAGCGAAGCGAAGCAATCCACAAATTAGAATGCATTCTTTTATATAGATTGCCGCGCTGCACTCGCAATGACGAAGGAGTAATTTAATAATGAAAATCGAGACAAAAGCTTTACATTCAGGATATAAGCCTGAAAACGGTGGACCTGGAACTATTCCTATTGTACAGAGTACAACTTACCGCTTTGACAGCTGTGATCACGTTGCAGCTCTTTTTGACAAGCCTACAGAATACATGTATTCACGCTTTGCAAACCCAACCTGCGATGCTGTAGAAAAGAAAATTGCAGATATGGAAGGGGGCGTTGGCTGTATGCTTACATCAAGCGGTCAGGCAGCAAGTCTTCTTTCTATTTTGAACCTTTGTTCTGCAGGAGACAGCTTTATTGCTTCTTCTTCAATTTATGGTGGAACAATCAACCTGTTTGGATTCACTCTTAAAAAGCTTGGCATTGAATGTATCTGGGTAGATGTAGACGCAAGCTACGAAG